>JBGQAL010000013.1:0-28863 GCA_041494285.1 Methanotrichaceae archaeon
CAATCTTCACAGAGGGTTCTGCCCTCGGAGATAAAACAATTCTCTTCAGGCACATCGTTGCCGCACATCTGACATTTAACTGTGCTTTTTGGAGTCATGTCTATGATACTTATTCGTTCTTATGGTTAATAGAGTATCTCTCAGACCTGTTTCAAGTCATTCCTTACGAGATTCTTAGTTTGGCTTTTAGCGGATGCGCTTGCACTGGATACGGGCTTATCTCCGATGCTCATGATCCGATAGTCATACAGGAAAGATGAAAACCTATGTTGCAGGTTTTACATAAAAAGAATGCTAGTAGCACTTATCAACTAGCTTCTCGAAGCAATCCATACAGACCACTTTTCCACATGCAGTTCTGCCTTTTATCTCCATGAAATTCTCTTTGCACTCTTCGCACTTTCGCGAAGGATAGATTCTGGCCTTCTCGGGCTCAGGCAGCTCCATTGCCCTTACCGATAGCAGCTCATCATCGCTGGCATTTAATATATATTGAATAAATGACTCTCTCAAGCCTTCAAGCTCTTTCAGCTCCTCTCTAGTGAGCTGATTTTTAAGCCGCTTTTCCTGTAATTCACCCACGTGCTTGGGCATTTCGGCCTTAAAGTAGATTCTTATGGCCTTGCTATCACCTCTGCAGTAGAAGGTGAAGACCTGCTTCCCATAATCTTTGAAGATCAGGTTGCCCTTCCCGAAAGTGCAGCTGAGCATCTGTTGAATCGCATCGACACTGCACGAGTTGTTCTCGACGATTGCAACAAGTTCTTCATCTTCCGATTTATCACAGTGGCCCTTAATGTATTTGGCTACTCTATAACCGATAGCCAATCCAGGGCAAACGTGCCCATGAAATTCAACTACTTTATTAAATTCCTCGTCCATGTGCATCGCTTCCTATAAGCTTCCACTATTATCAATCGAAATCGACTATATTTCGCTTCACTTTGACACGTCACCCTCGATGATCAAGTTCATGACATAATCATAATCCAGAGGTTGGCACCATCCGGCCTTCTCGAAGATCGACATGAAGCAGACCCCAATGAGCTTCTTGTATTTTATCTTGGTTAGGAAATCCTTCATTTCTTCCGGCTTTACGCCCATCTTAGGCATGGCCATACCACCCAAAACCACAACCACATCAGCATCAGCGCTGCTCTTGTCCCCGAGCTCCAATCCGTACTCAGTGGAGACTATCTTCCGCACTTTATCTTTATTCAGGCCTGGAACAAAGGCCAGCTCTTTGTCTCTCACTGGATAACCCAAGAATAGCGCGAAGGGAGTACAGAAGCCTGGAGATCCCACGAAGGTTATTTTCTTCTCATCTTTCACTAGCTCTCTGAAGCCGTTCAGCATGCCGCCAAGGCCTTTTATATCTTGAACTTTTTCCATTGAATATCGATCTAGAAAATATGTTTTCCAGGGCTTTAACTTTTGGGAGCTGATCCGAATTCCAGATAGTCATTTTAACTCGTAGGATTGCGAAGGACGGAATGGGAAGTCCTCTTCGTTCACGGTGGGGATGAAAGCGGAGTCCTTTGCGTGTTTCTGGCTTACCAATAACTATTTAAGGAAATAATGGGATACTCTAACCATAGAATAACCAATGAAATACAAGCTCGATAGGTCTGCGCACTCTGTGTACTCGCTGCACTATCATTTAGTGGTAGTCGTGAAGTATCGGAAGAAGGCGCTCTATGATGAGTTGATTCGAGAGCGTCTAAAGCAAATCATTTGGAGCTTGACTGATGAACTTGGAATAGAGATACTTGCGCAGGAACCTGCTGAGGATCATGTACATATAATCTTCACAGCATCCCCTACGACAAATCTACCCAATGCAGTGAATGTAATCAAAGGAGTCACCGCTAGAAGGCTTCGACAGGAATTTCCGCGAACCAAAGAATTTCTGTTTGGCGACTCTTTTTGGTCGAATTCCTACTTCATAGCAACAACCGGACAAGTTGGCCTAGATGTTCTAATGCAGTATGTGGAATCGCAGATGGAGAAAGCATGATTATCAGCTACAAGTATCCTCTCTTCCCAGATAAAATCACTCAGCAGCGGTTAACCGAAAATTTGGATGCTTGTAGGTGGCTCTATAATCGGCTTCTCCAAGACCTGAACGAAGCCAGGGAGATGGGTATCAAGCTCAAAACGTATGATACTCAAAATCTTATCCCACTTCTGAAGCCAGAGAACCCCATGTTAGGAAAAGTCTACTCCAAGGTCCTTCAGATGGTGAATTATACTCTTTGGGCGAACATCAAAGGACTCTCGACTTCAAAGAATAGGGGTAGGAAGATCGGTCATATCCGCTTCAAAGGATATGGCTGGTATAACACCCTGAATTACAACCAATCTGGCTTCAAAATCGATCAAAATCATAGCTTTTTGCATCTATCCAAGATAGGTGATATAAGGATCAAGCTCTATCGAAAGATCGAAGGTTGCATCAAAGCCGTCATAATAAAGAGAGAAGGTAAGAGATGGTTTGCCATAGTTCAGACAGATCAAGAACCACAGCCGTTACCGGAAACTGAGGAAGCAATAGGTCTGGATGTCGGTCTAACCTCCTTTGTGGTTGATTCTGAAGGCAACTCGATAGAGAATCCAAGATGTGCAGAGCAATCAGCTGATAAACTGGCAAAGCTGCAAAGAAGGCTCGCAAGAGCTGAGAAGTGTTCGAATAATCGTAGAGCGATCAAGGATAAGGTTGCGAAGCTACATAAGAGGATCAATTGCCAACGAGATGATTTCCTGCATAAATTATCTCGGACGTATATCAATAGCTTCGATATCATTTGTGTTGAGGATCTTGATGTCAAAGGTCTGAATGAGAAAGACAGTGGTCATGGTATGCATCGCAGCATTCATGATGCATCATGGTCAAAGTTCATATTCATGCTTTCGTACAAGGCTCAATGTGCTGGTCGAAAGCTGATAAAAGTAGATCCCAGGAACACTACTCAGAGGTGTTCTGCTTGTGGAAGCATTGTAAAGAAAGATCTGTCCGTTCGAGTACATGAGTGCCCTTATTGCGGGTTCTCATGTGATCGCGACTACAATGCTTCCAGAAACATACTCATCGCAGGGATGGAACAGCCCGTTGTGCCCATAGAGTCAAGACCTCTACATCACATATCAGTGATGCAAGTCTTGGCAATGAAGTGGGAAGCCGCGTCCTTCAGGACGCGGTAGTTCACGCATAATGTTTATCCACACATAGGGCGAGAGGACTATAGATGGAAACATTGGGCGATCTGCTCCATAAAGTTCAGGAGTTTGCGACTCACAGCTTCAACAAAGACGAGGCAGAAAGGATCTTCGGCTGGCCCGTAGAGGATGTCTCATTTAGGACCGCTGAGAAGGACGAAACTTCAGTGGTAACCACTTTTAAAAACGGGCTAGCGCTTTACGCCTGGTATTTCCTGAACCTAGACCCTACGGAAACTGAGGACACCTGCGAGTTCATGCTTAAACTGAGGACGGATCTCAAGTCCAGCATAAAGTACAACGTGTTTTACTCCGGTTACATCCACGGCCAGGGGTACATAAGGCTTCAAATCGCAGAAACGGACAACGTTCTGGCACAAAGAATGGCTGAGGACTTCTATGCTCCAGCCTTAAAGATGATCTACAAACCCATTATAATTCAGTTCCGAGGATTTTACTCAAGGGATTACTTCGGCGTGGAGTCAGACAGAAATCACGGGGAGATATACTACTCGCCGATTCGTTCCAGAAGCGAGAACAAGGATGTAGAGATCTCCAAGGTCGTAGGACGGCTGCATGAGCTGGACAGCCTTCTCCGGGAGCCGGAGGTTAGGCACAACCTGGCAGAGCTCGATCTCCAGTTGAGCTTCCTGCCAAGCATCGTCTGGTCAAAGCGTTAGCCTACAACCCTGTACAGCTCGACAGGGTCGGGCACGACTTCCAAGAGATTCCTGAAATCCTTGTCATCCAGCTTGGATTTCAGAGGCTCCATCAATCGGAGAGCTTGGTCATGTTGGGCGGGGTTCTTGGACGAAACTGCCTCAACACATTCTATTACCATCCTCATCAGCAAGCGCACAGTTTTTGAGTTAGTTTTATTGCTGTTGGCCTTGGTAAACTCCAGTGCCCTAGAGCAGTCTTCCAAGGCTTCTTTCTGGCGATCGGTATTGATCTCGCAATCAGCCAAAGCTACCAGCGCCCTGATGTTGAGGTCTGCATACCTTGCTATTTTCGATTGATTTACTAGCAGGAGTGCTACCTCCTCCGCTTTTTTGTAGTCCCTTCGGGACAAGGCTATCGAGGCGATATCGTAGTAGATCAACAGGACGTCATGCACGGCACCAAGCCTCTCGAAGATAGCCATGGAATCTGCAAGTCTGGCCTCTGCCTCCTCATAGTTCTTCTGTGAGGCAGCCTGCAGTCCTAAATTGCGCAGGGTCCTCGCCTCCTCGTGCGGGTTCCCCAGCAGCCTGGATAGGTCTAGGGCCTTATGGTAGTTGATTGATGATTCTGAATAGAACTGCTCTGCGTAGTAGAAGTCTCCCCAAGCGTTGTAGAGCTGCACGCGCAAGGGTTTGTGGTCAATCCTGTGGATAAGCATCTCCGCCTGGGAGAGGTAGAACTTGGCTTGTGTTAGCAGGTTTACTCTGATCTTGAACCTGGCAATGGCCAGGTAGCTTTCGCACAGATCGGGACCCGCACCAAGATTCTCGAAGGTTGTTATGGCAGATAGCAGGTGCGTTTCTGCATCCCTGTCACACTCCTTTATATTGTAGATAACTCCAAGGTTCTGCCTGACCATCCCCTGGCACGGAATAGCATTTAACTTGTTGAATACCTCCAGGCTCTGGTTAAGCAAGGCAATGGACCTATCCCAGTCTCCCTGATCCCTATAAACCATTGACATGTTGATCATAGTCTGAGCGGCGCAAAAGAGGTCCCCCAAGCGCTCAAAGGTCTCCAGACTGCTCAGGTAATTCGAAATAGCGGCATCCCACTCGTATCGGTCCGCATAGGCGTTAGCTAAGGCCCCCAAGACCTCGGCCTTGCCGTTTTGGTCTCCCAGAGCCTCCACATCGCTGAGCTGTTTCTGGTAATCGTCGATGTTGGGCTTGGCTTCGCCTTTACTGGAGGTGATCATGTCGATGTTGGATTGCATCTCAACAGACCCTTCGATGTCTCCCTGGCGCATTTTTACATCCAATCCCATTTTGAACTGCTCTAAGGCAAGATCCCACTCACCTCGCCTGTAGTAGAATGAGCCCAGGTTGTTCAACACTTTTGCCGCACCTTGTGAGTCGTCCAGCATCTCGAAGATCTCGAGGCTTTTCTGGTAGCATTCCAGAGTCCTAGACCAGTTGCCTCTCTTGTAGCAAAGGCTGGCTATGTTGCTCAGGGAGGATGCTGCACCCCTTTGATCGCCCACTCGCTCGAAAACTTCCAGCCCATGTTCGTAGTGATCGAGGGCTTCCGTCCAGTCTCCCTTCCGATAGCAGAGATTCCCTATGTTGTTCTGGATCACGGCGACGCCATAAACATCATCCAGCTTTTCCAGAATATCCAGGCCTTCTTTGTAGCAGTCGATTGCATTCTCCCAGTCACCCAGATCTCCAAAGATGTTTCCCAGATTGGAAAGGGCGGCCGCTACGCCCGAAACCTCCCCCATGTTTCGCAGTGCATTCAAAGCATCATGATACTGAGCTACAGCTTCTCCCACCCGGCCCAGCCTGTGATAGACGTCCGCTATGCTGCTGAGGGTGCTTATCATTCCGCTGGCATCCGGGAGCTCCTTTTGGATTTCCATACACCTGGAATATTGAATTATTGCATTTTCCCATTGGCCCGAATGGGCAAAGACGTGGCCCAAACCCAAGAGCGAGTTTGCTATTCCTTGCCGATCTCCCAGTTCCTCGAAGGCCTTCAAGCTCTGTTCATAGTGCTGTTTCGCCTTTTCCCATTGTAGCTGCCGTAAGTATATGCCACCCAGGTTTCCCATGGTGACGGCCACTCCATGTTTATCCCCTTGAACCTCCTTGCTCTCCATGCTCATGGTATAATACTTGGCAGCCTGCAAAAAATCTCCACTGTCTGCATAGATGTTGCCGAGGTTGTTTTGGATGGTAGACGCGCCGTGGGCATCTCCAAGGCTTTCAAAGGTCTCGAGAGCTTCCAGAAAATGGACGATGGCCTCATCCCAATCGCCCCTCATGTGGCATAGGTTCCCAAGATTGGTCTCTGTAGTGGCCATTCCCTGGAAGTCGCCCAGATGCTCCTTAGTCTCAAGGCTTTTTCTGAAAGCTTCTTCGGCCTGATCCCAATCACCCTTAAGCTGAAAGACAAGGCCCATGTTGTTCTGTGTTTTAGACGCGCCTTGTTGGTCTCCCATGCGATCCTGAATCTCCAGGGCCTGACGGTGGAGCTCAAGAGCCCGATCCCACTCACCCAGTAGGTGGTAGACGCTGCCCAGATTAGAGATGGATTTGGCCGCTTCCAGGTCTTCCAGGTCGTCGCCGAGCTCCTTTTGGACCTCAATGGACCTCTGGTAGCATTCTATGGCCTGATCCCAATCTCCCTGGTCAGAATAAATGAGACCTAGGTTGTTGTATGTTGCAGTGACCCCTCGCAGATCGCGGATCTTGTGCTTGATCTCAAGGGATCTCCGATAGCATTCGATGGCAAGAGATGGCTGCCTGCTGCGATAGTAAACGCTGCCCAGGTTTGATAAAGTTCCAGACACACCGCTTTGGTCGCCCTGGCGTTCCAGGATCTCTATGGAGCGGTTGTAGTATTCTGCAGCCGTATCCCATTCCCCTCGTTCTACGCATACCAACCCCATGTTGTCCAGGGTGGAGGCCGAGCCACAGAGATCACCCAGCCAGTCTAGGACGGTCAGGCTTTTCTGGTAGCTTTCCATAGCCATGGGCCAGTTTCCGGCCTGGAAGTACACGCTTCCCAGGTTGTTCTCCATCTTGGCCATTCCCGCACGATCACCTATATCTTCAAGAGCGCGCATGGCCATTTCATAGCAGTCCAAAGAATGACTCCAATCTCCGTCTAGCTGGTGAACTGAGCCCATATTGGCCAAAGCCTTTGCCATACTTCCCTTGTCCCCAGCCCGTTCCGATTCTGTCAGGCCCTTTTTGTAGAACTCCTCAGCCAAGGACAAATCGCCTTTCAGCTGATGAATTCTTCCAAGATTGTTCAAAATTTCAGCAGCGGCAGCGCCTCCTTCCGTTGCCTTCAAGGCTTTCTGATAGCACGCCAGGGCTTTTTCGTGCTCGCCGCACATCTGGTGCACATTTCCCAGATTTTTCAGCAAAGATATTGCGGGCTGGAGATCGACCTCGTTCTCTAAATGCCTTAGACCTCGACGATAGTGCTCGGAAGCTCGATCCCAATCCTCTCCTTCGGCATAAAGGCTGCCTAAATTGTTCAGTGCCTTTGCTGCCCCTTTACTGTCCTTTTGGGCCTCAGCCATATTCAGGCTACGTTCGTAGTAACCGATTGCCGACTGAGTGAAAAAAAGGCGGTGGGCCAGAACGCCCAGGTTGAACCAGGCATCAAAGCAGTTTCGCCTGGCAGCGAGCATAGCGAGTTCATCGAGGGTCCTCTGAAGGATAGCTCCATCGGAGGAGAGAACAGCCTTTACGAAGGAGGGTAGAGGTGCAGGAGCATCCTTGGATATCGACTCCAGCTCCTTCGGCTCGTAACCTCCGGGGTCGGCCAAAACCTCAGCAAGAGAGCCTAAGAGTGAGGTAATCGTGTCATCTGACATCAGGCCCAACCTCGCTATTTACAGCATTTTTAAAATTTGATTCAAATAAATATAACTGGATTGTGACTCGATGGGAAATATGGAGACATAATAATGCAAATTTATCCAAGTCAAGTATTCTTCCCCAACCCTCTGTGAAACTGGTAAGGCCGATCATCGTATCCCCCCATCTGGCGTTAGCCAAAATATTCTTTCCTGGCTATTTCACGGATAATAACAGTTCTCACATATATAACCTCCGATTTCTTTAGTAAGTTTCATGCAATTACTATTAATATACTTATTCTATTATGATAACAATAAAAAGGCTATTCGATAAGCTTATAGGTCATATATATTTATTTATAATATTTTTATATTTATTACATATTTTCAGTACCTTTTGACCGGACAAAATGTACGATTTAATCTAAACTGCTGCTTCTACCTAGAACTTTAAGTTAAATATAATTTTAAAGTAAACCATCAACAAAAAACGATTATAGTCTCTAGCAATGCTAAGAAAGGATTTGATAAAAAATGTAATAATTGATATTCATTCTTTCATTAAATTCCATCAAATTTCGGCGCTTGAATCAATGCGCGATATATGGCGAGCTACTTCAGCACAAGCCTCAAGGCACGCTGTGGGCATCCGGTCACACATGCGCCACACTGAATGCATTTGCCAGAGTCTGCCACCACCAACCAATTATCAAACCGGAAGGTCCCTGTGGGGCAGACGGAAACACAAGCGCCACAATGAACACACTCGTCCTCATCTCGGATAACCGGCATCTCCAGGAGGACTACCTCAACCCCCCTCCTCTCAAAGGCCTCCTTTACCTCTCGACACTTCTCTGGCAGAACCTCCAGAACTATTTCCCCGCTTACAGCGTCTATGCTGGCCCTCTCGATGTTTACAAGGGCCGAGGTCTCCAGGATCACAGAAGCTATCAAAGGTTCTCGAACTATTCCCGGAGCGACGTGGAGCATGAGCTTCAAGCTATCGCCTCCCGGTGAAGAGCCTGGAAAGGTCGTTGCTGGTTATCATTCCTATTACGCGGTTATCCTTGTCCACCACGGGAAGAGCGGAGATGCAGTAAGTGTCCAGTTTCCTTGCTGCGAGCTCTATGGGCTCGTCCGGCTGGGCGGAGTGGACCTTTCGAGTCATGATCTCCGAAACCCTTGATATCTTGCCATTGGCCACCGCCTTGGAAATGTCCCAGGTTGTGACTATACCCTTGAGCCTTCCCTCCCCCGAAATGACAGGCAAGTGGTCGAAGCTGCCCCCAACGATGGCTTTTGCGGCCTCGTCGATGAAGATATCCTCCCTTACTGTGACCACATCCCGGCTCATGACGTCCTCCACATTGGGAAACTCACGAGTCTGTTTCATTGGCCTGGCACTGCCCACACGCGGCAGCGGCTCTGCCGACTGGGTAAGCAGAAACTCGCCACACTGTATCGAATCCTTCAGTTTGTTGGCCACCTCTTCCGCCATGTAGTAACTGGACAGAGGGGAAGTGTTGACGTCTTTTCCGTTGATTTCCACCGAGCCAGACTTGAGATCTTCATAACTGACCACCTTTACCGTGGGCCGATCACGACGCTGTATTCCGTAATCAACTATGTTGGTCAGTATATCTCTGTCCCTGACAGCCGTGTTCTTGGCCATCATCTCGTTCAGAATCGGTATGGGAATGCCAATGCCAATGTACAGACTAGGACCGTATTTATGAAAGGTGGCTGCCCGAAGATATCGGCTGCTCATTTGCTTCAGGTCGCCCGTGACCATTAGAGTAGAGAAACCACTCTGAGGGTTGTGTTGGGTCCCGGACCCAATGACGTACCCTTGGGCCCCTCCTAGGAAAATCCTGGTCCCCACTCCGATGTAGTCGAAGTTGGGATCGTTTGTGATTGGAGAAAGAACGCCCGCCCCAGAGTAGTGAACGTTGCCATACCTGGGAAGCAGTGTGCCCATATATGTGTGCATGGTCCTGTCCGAGGAGTTGGTGGCAGCGTTGTACTTCTGATAAGCGTTTCTGGGGTTGACCATGGTAGCCTGGTTGAAATCGTCCAAACGGAGATTGGTCTCCAGCTCAAGCTGAGGGTAGCAATCGGTGCCCGCACCTTCTGCTTCCACCTCAACCTGCTTTCCCGAAACCAGGTCCTCGATGACGTGCGCTCCACCGTACTCTATTCCTCGATCTATCGATGGCTGAGTTGCACCCAGGAAAAGGTCTACAGCGGCCACTCCGCCGTAAGCCTCTACCTTGTTGAGATACGCCTTCAGGATCTTAATGGGTGGGTCGCTATGGCCCAGGTTGAGAAACACTCCCGATGAGCACATAGCACCGAAGGTTCCTGTGGTGACCACATCCACCTCGCGTACGGCTCCCGCAGGACCTAGCTCATCCACAAGGTCCGGCATCTGATCCGCAGTAACCACACGAACGTTGCCGTCTCGGATGCGTTGGTTGATCTCAGACAGCGATTTCTCTTGCACGGACCAATTCGAGGTTATCGATACGATAAAAACCTGTTGGAATTCTACGAAAACAAGGTTATTTGTAATTAGCGGAATGGTTGGTTTTAGATGCTGGGCAAAAAAATCGTTCTGACAAGCGATCCCACAATGATGAGCAGCTACCATGGAGGAGTGCTCCTGGGATTTGCGGCGACGATGCCAAAGTCGGTGATGCCTGATTTTGTCTTTAGATGGCTCTTTTGTCCTCCTGTGGCCGCAGCTCCGGATGGCTCAGCCATGCTCGCTCCGTGCGGCATGAGGAAAGTAGAGGCTGCCCTCTTGGAGGCCGGGTTCGATCGGTCCGAGGTGACTGTCGCCCATCCCGATCACCTTGATAAGGCAATCGGCCCAGAAACTGAGATCGTGGGAATAACCCATGACGATCCTCTGGGAAAAATCGCCTTCCGTGAGATCGAAGAGATGATAGGGCGAGGTGCGCCTCATAACAGGTCCAAGTTTCTGGCCCTAGTGAACCATCCACTGATCAAAGAGCACAAGCCCAAGTTGGTCGTCGGGGGTAACGGGGCCTGGGAGCTAGTGGGCGAAGGAGTCCCTGTGGACCACGTCTACCTGGGTGAGGGAGAGAGCGATTTTCCTAGGATCTGCCGATCCATTATGAACGAAGCTCCGGTCCCAAAGGTAATCCGAGGAACAGTTGTGGCAGGCCAGGACATACCAGTGAACAGAGGTCCGACCATCGCCGGGATTGTAGAGGTCGGCAGGGGTTGCTGGCGAGGCTGCTCTTTCTGCTCACCCACCATGCGCACTCTCCGGCACAGGCCTTTGGATAGGATCCTCGACGACGTGGTAGTGAATTTGAAGGCCGGTCAAAGAGATGTCCTTCTTCATTCCGAAGACGTCTTCACCTACGGCTCATCCGGGATGAAGCCCGACGGAGAAAAAGTCAAGGAACTGGTTAGAGAGGTTAAACGACTGGGTCCGAGGTCAATAGACGTATCCCATCTCAGCCTCGCTACGGTTCACCAAAATCAGGACCTTCTCCGTGAGGTGTCTAGGATCGCAGGAATCGGCTCCGACCAGATGTACATGTCTGCCTGGATAGGGATAGAGACCGGGAGCTGCAGAATCCTCGAAATGCACATGCCAAGGAAAACTTTGCCGAAGACTCCTGAGAGCTGGCCGGAGATGGTCAGAGATTGCTATCGGCTATTCGGAGAAGAATCCTGGTTTCCTGTCGCTAGCCTTGTGTTGGGCCTCCCTGGCGAGAAAGCCGAGGACGTGTTGAAGACCATTGATCTCGTAGAGTCACTGAAGGATTACACCGGGCTGATGTTGCCGCTATTCTTCAGCCCCATGGCCGAGACAAGGCTTGGTGGCATAACTGGCTTTGGAAAGGATCGGGCCCTTCCGGAGCACTGGGAATTGGTGGGGCTATGTCTGGAGTACAACCTTCGCCACCTAAAGACTCTGCACCGGTTTTACAGCGAGAGGATGACCGCAGGACCTGGTGTCCATGCTGCTCTGACCGGGATAAACCTGATTGCGGACAAGGTGCTGAACAAGTATCTGAAAAGGATGAAGAGAGGAGACCCTCCGAATTGATGTATATTTGGATTGGGGGTCTGATTTAAAACAGGATCAATGTCTGCCTAAGACAGGACTAATAGTTATCTAGAACGGACCTCACCACGCCCTTGTGATCGTCCTTGAGGGAGTATATGTTGTGATCCCCTGAGACATCTATGCTCAGGATGCCCAGGCGAGTGTTCATGAGCCCCACCATGGCTGATACTCCCCTGTAGCTGACTTCAAAACCCTCTTTGTCTAGGAAGGTGAAGACGTCCTCAGTTGTGTAAGACCCATTGCTTAAGAACAGCTTTAAAACGGCCTTCCTGATCCCAATGCCGTCTCGCTTTAGATAGTTCCTGAGCCGCTCTTGAATTCGTTCCTCAGCGCTCTCCATCCGGCAAATTCACCGCCCTGTGCAATGAATCAAAGGATTATAAAGGTATTCTCTCCACAACTAGCCCGCCCTCTAGGGGATATCGCTCAACTATTGAGATATTGAGGCCAATGCCTTTTAACTCTTTCGAAATTTCCTCAAGAATGGAGGCGGATAAATCTATTCCGTTACCGACGGACGAGTACATCTCCTGAGGAACTCCTAGGTCACTGAGGGCTCTTTGTGCCAGGTCCAAATCTCCTTCTATGACGCCGTGGATCAGAGTCCCATCCTCAGTGGCCTGGTCAAACGGCCTGGCCACCCTCTCAGCCCGTCTCTTCAACCGCTCTCTCAGTTGAACTGCATCCTTGAACCGCGAGGTGCAGAAGTGAACTTTCAGATCCTCATCCATGAAATGGGTTCTTGCTATCTCCTCACTTCCTAGTGCACCGCAGTGGAGCTCCTGGGGCTCGAAGCCAAAGAGTCTCAGCCTCTCCGCGTTTGTCTCAGAGAACTCCAGCTCGTTGAGGTTCAGAAATGCACCTGCTCTCTTGACGGCTTCGACAATCTTGGGAGCTGGAGCCAGGGCAGGTATCTCTACTCCGGCCTCCATGCCTAGTGAGATGGCCTCCGACAGAGCCTCTTTGAGGCCACGGGGATTCGACCAGTCGTTCGAGGGTGGATGGAGTCTTATCTCGTCTAGGCCCGCCTCTGCCAGCTCTTCCAGCGTTTTGCGGCCAGGTACGATCCCGGTGTATAGGTGGATGTGATGCTTTTGCCCGAACTCTTTCTTGAGAGCCGATATGCAATCCTTCACAAAGTCCAGCTTTAGAAGGGGTTCGCCTCCAGTGATGCCTGTGCCCAGCGCTCCTATGGACCGGGCTTCCAGAAGGATGTCCTCCAATCTCTTTACCTGCTGCTCGTCAGCGTAGACGACATCGACGTTCTTGCGCTCGGCGGAAAGCGGGCAGTAGAAGCAATCACGTCCGCATCTTCCAGTCACGAACAAAACGAGACTAGCTCCCATCTCGCAGATCTGGCAGCCCTTGGACTGGTAGTTGTGGAAGGAGCCGGTAAAATCGGTGTACCATTCGATCATCTCAGGTAAGCTGTCCTCCTTTCGTGGATAATTAACCTTGTCTATGTGGACTGCGATCGAAGTCTACGAATTCCGGGGAAAAAAGTTATCAGATAGAAGGCGGCATCTCTTATCCGACAATAGAATAAATAGTAAAAATATATTAGAGATGGTTTCTTGTGAAAGAATATCTCCTTGGAAATGTGGCCATCGCCAAAGGCCTTTTGGAGGCGGGAGCCGGTGTTGTCGCCGGATATCCTGGCACACCATCCTCAGAGATCATCGAGTCTCTGGTCGCCCTGAAAGGGGATCTGCCCATTCACGTAGAATGGTCGGTCAACGAGAAGGTGGCGTTAGAGGTGGCCATAGGGGCATCCTGGACGGGAGCGCGCACTGCCGCCACCATGAAGCACGTTGGGTTGAACGTCGCTGCCGACCCTTTCATGACCCTTGCCTACCTGGGAGTCGGGGGCGGCATGGTGGTGATCACCGCGGACGACCCCTTCTGCCATTCATCCCAGAACGAACAGGACACTCGGCGCTATGCTCAGTTTGCGGCAGTCCCCTGCCTGGACCCTGCAGATCCTGGAGAAGCAAAAGAGATGGTCACCTACGGCTTTGAACTTTCCGAGAAGCTCAACGTGCCTGTGATGCTCAGGCCAACCACAAGGGTCTCTCACGCGCGGTCAGACGTCGAAGTAGGCCATGTGGCTGAGATTCGCAGGGGATCGGGATTCGTCAAGAACCCTGCAAGGCGCGTCTCGTTGCCGGTGCACGTGAGACCGTTGCACGTAGAGCTGCTGGAGAAACAGAAGAAGATCGAGGAGGCACTAGCCGTGACTCCCTGGAACCGGCTTAGGCTTTCTGGGGGGGACGGTGTAATAGCCTCTGGCATCTCGAGCCTCTACGCTGAGGAGGCACTTATGGAGATGGATCTGGATCTCTCCTTCCTGAAAGTGGGGACCTTTCCAGCGCCAAGCGACATGATCCGCCAGATGGTGGAGCACGTTTCCAGGGTCATGGTGGTTGAAGAGCTGGAACCCGTTTTAGAGGAGCAGGTGGAGAAGGCTGCCAGGAAGTATAACCCAACCTTGGAAATTCTGGGCAAAGGGTCGGGGCACATCCCCCGTTTTGGCGAGCTGGAACAACTGTATGTTAGAAACGCCATCGCCTCAATGGAGGGGTTGCCAGCAAGGTCAGTCCCGATCCTGGGAGAGGCCCTAAAGATCCTGCCCTCAAGGCCCCCAGGCCTATGTCCTGGCTGCAGCCACCGGGCCACATATTATGCGATGAAGAAGGCCTTCGGCAAGAATGCGGTGTTCCCAAGCGACATCGGATGCTACACTATGGCAGTTCCCATGGGAACCGTTGATACCTGCCTGTGCATGGGAGCAAGCATCACCCTGGCCTCTGGAATTAGGTTTGGAGGCGAAGAGAAGGGTATATGCTGCAGCCTTGGCGACTCTACATTCCTACACGGCGGGATGACCGGCCTCTTGAACGCCGCCTACAACAAGGCCAGGATAACTGTGGCCATCCTGGACAACTCCACCACAGCTATGACAGGACACCAGCCTCACCCTGGGACGGGCTTCAACGCCACCGGCGAATGGTCTGAGCCTGTCTCCCTCGAGGCTATTGCCAGGGCTCTGGGCGCTGGATCCGTTGAGACCGTAAACCCCTATGATCTTGATTCTGCCGTGGACGCCTTCAAACGGGCCAGAGATTACCCAGGCCTCTCAGTGGTCATAGCCAAGCAAGCTTGCGTGATCACTGCCAGACGGAAGGGCCAGAAGGCCCAGGTCTTCAAAGTGAATGACAAATGTGAGGGCTGCCGGGTCTGTGTCGAGTTTGGCTGCCCGGCAATAGAGTTCGAGGGCGAGAAGGCCAGAATCAACAATCTATGCGCTGGCTGTGGGGTATGCGCTCGGATCTGCCCCAGCTCCGCCATCGAGGTGGTTAAATGAAGACATCCGAATGCGATATAGTGATTGTGGGGGTGGGGGGCCAGGGTGTAATTCTGATATCCGACGTTCTAGGCCGTGCAGCGGTAAAGGCTGGCATGCCTGTCAGGGGCGCGGAAACCCACGGCATGGCCCAGCGCGGAGGAAGCGTGATCAATCACACCCGCCTTGGGTGCCGGTTCAGCCCCATGGTCCCTTCAGGCAGTGCGGACGTTCTGCTGGCCCTGGAGCCTGCGGAGGCCCTACGGTTTGGTCACTACCTTTCCAGGGACGGGGTTGCATTGATAAACACCGAGCCCGTTTTGCCCGTCTCGGTGACCATGGGAAAGTCCGTTTATCCCGGGCTTGAGGATCTTGTAGCACCCCTGAGGGAAATATGTAAAGAAGTCAAGACTCTAGACGCCACTTCATTGGCAAGAAAAGCGGGCACATCCCCGGCCATGAACGTGGTCATGCTTGGAGCTCTCTCGAAGTACACTCCCATAAAGGAAGAGCTTCTTTTGGATGCACTCTGTGATGTGGTGCCGAAGAAGTACTTGGACGCGAACAAGCGCGCCTTCCAGATTGGAAAGGCTGAAGTAGAATAAGCCTTTATTAGAATTCATGGAAGAAGAAAAGAAGGCAGAAGGAGAGATGACAGAAGAGAAGAAACCCGAAGATGTCAAGGTTGAGGCCAAGAAGCCCCCCGTAATCACAAGGTCCATGATGGAGCAGTCCGAGTCCTGCGAAACGTGCGGGGCTGCTGCTGAGCCAGAGATTCCCAAAGTTCTTCCAGACGCAAGTTGGTCCACAGAGAGGCTGGTCGAGGCTTCGAAGGACAAGAACATGCTCACCAGGTCCAATGCGGTCATGCTCCTAGGCAAGCGCAGCCCCTCCGAATCCTTGGAGCCTCTGATCGAGGCACTTAAAGACAAAGAGTTCGTGGTCAAGACCAACGCCACGGTGGCCCTTGCCGCCTTTGGCCGCCAGGTGCTGGACAGGATGATTGCTGCCCTGGGGGATGCCAACGGGGACGTTCGTGCCGGGGCAGCCTGGGTGCTTGGCGAGATCAAAGACCAAAAGAGCATCGAGCACTTGGAGAAAGTGGCCAAGGACGATTATCCTCTGGCCAGGGTCCAGGCCAAGGCGTCCCTGATGGCCATGGGAAGGGGCCCCAAGAAGGAAGTCAAAAAAGAAGAGCAGAAAGAGGAAAAGGTCGAAGGCGAAAAGGAGTAGCTGGAGACCGAAAGCCCCAACCTCGCGCCCGTGCATTTCGGCATGGGCCTAAAATTTTATTCTTAATTATCTTGAGTGAAATCATAATTATTATATCGATATAATTTGATTCGGGTCTCGCTAAAGAGTTCAATCCTTGTTTACGGGTGGAACTTGCCCTTGGACGGTGTGCGTAGTACCTGTGCCACAGTCGCGATATACTCAGAGAACATATTAAGATCCCATTTTTAGAGATACATACCTCAGCACCGAAAGTTACACATACTTTCTTGAATTACTTTTCGTACCGCTCTTGAAATCGGAAGGCGAAGGCCAAAAAATATGCAGGTTATATGCGCCTGTAACATCCCTTCGCGCTGGGTCACAGAACGCTAGAAGGCCGTGGGGGGCGGGGGGTGGCTGGCAGGGGGCGGCGAGCTGGAGGGGCGGGGGTAAGCCTGTGTTCTGGTCCATTATGTGGCCGGATCTCCAGAGAGGACAAGATAGTACACAAAGTTCTTATGTTTAATATACTTAGACATAAGATTATGGAGGAAGATCCACGAAAGGCAGATATTTTATCATTTTGATAGGATTAGCTCTGCTTTGTGTATCAACCAAGTGTCAAGAGAGTCCTGAGGATATAGCAGATGATTGGTATTTCAAAGGGTTAACATGTGATAATGCAAATGATCACATCAACGCCATCACAGCCTATGACGAGGCACTCAAATTATATCCAAAAAATACTGAATATTTATCTGCCAAAGCTGATGCTCTGATATCTCTTGGAAGAAATGAAGATGCATTGGATTGTTATAATAGAATTATTGAGTCGAGGCCGCAAGATCCAAACAATTGGATCAAAAAAGCAGATTTTCTCCGTGATATAGGTAGATATGATGAAGCTATAGAAACTATCAACAAATCTATCGAGCTAAATCCAAAAAATGCAGACTACGTGAGCCTTAAATGCAGCGTCCTCGGGGATAAGGGCGACGCTCTGTCTGACCAAGGCAAGTACGATGAGGCCATCAAGGCTTATGATGAAGCCATCAGGCTTGATCCCAGCTATGCTTTGGCCTGGAACAACAAAGGCAGTACTCTTGTTGAACAGGGCAAGTATGACGAAGCCATCAAGGCTTGTGATGAGGCCATAAAGCTAGATCCGAAAAATGCAGCTGGTGCCTGGTTCAACAAAGGCATGGCACTATATAAATTAGGCAAGTGCAATGAAGCAATCGGGGCATTTGACAAAACTATCGAGCTTGAAAATCCCCATAACGTGGAAGTAATACCATCTGCCTGGAACAATAAAGGACTTGCTCTAAAATCACTTGGTAGGACCGCGGAGGCAAATGCAGCATTTGCCAAGGCCAAGGAGTTAGGGTATACCGGTTAGTTCTGGCCCCTGGCAGAGAATCATTCGTGGGGAGAGAGATATGGGCTTTATATTGAAAGGGATTAAAGTTATCATAGGGTTGGTCATTCTTTTTGCGATACTTGGTGTCATTTTCGGGCCTCATAATACCACCACTCCCACGACGACTACATCCAAAACCGCATACACTCGAGATGGAGTGAATTTCATAAGCAAGGAACGAGTTGATGAAAATATCAAAGTCGGCTTTGCCAAACCTGGTGATTATAAAGAAGTACAAGTACCTCTAAATACAGTCGTCGTGGGTGGATATGCTCCAGAAAGCGGCATCTCAAAACAAGAGGAACAAACAACACCGTCGCAACAAACACAATCTTTCGCGCCTAAGCAAGCGGCCCCGGCATCAGGGACCCAGGTATTATCAACAGACTTCGGAAAAATCCAGATTGACATACCCTATGCCCTTACCCTCAGCGAAGATTCGAGCGGTAGTGAATTATTCCTAAAGATGCCGGGGGCGGCAGTTAATTGGTCCATTGTCACCATATTGCTTGAAGACCCCCATGACTTGATCCTTGAAGACTTTGCGGCCTATCGCGTCGGGGAGAACTACAAATATGAAACGGTGACAACCAATGATGGTCACACAATGCTGTTCTATGCGATACCGCAAGGGACGCAAGATAGTAGAACCAGATACCTTTATGAGGGGTTTATTGATCACACGAAAGATAAGAAGGTGGTAGTGCTAATTTTTGCCTATTCTGAGAACTATTTCATGAAGGTAATATCGACCTTCAGTAAGGACGAGTTTGAGAATGTCTGCAAATCATTTGAATTTATAAACTAATTGAAGTATGGTTGTGAATATGCTGAATTTCGGAGGATGATCGAATGTGCGGGGTTCTCATCCCCCACACGTAAACATTGGTAGCAGTAAATTTTGATAGCTGGTCTTACTAGTAAGGGACCTACCTAATCCACATAAGCCGGATCATCAAGCGAGCTGAGATCCGCCTTTAAATCGATTCTACGGGCTCTAAGCTTGGTTGGTCGAACCAGCTCATTGAAATAAGAGAGAGGTAATTTTAGATTATGTCGTCGCAACTTGATTGCCAAATAAGTGATAATCAAATTCTTGCAAGCGCAGTTCGTTTTTTAATTGATGGGGGCGAAGAAGATGCGGCAAGCGTACTACTTTCCTGTTCTCTACACTCGTGGTGGTGGAGCAATGATTTCGGATGTGACTATTATAATTTTTTGCTTAAAGGCCCACGCGCAGCTTACGATGTCTTGAATGATCTGGGGCATCCCATAAGAATATCTGTTAAAAACGCGATTCAGGCCATCCTTCCTGTAGATATAACGATGCATGATTTAATGGCAAGCGGTGAGCTTATAGACCTTGATCCCGACTGGCGTTCTGAATTACTTGAAATTGCACGCGGTAGGGGAGTTTCTAATCAAGCTGCCGGAGAACGGGCTGCGAAAATTTTGAATTGGAACAATTTAGGTTTCCGTTCAGCATCCGAAATAAAAATCGCTCAGGCACTCGATAGAGCAGGGGTTCTTTTCCTTCCGAATTGTAAGGCAAGGCTTGGTTCAGGTGCGAATAGACAAAACAGGGAACCGGATTTCCTTATATGCCATAATGGCAAATGGGGCATCCTTGAAGTAGATGGTGAGTTTTATCATCAACCATCTCGCACGGTCGCTGATCATGAACGTGATCGTCTTTTCAAAATTCATGGGATAACAGTAGCAGAGCATTATGATGCAAACAAGTGTTTTAACAACCCAGACGAGGTAGTGAACGAATTTTTAATAATTCTTGATCAACAGGCGAGCCATTAAAAAAGAGGATCAAACGGGGGTTTTCCCCTCCCAAAGTGCTTTACAGATGCCTTTAGACCAAGGAACATCTTTGATAGTGGTAAAGGTAATGGTTATCTTACCAGCGGTTCTCTTTTTCGAATTTATAAAATTATGAAATGTCCTCTCACTCTGAAAACCAGGCAGAGAAATCACTTGAAAATACTCTTCATTAGAAAAGCAGGGCAGTATGACCACAAAAGATTTCATCTCCTTGGGCTCCGTAAGGACTCCCGCGGATGGGATTCCATGGTTATCAACGAAGGTGATTGGTACATAGACTCTCATCTTGCTTATCTCCCAAGGGGCTTTGCGCTCAAGAATTATTTTCCTTATTATGTCCGCCTCCGGCGATAATATATACTCGTAACCAAAACAGTAGAACATCATTAAGAATGCTGAATGAATTGCAGATAAGATTGTCCACTCACAATTTAAGCGCGTTTCCGCCGTTATCGTAAACTTGAAGCTCCCCTGCTTAAATTGCGACCCCAATCGTTTGCTAGAGGTATGATAATTTGGATCATCCCAGTTTGTAGCTTTAATAACGGCTATCTGTCCTTTTTCCCATGCAAGATATGCAGCAGTATCTGATTCGCCTCCCTTTAAATGTATGAGTTTCTTAGTACCTTCTCTCCTGCGTACCCAATCTATGAGCTTTTTCATTTTGTCCACATGCGAATCGTAGGTTCCGCCGATATTATGGTTGCATGCACCACACTCAAGTGTGAAAATCTTCCCTCCGACAGCTTCAGGAATGATGTGCCCAATTGTGAGCTTCTGATCAACTTCAAGAGCTGAACGATCAAAATCCTTAAGGCACATCGGACAACGAAAGATGTCCTTTGTTTTAGGTTCCACAGTTGATAAGTTCGCTGCGTAGGTATCGAACAGTTTTTCGCGTAATTCTCTACCTTGGCACCCCATGAGATCAGTAACATGAGCAATTGATAATATACCCTTTGTACTAAGAGATAGTTTACGCAAAAAGTTTAAGAAGTAACGGCATTAGATGTAAAATCATTGAGTGGGCATAGACCGCAGAGATGAGGCTTAATCCAACTGGTCAACTGGTCTATGATATGTTAAGAAAATCAAGCTAAACATTATAGATCACTTTTGCATTACACGCACTAAGTCTTCATGTTGTATATACTGATGTATACCGCCGAAAAGACCACTACCACGCCCATAAATATTATTATAAATACCTTTTCGATCTCATAAAGCTTGCCGTTGCGCTCCAGGTTCTACCGTGTATTTTATATTTAGCCGATGCTGGTTAGTCGATAGCTGGCAATTGTCGAAAATTCAATCCATAAAGTATGGAATGGCAGGTTACCTGCGCAGCACTTAGGCCACTTTGGACCCGTGAAAGTATGGCCTAAAGATGTAAGTTATATGCTCTCACTCTTGCCGTCTAGCTTCAGCCGCCTCGAATTCGGCTCAATAGAAAGAATGTCCCACGAAGCGTTCTTGAGCCTGTCCTAAAGAAGAGTTAAGTGAAGCACCCACAGCGCCCACCTATCAGCTCAGAACTAGGCCCAAAAGCGACCACACCAGGAATTTGAAAGCTGCGGCGTGGTCTTGACCATTCACAATACCAGGCGGCCAAATACCAGCTTGTTACATCAATCAGATATTCGACGCTTGCCCTACATCTCGGCGAAGTGCAATTCAATATCTGCTTACCACTGTCCTACCCTAGAAAAGCTCTTTGTCTAGCCCTGGTCGCCCGTGAACCAATGAGATGCTTGATATAATTGAAATCTAGAACGTAATATAGATGCTTGTTAAGTTTGAGGTTTACTACGATGGAGAGCTTTGGTGTGCCCGTGGAATCGGAATTGACATCTTTACACAAGGAAAATCCCTCGATGACCTGGTGGAAAATATAAAAGAAGCTGTCTGCCTTCACTTCGAGGATCAGCTGCAATCGGGCGAAGACATAAGAGTTCTCTCCATTTCGGAGTTCGAGGTGCATCCTGTTGCGAAGGCTTCCAGTAGTTAGCGGTGAAAAACTGTTAAAACTGCTTGGATGACTTGGATATACTTTGGTCAGACAGAGAGGCAGCCATGTGCGTCTGAAAAAGGCAACAGAAGCTGGAGATCACAACATCACCGTTCCGATACACGACGAGATTGCAAAAGGAACGCTTAACGATATACTCTCACATGTATCGATGAGGAATAATATCTCCAAGGAAGAACTTATCGATCTTCTCGAGAAGCTATGAGCCCAAGAGCACTCTTTTGTGCGTTCTCCGACGCCGCCTTCACATCCTTCAACTGCGCGATCCGATAGCCCGTCACCACCTCCCGCCTACCCGAAAGCTCTCGATCTAGCTCTGAATCGCCAGTGTCCACCAGCAGGCTATCAATCTCCTCAAGCTTGTGCAGCGTGGCCACAACTATTAGGTTCTTGATCCCTGCGCAGCACCCGCGGGCTTATCTGCTGGCTCCCCCGGCCCAGGATGAAACCCTGAGCGCCAATAGGGCTGACGATTATCATCGCTCGCTTCACTCTATCCAGAAGATCGAGCAAATCTCGCTCGGATGCGTAATTCATAACCACCCGGCCATCCTGGATCACGTCTACACAAAGCAAGGTCACCCGTGCGTGAACATAGTCTCAAGATCGCTAAGCTTTGACAGCGAAAGGTTAGGCTCACTTCGAGTTTACTATTAAGAACAGCAACGGATCAGATTTGAAGAAGAATAAGATAGGATATAACTCCTAAACGGCAACTTCAACGCTTCTGGCACGAGTGGTTGGCTTTGGAATTGGGAGATTTTCTTCTTTCAGGCCTTCAAGATGAAACTCTATAGCTTCCTTCATCAGCTCCTCAGTCTCTTCCTCAGTCTGGCCCGCGGCTACGACGCCTGGAATATCAGGGCAATAGGCAGAGTAGTTCCTGTCGCCCTTCTCGATAATTATTGTGTATTTAGCCATTCCTAACCTCCTTTAGGCCTGCTTGGTTTAATATACTTTTCAATGTCTTGGGATTCAGGTCCAGGTCTGGTTTACCCGCGACCGTTACTAAGCCTTTCTTGAACGGATGCCTAAACTGCCTATGGCTCCCTTTGGTCCTCGCTAGATACCACCCATTAGATTCTATGAGTTTGATGACGTCTCTGACCCTCAAACCGTCTCCGCGTCTGTTGAATTATCCTCGATCTAGTAATAGCCTCGGCAGTTGCCATAGTTCGGCTAACTAAGCTCTCTCTTAATATAAAATAGATTTGAGAGTTGCACAGAAAACTGAAATTGAATGAAACTAAAAGTGGAGAATCCTAAAAAATACCGGCTTTTTACATCGATCAGATATTCGACGCTGCCCTCACATTCTTCAACTGGGCAATCCGATAACCTGTCACCACCTGCCGCCTCCCCGAAAGCTCTCGATCTAGCTTGGAATCGCCGGTGTCCACCAGCAGGCTATCGATCTCCTCCAGCTTATGAGGCGTGGCCACAACTATAAGGTTCTTGATCCCCGCCCTGCGCAGCACCCGTGGGCTTATCTGCTGGCTCCCTCGGCCAAGGATGAAGCCCTGAGCGCCGATGGGGCTGACTATTATCATCGCTCGCTTCACTTTATCTAGAAGATCAAGCAGATCCTGCTCAGATGCGTCTTTCATAACCATCCGGCCATCCTGGATCACGTCAACACCAAGCAAGGTCTTTTCTATCCCCATAAGCTCAGCTATCTTGGCAGTGGTCGTTCCTGCACCAAGGATGTAGGCAGAGCCGTCCCGCATGAACTCCTTGGCGAAAAGGGCGATCTGGTCCTTGAACTCCTCTTCGCTTCCGCTGGAGTAGATCCTCTTCCTCTCCTGGACCAGCACTGGCTTGTAGGGCGTCCTGGCTATGGCGTAGAGCCTGGTCTGCAGCTCGCCCTGGCGGTACAGCTCCTCGTCCACATCGACGATCTCTGTCTCCCGGACTTTCAGCTCTCCTTTGGCGTAAGCCAGGGTAAGCTCTGCCGCAGCCGGGGGGCTGATGGCGAAGACACCTGAGTGCATCTTCACTCCAGCAGGTATCCCCAGGATAGGGATATCTTCGGCTGATGAGGCAACGTCTCTGGCTGTACCGTCGCCACCGCAAAAAAGAATTAAATCCGTGCCATGATTGCGAAGCTCTTCGCAGGCTGCTCTGGTGTCCTCAGCCCCGGACTGCTCGGGCGAGTTATAAACTACCTGATAGCGAAAGCCGAAATCTTTTAGCAGCACCTCTCCCATCTCGCCGCTGGCGGTAAAAAAGAGCAGGTTGCCCGCCCCTGGGTCCTTGGCAAGCAACTTGAAAAAGGATCTGGCTCGCTCTGGAGCCACGGGCCGGGCCCCTCTGGCGGCAGCCTCATGGGCCAGGCCGTCGGTGCCCTTCAGGCCCACGGCCCCGCCCATTCCGGCTATGGGGTTTATGAGGAATCCGATCCTAGACTTTGGGCAGCTTGGCAAGGGACTGCTTCACCAGCTCCTCGGGGTACTCATAGTCCACCAGCTTGCCGTCGTTAAATGCATCATAGGCCGCCAGGTCGAAGTGACCGTGGCCGCTGAGAGATATGAAGATGGTCTTTACCTCACCAGTCTTCTTGCAGCGCAGGGCCTCGTCAATGGCCGGCTTGATGGCGTGAGCGGCCTCAGGCGCTGGAATTATGCCCTCGCTTCTGGCGAAGATGGTGGCCGCCTTGAAGACTTCGTTCTGCTGCAGCGCGGTGGCCTCGATTATCTTGTCGTGGACCAGATTGCACA
This sequence comes from Methanotrichaceae archaeon, assembly GCA_041494285.1. Lineage (GTDB taxonomy): Archaea > Halobacteriota > Methanosarcinia > Methanotrichales > Methanotrichaceae > Fen-7. Next base: position 24,422 of record JBGQAL010000013.1, read on the forward strand.
GCAGCGGCGCGTCACCGTGGTAGCGCAGCCCTCCGGCATGGATTCCCGGGGGAATGAAGTCGTGGCCAAGGGTGTACATCTTCAGTATTGGTGCCATGCCTGCGGTGTCGCCGTAGTCGTAGGCGTACAGGCCCTTAGTTAGGGTCGGGCAAGCGGTGGGCTCGCATGCAACCATGCGCAGGTCCTTCTTGTCCTTAAGCTTGTCTGGGATGAAGGGGAAGCACATTCCTGGGAAGTTGCTGCCTCCGCCACAGCAGCCGAACATGACGTCCGGATAGTCGTCTGCAATCTCGAACTGCTTCTTGAGCTCAAGGCCCTCCACCGATTGATGGATCAGAACGTGGTTTAGGACGGACCCAAGGGCGTAGTTGGTATCGTCGTGGGTGGCCGCATCCTCCACAGCTTCGGAGATAGCTATGCCCAAGCTTCCTGGAGTGTCCGGCATCTCTGACAGGACCTTTCGTCCATAGTTGGTCTTATCGGACGGACTGGGGTGGCACTCTGCTCCCCAGACTCTCATGGCGCTTCTCCGGTAGGGCTTGCTGTCATAGCTGGCCCTCACCATGTAGACTGTGCACTTCAGGTCGAAGAGACAGGTCGCCAAAGACAGGGCTGAGCCCCACTGGCCTGCTCCGGTCTCCGTGGCCAGCCGCTCGATGCCCTCCTTCATGTTGTAATAAGCCTGGGGCACAGATGTATTGGGCTTGTGGCTGCCCGCTGGGGAGACTCCCTCGTACTTGTAATAGATCTTGGCGGGAGTCTTCAGGGCCTTCTCCAGGCCTGCTGCCCTGTACAGGGGGGTGGGCCTCCACAGCCTGTAGATCTCGCGGACCTCATCGGGGATGTCTATCCAGCGATCTCTGCTTGCCTCCTGCCTGATCAGCTCCTTGGGGAAGATGACCTCCATGTCCTCAGGTTTAAGGGGTTTACATGTTGCCGGATTCAGTGGCGGATCCAGGGGGGTGGGCATGTCGGCGGCTACATTGTACCACTTCTTGGGAATCTCTTCTTCGTCTAATAATATTTTAATCTTCATACAATGTCCTCCATCTATAATCTATAATGCACTCTTTCGATCGTTACTGATAATCAACGAGTTATTTAATTCTTTTGTGTTTGTAAGGGGCACTCCTGCTGGATATGCCGTGAAACTCATGGTGCGATCGCAAGTGAAGATTTATTTATCTTGGCTGAAATGGCACTGACCATGACTGGCCAAACCCTGTCCGAGAAGATATTTTCAAGGGCTGCTAAGAAACAAGCGCACGCTGGCGATTTTGTTATGGCAGACATCGACTGCGCGATGATCCACGATATTACAGGCCCACTGGCGGTCAAGGGCTTCTACGAAATAGCAGGAAGGGACGGCCGAGTCTGGGACCCATCTAAGATAGTGATCCTCTTCGACCACCAGGTCCCAGCGGACAGCCTCAAGGCCGCAGAGAACCACATCATGCTCCGCAGTTTCGCAGAGGAGCAGGGAATCCTCAACTACGACATCTTCTGTGGAGTCTGCCACCAGGTGATGCCCGAGAAGGGACACGCTCTCCCAGGGTCGCTCATGGTTGGCACTGACTCTCACACCTGCACCTACGGGGCTCTTGGTGCCTTCGCCACAGGCGTCGGATCAACGGACATGTCCTCGGTCTTCGCCACCGGCAAGCTGTGGTTCATGGTTCCAAAAACACTTCAGCTCCTGATCGAAGGCAGGCTGCCCGCAAGGGTGACCTCCAAGGATGTCATCCTCAGGATAATCGGGGACATAGGGGCGGACGGGGCCAACTATCTGGCCTGCGAGTTCCGGGGAGATGCCTCAGCCAGAATGGAGGTTCCTGAGAGGATGACTATGGCCAACATGGCAATAGAGATGGGGGCCAAGGCTGGGATGTTTGAACCGGATGAGGTGGCATTGAAGTACCTCCGGGAGCGGGTAAAGGATAAAGAGGTCATCAGCAAGCTCATGGTTCAAGGCGACGAGGATGCCACGGTCTCCAAGAGGCATTGGGATGTGAACGACATGGAGCCTCAGGTAGCTCTGCCTCACAACGTGGACAACGTCTTGCCGATAAGCGAGGTGCCGAAGACCAGGATAGACCAGGTGTTTCTGGGCTCCTGCACCAACGGGAGGTTCGAGGACATCAAGCTCGCCTGTGATTTGATGAAAGGAGAGCCTGTGGCCAAGGGCGTCAGGATGATTGTCGTTCCCGCAAGTAGGGTGGAGTACTTGAAAGTCCTCAAGGCAGGGCTTGTGGAGAAGTTCATGGAGGCCGGAGCGATGGTTGAGTCACCCTGCTGCGGGCCGTGCATGGGAGGAAGCTTCGGGCTGCTCGGTCCTGGAGAGGTCAGCCTCTCCACGTCCAACAGGAACTTCTTGGGCCGTCAGGGCAGCCCCAAGGCCTTCGTGTATCTGGCCTCACCCGCGACCGCCGGAGCCAGCGCCATAACCGGCTATATCACGGACCCCAGAGAAGTTTGAGATTCTAGGATGAAGATCGCACTAAAGCTGGCATATCTGGGCGACAACTACTACGGGTTTCAGCGTCAGCCTGATCTGGTGACTGTGGACTCCGAAATAAGGGAAGCCTTGGCGCAGATCGGAGTCATCCACGGCGACTTCTGCTACGCTGGAAGAACCGATCGGGGCGTCTCGGCCCTGGGCCAGGTAATCGACTTCTGGATAGACGAGGAAAATGCAAACCTGGCCAGGCCCAGGTGCATAAACGGTCGTCTTCCCAGGGACATCTGGGCCTGGGCCTGGGCGGTGGCTCCGCTGGGCTTTTCCGCCCGGTGGAACGCCCTGTGGCGGGATTACCGCTATCTCCTCTGGCATGAAGGCCTGGACATGGAGAAGATGCGCTCGGCTGCTGAGATGCTCAAGGGTTTGCACGACTTTAGGAACTTCTCCTCATGCAAGGAAGGCACGGTCAAGGAAATCCAGAAGCTGGAGATAACCGAAGAAAGCGGCTTAGGCCTGGTCACTTTTGACATCAAGGCCAATGGATTTCTTTGGAACATGGTGCGAAAGATCGTCCGGGCGCTGGAGATGGTAGGATCCGGGAATAGGGATCTGGAGTGGATCGAAGAGCTGCTTGACCCTGAGCTGAACTACGGTGCACCATCGTCTCCCGCCGAGGGATTGATCCTCATGGACGTGGGCTATGACTGCCTGGAGTGGCAGGTGGACGAGTACTCAAGGGAGAGAGCGGCCAAGGCCCTGACGGCGATTGTTCAGAAAAGAATCTCTTCGGCGTACGTAGCCAGGAGCCTGCAGAAGGCAATGGAGAGATGATGACGACAATACCTAATTGGCAATATCATGAGCTAGACCATCCTGGTGCCGACTTCGATGCCCTGGCCGAGATTTACGACCGGAACATGCAGAAATATCGAGATATTCAGGCAGAAATTCGGGAGATTCTTTCTTTCCTCGACCTTCGGCCCGACCAGACGGTTCTTGAGATCGGCACGGGCACAGGGGAGTTTGCCTTAGCCGCAGCCAGTCACTGCTCAAAGATCTATGCAGTGGACCTATCAGAGGGCATGCTGAAGTATGCGGAGGAGAAGGCAAGATCCAGAGGCGTTAGCAATGTGAAGTTCCTTCAGGGCGGTTTTCTGACCTATCGGCATCCTACCCCGGTGGACGCTGTTGTAACCCAGCTCGCCCTGCACCACCTGCCCGACTTCTGGAAGCAGGTTGCTCTAATGCGCATGGCAGATATGCTCATGGATGGAGGCAAGCTCTGCCTGCGAGACGTGGTCTTCTCCTTCGACATCAAAGATCATGAACTCTTAATCGAGAACTACATATCGAGAGCGTCGGAGATGATGGGCGACGAGTTCGCCGGTCGCATTGCAGCTCATGTGAAGAACGAGTACTCCACCGTGGACTGGATCATGGAAGGAATGATAGAGCGGGCTGGGTTTAAGGTGGTTTGGAAGGATTACAAGGATGGGTTTATAGGAACTTATTTTTGCATCAAGGCAATTGACAATGACTCCTCCAAGAATGACAATACCAGGCGTGACAATGAGCTACTGAAAGCTACCGGAAGCAACCCCTAGGTAATGATTTTAAGCCCTAATCAACTGATGAGCAACGCTACGTAATAGCCTCGACGGCTTGTATTCTGAAAGCAGGTGTAAGATTAGTATTTATAAATAATTAATAGAAGAAAAAAGGACTTGATATATCAAGAGAACATTTTTCTCTCTGGTTATTTCTCCATCTCCGCTAATTCACACAGGAAAAAATAATCTAGAATGCTAGGTGACATTAGCATTCATCGTTTATGTATGTAAGCTGTATTCGCTGACCATCTTTCCCATACTATCGATTAGTTCGACATCACGGGTTCCATTCCACGTGAAATTGCTACCGTACAGATCCGTGGGTGTGTTCGCGTTCATGTGAGTGTGAACGGTTACAGCAGCCATAGATTGAA
>JBGQAL010000055.1:0-15782 GCA_041494285.1 Methanotrichaceae archaeon
GAAAGATCTTGGGCACGCTGCGCAATGAAAAAGGGACCTCGATCCATGAGCGAATCATGACGATGCTGGCAACCTGGGGACAGAAAGGACTGGATTGTCTCCAAATGCTAACGGCAAAGCTAGCCAGCTAAACACATACCATAGAAGAATTCATGAAGTCATCTCGACCATCTTCTGTGTACTCCTCGATATGTTGGATGCACCCCATAATGTGTATCAGGTAGAGTCGATCATCTTTCACAACGGCACCGCCTCAGCCAGAATGCGGTCCTTTATGTACCAGTGCAATGCTCTTTCAGTGACGACATCTACCTTGCAGCCCAGCAGATCCTCCAAGTCCTGCATCAAAGCAACATGGTCCAGAAGGCTTCTTTTTTTCTCCATATCTACGATAAGGTCTAAATCACTCTCCGGACCGGCCTCCCCACGGGACTCTGAGCCGAAGATCCTGATGTTACTGGCTCCGTGAAGAGCAGCGATCCTGAGAATTTCCTGGCGCTTGGATTTCAAGAGATCATTGGTTGCCATGGTACATCCTCAATGAGCAGTAATAAAACATCTCAAATTTAAATTTGTTTGCTAATTGGGCGGATTGATCCTAAGTAGCGTTTCCGAACTCTTGCTTCACGAGCTTCTGACAAGATCATCTTGGAGACTAAACGAGCCTAGACACAGGCCATCGGCTATAGAGGCGTTAATGGTGACGCAGGCGGGATAGATTCATTCCATTTGAAATCGGAAACTTCAATTTCTTTAGTGTGATATAGAGACGTTGTATACCATCCACAATGTTATCACGCCTACCGCAACGAGAAGAGTATTTACGATTTGACCGTCTCCTATTCGCCACCGTTTCAAAGTGAATTTGGTGTTTATCAAAACATGCACCAGGAAGAAGAAAACCAGATACATGTCCAGTTGGGTGTGTAAATACTTGGCCTGCTGAACCGGCATTATGATATGATCTACCCAAGCATACCCTGAAACCAGGAAGATTATCATAAAGATCAAAAGCGCCCAGGCGCTGATTCTATTAATCTTAACCAAAATGTGACCCGTGTTCAGAGTTAACCACCATTTATTATTACACATGAACGGGTTCTATTCCGTCATGCATTTTCTTATTATTTGACGATTTCGGTCAAGGCGTTTGTCGATATATTCCCCCGGCGGTAGATTTAGTGCTCGCATTTTTAAAGTATAAATTAGAGTTCCGTCATTCCTTCTGCTATATGGGAAGCCCCTGCCCACGAATTGCGGCAGAGGTATCGCCTGATAATCCAGTGCTGGTTAGGCCATGTTCTTACAACTAAACGTATCCTGGGAATTCCAAGCACCTAGAGAGCTGTCTCCGATCTTCCCACTTGCAGCGTTGCAGACCTCTCTCGGTGAGTTAAATGGCCCCGATGATTGGTCAATGCTGTAAGTAAACGTTCCACCCGAGCCGTCCGGGAGATACAGGACACCGTTTTGAGGTGCTTGTGGATACAAGAACCACCAGTCGTCCTTTACCGGGCCATCGATTGTGCCATGCCCTGTTGCATGCACCAGGTATTTAGCCGTTGCAAAAGGCTTGTCCCAGTTTGATTGCCCGCTGATTGTTCCAGCGGAGGCCGAACAGCTTCCGCTCACACAGCTAGTACCTGATGGACAGATGTTGCCACAATAACTGCAGTTATTTGAGTCAGAACTCGTATCGGTACACGTCCCATTACAGTTCGTCTGACCTAAGGGACATGAAACGCCTCCGTTCCCCATGTCAGCTCTCCACGTTCCACTCCAGGTATTACTGTTCCAAGTCCATGTAACTACGCCGTTATCGATCTTACTTCCATTGAGTTGACCGTCGTAACGCGCTGACAATCCAGCAGATGCTCCAGTCGAGTCGTAGCGAGTCAGGACCACGCCAGTGCTGTCCCACTTTTCTATCTTTATAGCTGCCGTAGCGCCGTTGTCCCAGTTGGCGTTGAAGTGGTCACCTTCCAGGGTCCACGTACCACAAATCTCGCTTGTATATGTCTCACATTCTCGCAAGCTTTGCGGAATTGATGTCATTTGTCCGCTGCCTGTACCGTTACCTCCTCCATTACCGACTCCCGCATTATTACCGCCTGCTGCATGGCATCCATAAGCATCGCCGAAATACGGGCTCACTACACCCATCGCCGCATCCCCGGCAGCCCAAGTTGAAAGTGGTCCAGGAAATGTGGGATCGGGTTCCCATCCTTCACGTGCGGCTAGAGGCGTGACAGCACAGACGCCTCCAGCGACGGTCGCTCTTGCTGGTGACGTCGCCGTGTCTGCCAAATAGAACTGGAAGCAGTTGCCTTGTGGCGGATTATATGGTGCTCGAAGTAAGCAGTACGGTACGCCACTCGCAGTCTCCAAAAGCAGAAGAACCAGAACGCTCACAAGCAAGACATTCGCTATTATCCGCGATAATTTTTTCATAGTATAATCGTTCATCTTTGCGTATTAGGTTTTTCGGTTTGTTCGATCAGCGTCCGATCACAAGCCATAAGCAAATGCGAACTTGTGGAGGTCTCATTCCCCACAGTAAACATCAATACCTAAAAATAGTGATTCGCTAGCAATGGGCACCTGCGCCTCACGAGTTCAGCCGCAATCAGCGTCGCTTTGGAATTGCCGCCTGCTTAACTGCCAGCCAGCGCGATCCTTTGCAGAAATGGGAAAAGCAAAAGCTTTCGCTTTACTCCTCTTCCAGCCTGCACAACTGGCAGCTATGATGCCAGACCGGCTCAGCCCTGACGTGTAGCGGATTCTCCATGCTCCATTTGCCAGCCCTCATCTCCTGAATGAACTTATGGACCCCGGCTGCGTCCATGCCCTTTGGTTTGATCTTTCCCACCTCGCGGCCGATTACGTCATGGTGGCCTTCAGCCTTATCGAACTTCATGACCACGTACTCAGGGTCATCCTCGGAATCGCTGTCGTTCAGGTAGAGCAGACTATCATGATAGAAACTGTAGCATAAAGGCCACTTATGCTTGGTAATGGCCTCCACCAGGTCATCTTCGCTATCGAGTTCCTTGCTGGAGAATACACGGTCGGAATGAATCATAATCTTTCACCTTTGTGAGGAGAATACTAATGCCGCTTGGACTTAAATAGTTTCTTTGATGCCAAAATTGTCGAAGGGAGTAACATTGCCCCCCCCTTCACTTAGAACGGTGCACGCAACCCGCTCGGGTTGTTGTTCCTTATGAGATCCGTTGTGCAACTACAAATGTCCTGTATCGCCTTAGCGCTTGCTGCACCTTGAGAAGCCTTTGACTGCTGGGCATCCTGCTGCTTCTGTTGCATTTCCAGCATTCCGGAAGCCATCACAGCAGCTTCTCGCACGCTGCTATTCTCGTCCTTTAGTGCTTGAGTCAGAGGACCTGATGCTCGTTGGTCTCCTATCGATCCAAGGGCGTATGCAGCATACCGTCGGACCATCCAATCTCCATCCCTCAATGATGTGATAAGCGGGTCTACTGCTTTCTTGTCTTTGATGTTTCCCAGAGCCGTTGCCGCATTTGCACGAACGGTTCCATCCGTATCATTGAGAGCCAGGATTAAGGGGGCTACTGCTTGATCGACTTTTACACCTCTGGATGATAATTCAACTAGCGCCACTGCAGAGCCACGGCGGACATTGACATCTTCATCCTTTAGGGCCTGAGTCAGTGGGACTACCGACTTACTATCGTTGATCATTCCCAGAGCTAGGGCAGCATTTGCCCGAACGTAGGGATCTTTATCGTTCTTTAGGACCCTGCTCAGAGAGCCTACGGCTATCGGATCTCTGATCTTTTCTAGTGCAAGTTCGGCTCCAACCCGGACGACGCTATTGCTGTCATTAAGAGCCTTGATCAACGGCTCTACTGCTGGCCCTCCAATATTTTCGATAGCGTATACAGCCGCTTCTCGAACGCTGGTGTTATTATCATTTAGTGACTGAATTAAAGCATCAATAGCATTTGCATTTGTTTGCCCTTGCACCAAAGCTGGCAAAGTGGACAACACGGCAACTAGGATTAGACAGATAATGAAATCTCGCCTCAGTATAATTCCTCCAAAACTATTAGGTTAATATTGATTATATATAACTTCTTTAAGTTGCGCTTTGTTAGTCATGCAATAATTCTTTTTCTTCGAAGAAAAGCGCTGCGCATGAGACGCTATGTCAGGCAGTTAATCCTGATGTCTTAACCATTAGTCGAAATAGCGCGATTAGAGTACACCCACATAGGGCAGCCATGTCCTCAGGAGCACATCCACGATGATTGCTACAAACAGCATCGCCCTGTAGTTGGCAGACTGATAGAATAACCGGTCACCGCGCTTTGCGGTCGGATGCCTCACGAAGTCTAGATTTTGGAGGAGTAGCCAGCCTCCAGCAAAGGCCGCGACGAATAGATAGAGCAGTCCAAGCCCTGCGAATAGACCTAAGCCTATGGACAGGGCAACTCCGATCAGCCAAAAGAAGGCCACCATCTTTGAGGTCGCCGGTATTCCGTAAGTCGCGGGCGTTGTCGGTATGCCCTCCGCTCTATCGCCTTCAACATCTCGGGAAGCATCGCAGTTAGTGAAGCCCCAGTCAGTGATGCAGATCATGAGGGCAAGGATTATGGATGCTGGATGGATACCAGGACCGGCCTTCAGAAATCCGACGGGCTCTATGGCCAGCCAGACTCCTAACGGGACCAGACCGAAGGCAAGGCCAACGAAGATCCAGGAAAAAGGTGTGGCCCTTTTGGCCCAAGCTGAGTAGATGGTGATAATGATCGTTGCGACTATAAGGTTTACAAAGCTCTCGGGGTTGAGGTAGAGCGAAATGACACCAGCTACCGCAAAAAGGAGAAGCGACCAGGCTTGAGCCTCGTGCTTGCCAAGCCGCAGTGAAGGCAGAGGCCGGTTGGGCATGGCGACCCTATCAACATCTATGTCGCAACAGTCATTGAAGACATACGAGCTGGTTATGGCACAATAAGCGCCAACGATAACAAGGAGAAACGGCAAAAGAGCAGGCAGGCCGCCGCTGACTGCGTAGCTTGCTAGCATGGCCGATGCCGCTGGCATAGCCAGGTCCATTGGAGCCAGAGGAGGCCGCAGTAGCTGGATATGACCCTCAAAACGCGTGAGGTTCATCAACCCCATTAGCAATACACCATCTAAATAAAACCCTCGAAGAGAGCGATGTACAATTCGGGTTTCACCAGAAAGTCCAGGCGTCCAGGCACCCTCAGAAGTGGATACATCTCCTTTCCCTTTGTAATGCCAAGCTTGCGCAGCAAGCTATTATCAGGAGCGTCAACCCTGCGCAGTTCGGCGGCCTCCTGGCAGCACGTATTTTTTATAAAACCGTCCTTGGTGAAGAAGTAAGCCCCTCCACCCTTTTGTCTGTAAGGCTCGTAAAGCGATGAAAAAGCTCTGGCCACGAAGTTGGCCATCTTCAGTGTCTTGTTGGAGCGGTTTATGGTGATGTGGCCGTAGTCCGGGGGCACAAGCACCTTATCCCCGGCTGAGGCATTGACTGCCACTACGTCGCTAAAGTCCTGTTTCTGCAGGAGGTACAACGCCTCTCCCTCTAACACTTCGTAGACCTCCGGGTAGGAGACTCTGCCTCCGGGGGGCATAGGGTGGTAGTGGCCTGCTGTCTTGATGTACTCCAAGCCGAGCATGCCTGGAGGAATGACGGTAATGTCGTACCTTAGACCTTGGTCGAGGAGACGATCGCGATCTGACAGGCTGAGGTAAAGATCTCTGTACATGTAGTAAAGCTCGAGGTTCGGAGCACTTGCCAGCCACTCTTGATCGAAGATCACACCCGACATATCGTATAGCCGACGAATATCAGGCTCTCTGAACTTGCCTCCAAACTCAAGTCCTTTCATGCCTAAGCACCATACATTCAGATGTATCCATGGTTTATATTGATAGTCCCAGCTATAGTCCAGGTATCCTACAACGCCTCAAGCTTATGTTTGGATCGCCATTCTTCAGCAGAGCTAGTCGTGGCTCAACGCCAATTCAAGGAAACCCTGATTAATGGCAGTTCAGAGGCCCGTCGATGGTAAAGTACTCAGTCAGTACCTTCTTGTAATCGACTATGACGTCCACCTTCCACATGCCGGACATGCGGGCCGGATCATACCCCTTTATTTTGAGACAGGACCATAGCGGTGCTGCCCACAGCCCAGCCGGCCCGTCGACTGGCGGTATCACTCCAAAGGACCTTGAGTAGACTCTTCCCTCAGGATAGTACCATCTCCACTCAACATTGTGGACTTCAAGGTCCCTCCACACCAGAAGCCAGGAGACTGCCTGATCATCATCTGTTGAGAAGGTGCTCGTCCTTCCTATGGGTTCCGAGAACTTGCCTATGTCCGAGGCCATGGTGTGCTCGCTGAGCAGAAAGAACATGGGATCTGCATGTACCGCTCCTCCAACGAGCAAAAAGGCCAAAATAGCCAAAACTAACTTGGTTGCTCTCATCGCTGCTCACCTTATAAGTTTGTTTAATACCCCATCTATCTATAATAAATGACTTGATTATAAAGATAACGATCCTTACTTCCTGGACATAGATAGAAATTCGGATCTCAAGAAAAGTGCGACTCACACATTCGAAGCCGATGCCCCGGACACTTGGTCCAAGCTTTGTAAACAGATACAGCTTAAAGTTATGGCTTATTGAATAATGCTTTCTACAAAATCAGCGGCTCGAATCCTCTCATCCTGGCTATAGCTCCAGGGATATCCACAACGCTTACCGCCGCATCTATTATGTTTCCGTCACCTGTTGCAATCACGCCCTCCATATCCTTCAGTTGGCGATCGACGTCTCGAGCCGTCCTGACCATTCCCAGCACATCATGCTCGGCCATAGTCCGGCGGGTCAAGGCCGCAAGTCGGCCGCTCATGCTGATCTGTTGATCCAAGAGAACCTCGGTTACGGCCGGGCATGCTGATGCTAGTAGATCGAAGATTGCGTCGAGGGCCGGAGCTGTTAGGTCTGAGGGTCTGTAGCTCCTGAATATCCCTTGGATATCGCGAAGGAACCCGTCGTCGCAGAGATATACGGATTTTCCTCCGAGGAGGCTCTCCACCGAGATTAGCACGTTGTACCCATCGATAAACAAAGCTCTTGCATGTAGAGCTTCCACTGGCTGAATCTTATCCCTGCGCGCTTTTGCCGTATCCGAGGGCACCACCACCCTGGTCAGCACGAACCTCTTCTCTTCAGGGAGCTGGTGATGATCGGACACAAATCTTATGGCCGACCCCTTGGGGTATCCGCGATCCACCAGATACCTGGCGTCCCGGGCGGCTGCCCTCAGCATTTCGTCGGCTTTGGCGTGTTCTCTAGAAACCTTCTGACCTCCTGGTAAAGATCGCCGCCATGCGAGTCAATGGCCACTACCATTGGCCCCAGATCTAAAGCCTCGAACTCCCAGAGGGCCTCGGCCATGCCCAGCTCCTTCAAGTGATCTTCACGTATCTTGAGCTGCTTAGCGGCTACTGCCCCGCAGCCTCCTGAGTAGGCTAAGTACACTGCCCTTCCCCGAAAGGGCTGGCCCGGCAGGCCACCTTTGCCTATAATTGCTCGAACGCCCAGATCGAGGATGAAGTCTGTGTACCTGTCCATCCTTCCGCTTGTGGTGGGACCCGCAGAGATGACCTTCTGGCCTCTGATCAATGGGCCGCAGTGGTAAAGGGCAGCACCTTTCAGTTCAACGGGGCTTCCCTTTGACCTGAGCAGGGCATGAGCTTTATCCCTAGCCGTGAATACGATACCGCTAAGAAAGACGATATCTCCAACGTGTAATGCCTCTATGTCCTGGACGGAGAGTGGCGTTTTGAGCTTATGCTCCATTTACCTTACCACCGCCGAGGCGCACCTGTGGGCCCAGCACTGGAAGTTTACGGCCACAGGAAGCGAGGCCGTGTGACAGGAAGCCTTCTCAATCCTCACACCCAAGGCAGTAGTGTCGCCTCCCAAGCCCATAGGGCCTACCCCAAGGGAATTGATTCTTCCAAGCAGATCCAGCTCCTGCTCGGAAGACCCAGGCATGTTGAACAGAGCCCTCTTGGCTAGCCTTGCTGCCAGGTCGAAGGTTCCGCCTATTCCTATGCCTAGGAACAGAGGCGGACAGGCGTTGGCGGCGCGTTCGGCGACCTTCTGTAGAATGAAATCGAAAGGATCGTCGACAGGGTTCAGCATCCCTACCAGGCTCATGTTCTCTGAGCCGGCACCCTTGGGAAAAGCCGTGATGCGCAAGCCATCCCCGTCCACCTCGTCCACGATCAAGTCAGGAAGCATTTCGCCGGTATTGTCTCCAGAGTTCTTTCGGCTGAGAGGATCAACAACATTGGGCCTGAGCGGCACCTCCAGAGTTGCCCTGCGAACTCCTTCGGCAATGGCCTCGCGAAGATCGAAGTCCATATTCAGGTCGCGACCTTTCTGCACATTGAAAATAAGAAGCCCGGTGTCCTGGCACATGGGCAAGCTCTCAGACTGAGCTGTGTGGATGTTCTGAAGGATCAGTTGAAGTTGTGATCTGGCCACCCGATTGGTCTCAAGCTCGAAGGCATGCTCGATCAGCCTGAGAACCCAAAGCGGCAGTGATGTCTCCGCCTCCCGGAGAACCTGTACGGTAGCCTCTACAACATCAGATCTTCTCATCTTTGCCACCTATCTTGATCGGCCTGGACTGCTCAGGTATGGTCACTTCCGTCTTTATTCCCAGGGCTTTTTCCAGGGCGTGCTTGTGCAGGTCTGCCGACGTGTGGATTCCTCCTGGGGTCCCGCGCACGGCCCGGCAGGGGTACTGCTGGCACAGAAGGCCCGCCAGAGCGGGAGCTTCCTCCACAGTCTTTCCTACGAGACCCTGGGCTACGTGCCAGGTGCCTCCGCAGGGAGAGCCTCTAACAACCTTCACTGATGTTATCCGGCCGTCCTTTGTCTCCACATTAAACACGGGACTGCCCAGACGTTCTGCAAAAGCGTCTACTGCAGGTATGTCGCACTTCTCCAGGGTGCAACAGATCTCATCCACCTCTATGTGAATACCGTATTTTCTGGCGAGTGTCTCCAGCTCGCCTATGGACCCTGCCCGACCCATCCCGCCAGGTATGACGACCGCCTTAACTCCCCGTTCTCCCGCAAGCTTTACGATTGAAGGGGTCAGATCTGGATGAAAGGTGTAGAGGATTAGAATGTCCGACTGAAAAACCCGAAGGTCCAGGTTCAGACCTTTAAGGAACTCCTCCGGGTCCTCTATGAACCCTGGCAACAGCTCAGGGACATCGGCCGTCACGACTTCGAAGTCAGTTTGTTGCCTGATGGTTTCTATCAGACGTTCTCCGTACTTGCCTCTCTTGACCACTCCAACCCGCATGGAAGAACATTCGCCAAGGCGGGTTAAATAAATTCCTTTGCCGGAGAAAAGATATTTAGGTGGCCAACAGAGCTAGGCTATGATTCCGGCGGTGCTCATAGCTGGCACTCACAGTGGAGTGGGCAAGACCACGGTGGTTCTGGGGCTCATGGCTGCTCTTCGAAGGCGCGGCTTGGCCGTCCAGCCCTTCAAGGTAGGGCCGGATTTCATAGATCCATCACACCACACTGCCATCTGCGGCCGCCCTTCCAGAAACCTGGACACCTTCATGATGGGGGTAGAAGGAATTAGACGATCTTTTAACATGGGAGTGGCAGGGGCGGACGTGGCAGTGGTTGAGGGTGTCATGGGTCTGTACGACGGCCTGGACGCCACCGAGGAGGCTAGCACAGCCCAAGTGGCCAAGGCCCTCAACATTCCGGTCTTGCTGGTAATAAACGTCCACGGCATGTCCCGGAGCGCAGGCGCCATGGAGCTCGGGTACGCTAACTTCGACCCTGGTATACGGCTGGCAGGAACCATCCTCAACCGCGTAGGAAGCGAGCGGCATCTATCCATCCTCCAGGAGTCGCTTAAGCTGCCGATCTTTGGAGCCCTGCCGCGCAGCCCAGAGGTAGAGCTAAAGAGCAGGCACTTGGGATTGCAAATGGGATTTGAGATGAAGCATGATCTGGACGCGCTTGCTTCCCTTGTAGAGGAGCATGTCGACATCGAGAGTATCCTCGATCTAGCCTATGGACCATGCTGCGCCACCGAAACCGAGGAGATATGCGACGCAAAGGTTCGGATCGGGGTAGCAATGGATGAGGCGTTCTGCTTTTATTACGAAGAGAACTTCGCAGAGCTTCAAAGAAAGGGAGCGGAGCTGATTAATTTCAGCCCCATGCGCGAAGAGCTGCCGGATGTGGACGGATTGTACATCGGCGGGGGTTACCCTGAGCTTTACGCAGCGCAACTAGAGAGTGGCAAGGCTCGCAAGCAGATCAAAAAGGCGTCTCAAGACGGCATGCCCATCTACGGAGAGTGCGGTGGACTGATGTACCTTGGACAGGATCTAGTCTCTGAAGATTCAACCCACCGCATGGTTGGAGCCCTGCCGGCAACCACTGTCATGACAAAGAAGCTCCAGGCCCTGGGTTATGTGAAGGCATGTGTAGTCAAGCCGAACCCGATTGTGGCTCTAGGAAAGGCTATACGAGGTCACGAGTTCCACTATTCCAGGATGGAGTGTCAGGATGATGCCGAGTTCGCCTACCGGCTAAGCAGGGGTCGCGGCATTCAGGACGGCTGGGACGGCCTAGTGGAACATAACACTCTTGGAGGGTACTTGCACACCCATTTTTATACTTATGCTGTTGATAGGTTTATCGATAGCTGTAGGGCTTACAGCCGGAGATGATATTCTCAAAATTATTGCCATAAAGTGGTTTCAGAATCAATAATTAGCAATTATTTCAGACATATCAATATTCATATATCATTTTTTAGAGAAAAGCTTAAATTTAGCATGGCTAACAGGGCAATAGGTTAATCAAAAAGGGATGTATTATGAAGAGTTCGATTAAATATGGATTGGTGCTTTTCTGCGTGCTAATGGCGGTCTCTTTTGGAGGAGCTTATGCAGAGAAACAGATGGCGTCCAACAACACCAACAAGGCAATGCCGTTGAACAATACAACTAACGCTTCAGGAAACAATACAACTAAAGTTGTGGGAAACAACAGCAAGCTGACAATCAAGGCTTTGGTAATGGACAACACCAACAAGGCAATGCCGTTGAACAATACAACTAACGCTTCAGGAAACAATACAACCAAGGCTGCAGGAAACAATAGCAAGCTGACAGTCAAGGCCGTAAACAACACCAGCAAAGCAATGCAGTTGAACAATACAACCAACGTTGCTGGCAAAAATACAACCAAAACCGTACCGATGGACAATAGCAGCAAACCATCGAAGTAAGTAAACACCTATTCTGATCCCTGGGGCTGAATGCCCCGGGACCACGATATTAGCTGATATCAGTCAGACGTCTCCGCTAATGGCTGGAGGTTATGGCAGCTTCATAACGCCAGCCTTACGATCTAGTTCTCATGGATGTTTCAGATGCCATAGACGCAAGGCATCAAAAGCAGCCAAGAAGAGTCGCGACAGATTGTCGGCCAGGACGATAATTATCGCTATTACAGCCTGTGCCCTACAGGGCGATCGGGAGAAATATATCGCAGACACTCATACAAACATTTTTCGCCAAGGACAAAAGAGATGTGCTCAGAGGGATTATATTGAAGCTCTGTCTCGCTATCATCGCCGTCATACTCCTGGTAGGATCGGTTCCGGCGGCTACGATTGTTGTCTGTCCTAGCGGTTGCAATTTCAGCATCATACAGCAGGCAATAGATTCCTCCCACGCGGGGGATACCGTCCTGGTTCACAGTGGAACGTACTACGAAAACGTCTACGTAAGCAGAGAGCTTACCCTTCGCGGCGTGGACACCGGCAAAGGAAAGCCTGTAGTTAACGCTGGAGGATCGGGAAGCTCCATAACTCTGTACGCCGATAACGTTACCCTGGAAGGGTTCAATGTGACCAAATCGGGAACCTGCGGTTGCGGAAATGCAGGCATAAGGATAATGTCCAACAACAGCACCGTCTTTGGAAATACCGCCTACGAGAATAAGTACGGCATCTACTGCGGAAACCACATAGGCAACAGGATCTACCTGAACAGACTGGTGAAGAACAACATCAGTGCCTACGATGGAGGGAGCAATAATTGGTATGAGGATGCGGGGAACGAAAACGGCATCATTGGACTCGCCTCTGCACACAGGACCGTTGGGAACGATTACAGCGACTTCGATCAGCCGGGCCAGGGCTGCAACGATACCAACGGGGACGGGATATGCGATTCACCCCATAAAATTAGAGGAGGCTCGAACGTCGACAATTATCCTCTGACTTCTGGTAACGCTGTTCCCTGATCCATTTTTATTTTGGTTGGCCTTTAGTCCCTTCAGCCGTTCGGCGCGGTCTATCAGAATTAGACACCTTTCCAGGTTAGAGATTTATCCATGCCCGACAATATCTTCTGGAGGCGATCGAATTGGAGATAAGTGAGGGTTCCCTCGTCATGTACAAAGGAACGGGAACTGTTGGCGTTGTGAAGGTTTTGAAAGACGAAGAGGACGGCAAGTGGGCATTTCTGGATTCCACTGGCCTGTATTATCATGTAAGCACTCTGGAGCCCATCGAAAAAGTCCCTGAAAGGAGAGAGCTAGGCTCTGGCTCCTTGGAAGACCTGGAGCAATTGATGAAGTCCCAACAGGAGATGATGGACAGGGCCAAGATGCAGGACGAAAACCTGGAGACCGGAGGATAGGGAAGAAGGCTAGGGCTCGATCCATTCAACTTTTATCTGCTCATCCAGCTCGATCAAGGCTGCGTATCCCTGGCGCATTTCCCCGACGTTTACCACCGTAGTTTTACCCAGTTCAGCCTTGCCTCCGTCCTCGTGGATATGGCCGCAGATGAGCAGGTCGGGACAAAAATCATCGACGTAGCGGCGTAGGCTCACGCACCCCACGGACTCACCGCTGTAGACAACGTCGCAAGCGCCACGAGGCGGCTGATGGGACAGCACAACTACAACTCTGCGAGACGATTTTGAGATCTCACTGTGGGTCGTTGACAGCGATTCGTAGGCATCATCCATAGGCAGGTAAAATCTCTTGGAATCGTTGATCCGCACAGGGTCGCGGATTGCCATTCCGCCGAAACCGACAAAGCCGATTTCTCCGGACTGGCAGGATCTGTCGTGCATCACCTTCAGGCCCGCGTCCTTCCAAAGATCAAGAACGAACCCCTTGGGGTCCATGTTGCCGGGAACGATCAGTACAGGCGGCCCAAGGCTGGCCAGGGCTTCGGCCACCGGCTTTGCTTCTTCTGTCGTGCCTCCGTTGTGCAGGTCGCCGCAGAAGGCGATGAGGTCAGCTTCCAAGTCCTCTAACCTGGAGAGCCGTTCTGCGTGGCCGTGGAGATCGGCCATTCCTAGGATTCTCAGGGGAGATCCATTCATCTTTTCCTACTTCCAATAGGCTCGCTTTGAGTAAGTAAGGTAATTAGTCGTTTGATTCAAATCATGAAAAAGTTTGCGGAGACCAGTGGATCTGGGGCAGCCTATACAAGGTCCCATGGAAGAAGACAACTTGAAAAATTATATCAATGAGAAGACCCCATATAATAGTTGAGGAGCGCATGCAATGGCGGGCAAGGTCTACAAAATCATTGAGCTGGTCGGATCTTCTCCAGACGGTTGGGAGGAGGCAGTCAAGAAAGCAGTGGATACGTCCTGTGCAGAGCTGACAAACATGAGGATAGCCGGGGTCGTGGAGCTGGACACGATACTAGAAGGCGGAAAGATAGCAGAGTACAGGGCCAAGGTCAGGTTGTCCTTCAAGGTGGAGAGGGAACCAGAGACGCTCTAGATGAAGCCAAAATCACCACCAAGGAGATCGGCCCCGGTCCTTCTAGTTTATTCGTTCTGCTGAACAGATATACTCATGGAAAAATAGCCAGCTCTAACCCTGCAAGAAATATGAATGCAGCTATGAAAATTCTGAACCGGTCCTGAGGAACTCTTTCTACAACTTTTTTGCCGATTACCGATCCAACCAACGATGCCGGAATAAAGACCAAAAGACCAGAAATTATCAGGGGTTCGAGTCTCGTACCCCCTGTAAAATACGTTACAATACGGGTAGAGTCTATGACAAGCGCAATGGCTCCGGATGTCGCGATATAAACGGCCTTCGGCAAGTCGAAGGCGCTCAGGAACATGCTTCTCACGGCTCCGCCAATCCCGAAGATGCCAGCAAGAAATCCGTAGGATGCTCCTCCGGCTGAAGCGGTAAGTGTCCTCTGCTGCAACCTAAAACGCGGATTAACCAAGATAAATAGGACATAGATAATGAGAAATCCGCCGAGGGCTCTCGAAAGAATTTCTTTTGGGACATTCAACGAGATGGACCCACCAATGAAACTGGTGATTATGCCGGGAGCACCGAACGCGAGTAGCAACCTCCACTTTCTCGAAACAGCAGAAGCTGCCAAAGCGAACCGAACACGTGTATGATGCCTACGAGGAGAAGCGTTTCAGGCAGCGGCAAAATAGCAGCAGAACAGGCGTCATAATGGTGGCTACGCCAAATCCAGTCATAGCTCCAATTCCGCTTCCAAGAATTGAGAGCAAAGCAATGTAGACTATTTGCATTTCCACATTAAGCTAATATCCTTGATGTAAGATTAAGGTATGGTGAATAGATCAAGTTCGTTGAGGTTTTAGAAACCAGCAGTACGGGATTTTTTAATTCAAATGATTGATAATCAATCATCCGACATTTATAATAAAAATTAAGAAATATGAAAATTTCTTATTGACTATCCGATTTAAGTTCTGCTCTGAGTTCTTCATATCGAGTTTTCACTAATTTTGAGATATTATTTAGAATATTCCAAGCATCTGACCTCTTACGCTGATCGTATTTTGGTTTTAAATCTAAGAATGCCTTTATCTGAGAATATAACGAACTTTGAGCTAACCAGCCATATGATCTCATTATTTCTTCAAGGTCTCTCTCTAGTATTTCTAATTCCTCTCTATCTTGGCGATCGGGAAAAGTCCCAATTCTTGAAATCAAATACAAAGACATAAAAGAGAGTATGTTAACATTTTTATTAAATTTTGCAAATAGTGGTGCAATAAGCAACTTCATTTCTTCTTCCATTTGATCTTTTTTACTGATATCCCCCAAATTCCAATTGGCTAGGAGTTCAAAAGCGAAAGCTGCAGCATGCCTGGATGCAGAGTCCTGAAACCCTCTGACATCATCCTCATCTTTATCATCTACTAAATCGGAGATACCTCTGATTACCACTGCTTTGACATCTCGGTTGGCATGAGCTGCAGAAAGAAAACCGAGACCCTCCTTCTCTACAGCTTGAGCATCATTGTAATGGGATCGAATAAACTTGTAGATCGAGGATTTAGTTGATGCTAACACCTTTGTTCCTGCCGCAATAGGGGCTACGATGACCTTTGGGAGTGGTGAAGGTGCTTCCGGTTTAATCCGTTTAGTCCAAGCCTCACCTCTGCCCACAAACCGCGAGAGCTGCTCCAGGCCATAATCGGAGCTATAGACTTCTGGCCTAGTTAAAAACTCAGATCCAGATTTGCCCGACTCGTAGCCATAAGCTCTAGTGTAGTGTCAACTCTGTAGTGTCGGATAAAGGCGAGATAATTTGATCCGAGCATCCTCGGTAGTGAATTGCCAGTTAACCTTTGAATTTTTGTTGTTCCTGAATTTCTGCCACGCC
>JBGQAL010000120.1:0-8427 GCA_041494285.1 Methanotrichaceae archaeon
AGGTATTACCAGAAGCCGTATTGGAAACGATTGTGTTTTTCTCTGAGGCTGTCAAAAGGATGCCGTTGCCGTCTTTGGATAGGGAGTTGCCCACGAGCTGGTTGTCTATTGAGCCGTTCAGGTACACTCCCGCCCGCTCGTTCCTTCTGCAGGTGTTATTTGTCAGGCGGTTTTTGTCCGATTGCCTTAGGCTGATGCCCAGCATGCACCCATTCAGGAGATTGTCGGTGAGGTTGTTGCCCGACGACTCCGAGATGTCCAGGCCGCTGATGTACGACCCGGAGAACTGGTTCTCGGCCAGACTATTGTGGCCAGATTTGAACAGAGTGATCCCAAAGCTTGTTCCTGAGAAACTGTTCATCTCGATGCTGTTGTTGTTCGAGGATGTAATCTCGATGCCCTGGGAGGTCAAGAACCTACAACTCTTGATTACGTTCTCGAATGAGTTCTCCATCTGGATGCCCTTGTCTCCGTTGAAGGTGGCGTTCTGGACTATGCACTTGGAGCCAACCAACATCATACCTAAGCTGGATTCAATCCTGCTGTCGCGGACTGTGTTGTTAGTTCCCTGAATCTCTATTCCATTTGGTCCGCCGTTTATACTACAATTGGTCAAAATGTTGTCGGATGATTTAATTATCAACCCAGTACTTGATCCGCTTCCTTCGATGTAGAGATTGGATATTCTGCAACCCGGTGCTCCGATGATGAGGGCGCTGTTACCCTTGCCATTTATTACAACTCTCCCGGATCCGGATATGGAGAGGCTACGATCTACAGTCGCCCCGGAGTAGCTTCCCTGCATTACGACAATCTCATCGCCTGCATTCGCCATTGCAACGGAATCGGCTAAAGTCTTGGAGCCTACGCGGCCGGTAGGATCAACAAATAGAGTTCTGCCATCTGTTGACGCCGTCATCAGAACCACAGCCGCCAAGAGCAACAACCATTTCATCGAATTCCCCGAGAGACGGATGGAACTATGGCCTATTATCTATGACGGTAGGAGCAAGTCGTCGGACTCTTGCTATCTATTTATATGGCTGTCAATGTACAAACCCGCACTGACTTATAAATTGGACACTCTTTGAGATTGTTCGTCTCACCCTTGCGTAACTGATCATGTTAGCTTAACTGATGACCATCTTTTTGTAGTTACATGTCATATTAATTCAAATAGTCACTCAGAAAGATAGAAATACTCAGATCGAGTATTCATCTATTGGGTAGGACGGTCAGGGATGGTAGAGCCTTATCGAATTCTGATTGTAGAGGATGATCCGGAACACGCTGATTTGATCCGGATGGGCTTCAGAAAGCACGATGAGTTCTTCCTGGACTTTGCCTCAACAGGCGAGCAAGGTCTAGAGATGATAAGATCCCGCTCGTACGACTTGATCTCAGTGGACCTTATCCTTCCAGGGATAGGCGGCCTTGATGTGCTTGTGAGGATACGCAAGTTCGATCAGGACATTCCCGTTGTAATGGTCTCCGGCCACGGTACCACCGAGCTGGCAGTGGTAGCCTTCGAGAACAGGGCTACCAAGTACGTTGTTAAAAGCATGGAGAGCTTCAAGAGCCTGCCCTACATCTTCGAAAACCTCATCCAGGAGGCACGGTTCAAAACCAACGAGCGTGCCATGAGAATGGAGATAGAGCGGTCGGAGAGAATCCACAGAAGCGTTGTCGAGAACTCTCTGGGAGGCATTTATATCCTTCAGGACGGCGTCTTCAAGCTGGTCAACCCCAAGCTGGGAGAGATCTTCGGCTGCGCGGCGGAGGCTCTGGTGGGAATGCCCTTCTGGCATCTCGTCCGGCCTGATGATATGCAGTGCGTAAGCAGGTTGGACCGAGGGATAGATGGACCGGCACCGGCTTACGAGTCCAGGGTCCTGCGCAAGGACGGTGGTCAGCGTTGGATTGAGTTTAGGACCGTTCCCATAGAGTATGACAGACAAAGAGCTGTCCTAGGGAACATAATGGACATAACCGAAAGAAAGGAACTGGAGACCGAGCTTGTCAGGTCCAATCGAGAGCTGGAGGCCGTCAACAGCATTATGTACAGGGCGCTCCAGCCTGACAGCGATGTCGAGAAGGACATCACGGGTGCCCTTGCTGATCTGGAATCAGGCATCGAAGGCGGAGAGGTAGGAGGCATATTCCTCATGGAGAGCGGGAACTTAGTCCTGCGGTCTCTATTCGGCCCGGTGGAGAAGCTGATAAGCTTCATTGAAGGAAGGGATCCCAAAATCCTATTGGCTGGTCCTAATGTATACAAGATGGAAGAATTTTCTGATTATATCTGGACATCCGTACCTTTGACCTTCAACGGGTCCAAGGGGACGATAGTGGTTGCCTCCACTTCAAGCGACGGTGATCGCTGCCTATCTTTTCTGCAGAAAGCCGCACCTCATATCTGTCGCATATTAAATGCCAGCGTCGTGAAGGGGTCTTTAAGACAGGCACCGTCTGAGGAGCTACTGCTTACCAAGGAGAAAGGAGCTGGCCTTCAGAGCGGCTAAAGCTTTTGCCAGATGTGGTGAAATCTCTGCAGGGCTGTAATGTGACTGGAGATCATTGTTGCTACCAGGACCCAGCCGAGAATGGGCAGTCCAGCTATGGGGTAAGGGTAAGCGGCATTTCCAAGAGTTGCGAAAAAGATCATAGCGAGTCGATCTGCCCGGCCCATCATTCCGCCGTAGTACCGACCTAGCTGCAACGCCTGGGCCTGAGTTCCTATGTAGCTGGTCAGAAAAACGCCAATCACTGCCAACAAACCCACCGGCCACGGGGCGTAACCGGCAAATATTATTCCGCCTAGGAAAAACATATCTGCATACCGATCTATGGCGTGATCCAAAAAATCGCCCTTTGGATTGACTTTGCAAGTCCTCCGGGCCAGGGAGCCGTCGGCGGCATCAAAGATCGCATTCAGTAACACCATAAGGGCCGCAGCATATAGCATACTTTTATCGAAGGCCGACAGATAGTAAAATGCTGATGCTGCGGCGGCGAAGACCAACGACAGCACCGATAGCTGGTTGGGAGAGATACCGGTTTTTTCCGCCAAAGCGGACAACGGCTCGGTGACTACTCCAGCAACTCCGCGAAAATCATCAAGGGTCAAAGAAGTCCTCCAGCCAGTCGACCTGTCCCGGCTCAAGCTCTATCTCTTTTCTTATGGCTCTGAGCACAAGGTCGGCCACCTCATGCGGAGATCTGTCCGTTGTGTCTATCTCGCTGACTCGTCTGCAGAACTCGACCGCCTCTACAAGGATCACATCCAACGCCTCTGATTCGAGGTTCTCCTGGATTTTCTTCGCCGAATACCCTCTCGCTTCCAGCCTTTTTTTCAGCTCAGAAGGCGCCAGCCTCAGCACAACGGCCTCATCTGCAAAGTAGTGGGAGAAATGGCCTTCGAGGATGGTCAAATCATCTGTGTTCATCTCAGCCAGCTTCTGCTCCAGACCATCCATGTCCGCCTCCAGGCATCCCCTCTCGGGGTCTGTGCCCAGGTTTAGGCCATCTTTCACAAGGGCGTTTAGATCTATCACCCTGTAAGGCAGTAGCGCGGCAACGGTAGTCTTGCCCGTTCCTGGAGTGCCAGTCAGAGCTATGCGCATATTTCCCTGTAAGCCGTCAGGAACAGGTCATTCTCCCCGGGAGTCCCTACAGAGACGCGGATGTGATGATCTCCCGCGCCCCGGAATGACCGGCAGTCTCTGATGATGATCCCCTTCTGTTGGAACTTTTCTGTCACGATGTTAGAAGTCTCCGCAGTTTCGAGGTAAAGGAAGTTGGCCTGGGAAGGATGCGATCCTGTCTCCTTTCGCAGCCTCTCACGCTCCCTTCGGATCTTGTCCACGGAGCTGTGCATGTAACCTAAGTCGGAAAGGGCAGCCACCCCAGCTGCTACCGAGGCACAAGTTACTCCAAAGAAGGGCGGTGTTGCTCTTCTATACTGTTCTGCTATCCACTCAGGAGTTACGGCATAACCCAGCCTCATGCCGGCTAACCCAAAGGCCTTGGACATGGTCCTACCCACAACGAGGTTGTCGTATTTCCTCACAAGGCTCAGCAGACTTCCGTCGGCGAACTCCACGTAAGCCTCGTCCAGGAAGACTACGGCCTCTGTGCTCTCCAGTACCTTTTTCACATCCTCTTCCGACGTGAGGTTGCCTGTGGGATTGTTGGGGGAACAGATGAAGACCATCTTGACTTCCTTAGGGATATCAGTGGAGATCTCGGACCTCGGCCCTCGAGGGACAAAGAGCGTAGCTGCACTGCATAGTGTTGTCAGGATCTCGTAGTAGCTGAAAGTTGGGGTGTAGATGAGTGTTCTGTCACCTTTCTCCAGGAAGAGCCTGGTCAGGGTGTCCATCACTCCATCCATGCCCGAGCCTATTACTATCATCTCTTCCGGGTGCCTTGTGTAGCCTGCAAGGGCCACCATCAGCTCTTCTGGTTCGGGGTATCGCTCTGGCGATATACCTCGAAGCGCAGAAAGCACTCTTGGGCTGGGACCGTAGGGGTTCTCGTTGGACCCAAGCTTGACTATCTTTTCCAGAGGGACGTCGTACTTTCTGGAGATCTCTGTGTAACCCTTGCCTGCCACGTAGGGTTTGAGACTGTTAAGACATGGTCTAAGACTCTTCGAGAACTTCTCCAAGGACTTTCACCACTCTGTCAATCTGCTCTTTGGTCACTACCAAGGGAGGGATGAACCTGAGGGTGTGATCGCCCGTGTTGTTTAGAATCACCCCTTTCTCGAGGGCCTTCTGGACCACCTGCTTGCAATCCGCATCCAGGTCCATGCCTATCATCAGCCCCAGCCCACGGACCTCCCGTGGCTCCAGACGCTCCAGCTCAGAGCGCATGTAAGCTCCCAGCTCCTCCGACCTCTGGACCAGGTTCTCCGATCTGATGGCGTCTATGGAGGCCAGGGCTGCGGCACTCACAAGAGCACCACCTGCAAAGGTGGACCCGTGGTCTCCCTTCTGGAAAGCTTCTGAGACGCTCTCTGAGGCCAGCATTGCCCCCATGGGCAGCCCGCCTGCCAGGGCCTTTGCCAGGGTCATTATGTCCGGTTGAACTCCTGAGTGTTCTTTTCCAAACCACCGGCCAGTACGGCCAAAGCCAGTCTGTACTTCGTCGAATATGAGCAGCGCTCCGGCGTCATCGCAAACCTGGCGCGCAGCGCGAAGGTAATCGATATCGGGCACGTAGACTCCCGCTTCTCCCTGAACAGGCTCCAGGATTACAGCTCCGGTCTCTTTCGTCACCGCGGCCTTCAGGGCCTCGGGATCGTTGTAAGGTACGAACTCAGCTTCGTTGAGCGGCCTGAAGGGCTCCCTGTATATTGCTTTGTAGGTAGCGCCCAATGCCCCCAGGGTCCTGCCGTGGAAGCTACCCACGGCAGCAACTATCTTTGACTTGCCCGTGGCTCTTCGAGTGAGCTTGAGGGCCGCCTCCACGCTCTCTGCCCCAGAGTTGCAGAAGTAGGCCCTTTTCAATCCTGTGAGCTTCTTGAGCTCCTCAGCCAGAAGCACCTGATTCTCAGTGTAGTATAGGTTGGAGGTGTGAATGAGGATCTCTGCCTGCCTCTTTATCGCCTCGACCACGGCAGGGTGGCAGTGGCCAACGTTGTTCACGGCGATTCCCGCCACGAAGTCCAGGTACTCGTTACCATCGGAGTCCCAGACCTTTGTTCCGGAGCCACGCACCAGGACCACTTTCTGGCGGGTGTATGTCTGGATGATGGCCTCGGACTCTCTCTTCATCAGATCGTCCTTGTCAATCATGGATAAGACTTCCATCTCTGCTGTCCTGCCCTTACCCATCTTGCTTATCATAGAACGCTCCTGCAAAGCGCATTATAGATACGGTAATCATCATGCTTTGAACCTTATTCCGGCTTATTTCTACGTAATGCTGATGCACTTTCAATCTGGACAATAAGAGCCTTAGGTATATAATAAGGGTGCTCTGCCAATAGACATCTTAATTACTTCATATATTACGTTGGGAGATAGCCTATGATATATTGATGGGTTGCCTGCGATCCATCATCACTTTTCTGGCGCTTCTTTGTTTCCTCCAAAAATTCTATGACATTATCTAATGTTGCCTGTATAGCATCATAGGACTGCTTCACAGTTGCACAGACTACAACAAAAGTAATCCCTGGACTGATATACAACTCTAAAAATGTGGGGCTTATTATCAAGACTATAGGCATGAATCGGCCAGCCCTCTTGATAGTGGTCTATTGCGGCGTAGCTTAGCGATTCTAATGGCAGGGAATCAATCGCTCAGAGTGAGGGGGTTCGAGCCTTAATTGGCATTTATAAAACCCGCATGAGCCTAAAGATCAGGACAGAGGCTCACGCCCGAAAAATGAAAGTGATATCTGCTGGCACCACTTTCATGGGAAATACTGCTATTGCTTTGAAGATCCGAAAAATGAGGGGATGAGTTTACAGGTTACACATATTAACCAGAGCTGGGATTGGCCTTAGTCCCAGCTCCTTTACCTTACCCTACTTCTTCGGATCGAACTTTATAGCCCTATCATACACGATCTCTGAGTAGGACGGCCCAGTTTTTGTAGCCTTTTCCAGGTAGTTCCTCCAGAAGATGAAAACCGCCTGATCCGGACGTATGCCGTAGCCTCCCGGACCAAAGGGAACCTCAAAGCAGTGCGGATCGCCGTTGGAGTGCCTAGCGACCTTATAGACATAAAGGTATTTCGCATCAGGATTGCCAGGAAGATATTCCTCAGCCGTTCCAGTGAAATCCTGATCAGTGACTGCTCCAACGCCATTCCATACATCCGCTCCATAGGGGACGAAGTTCGAGTATGTTGCCTTTCCAGTGGCTACATGGTTAACCCCATAGACGATTATGAATTCATTGGTATCGTTGCCCAAAGTAATTGCTGGATGTCGCACGAAAGGATAGCAGAGCGAGAGATTAGGGAAAGAAGGTGTCGGCGAGGAGACAGTTTGGTTTACAGTCCATAGATAGCACGCATCGTTGTCAGGGATTATGGCGTCGATTCCTCTCTGAATACCATCACTTCCCACTGGGACTGTTTGACTAGTTGGAAGCTCTGTGGCTTTCAATCCACCGTATTTTTTGAGAATCGCCTTCCTCAGCTGTTCGAGATCATTCGTAAGATCAAACTCTGTTTTCCCCGTTCCGCGGACTCTTAACTCTGGATAATTATACGGATCTAGCTTCGTAGTTTGGTTGGGTGTAATCCGGAAAACAGTCGCTGGTGTGTTATTGAGATAGTTATCGCCAGCTTGCTTATCTTTGAATAGGGCTGGACGCAATATTATAGCAAATGTATCGGAATTATTCTCAAAGCCCATGTTCAACATAGCCGATGGAAACACCTGGGTGTTAAATATATCGCCTGAATATCCTGCTGATAGGGCAGCAGCCCGGATGCGTTGATTAATGCCTCTGTCGGCGGTGGCGACTATCACAGTGGTTTGATTGAATGGATTTCCAGCCAACCCATTTGGCGTTCCTTCAGTATTGATGGCTAAGTTGTTTACTGTATCTGCCAAGTTGGCAAAGATCCATCGGGTCTCATTTCCATATGTCCTATCCACTATATAATGATCGTAACTGAAGTATCTACACTCCGGCGGAGTTCTTCCTATGAAAATAATGGCTTCATCTGGACCAAGATTCCAAAAGGAAGATAAGTTCGAGCTCACTCCAAACGCTCTAGCTATTTTAGCAAACAGTTCAGGTACCTTATGACCAGGTGCTGGTGGAACAAAATATGACAAGTATTTTGTGCTGGGATTGCCTGCATAGGCAGAAGGTATCACTCCTAAGTCGCATAATTTGATTGTATCAAAATAACCTAGCCCACCTTTCTGTACAGTGAATCCATCCTGTTCTAAAGCTTTTTGAAAAGCCTTTACGTCACCTGTTGTCGCATTCTGGGCAAGACCAGTTCCTATTAACATGGCTAATAAAACTACAAATATTATACATATTTTCATATACTATATCCCTCCTTTAGCGAATTTGTCATCATTATTCTCAAACTACAAAAAGCTTTGGCGGTGTATATAGAACCACTATGCTACAATGTATTGGGTAGTTATCATTCACTTCTCACCTTGCAATAAGAACTCATTATTTTCCTATGATAAAATATCCTTTTATCTGTCAAATCTCTAAGTTCCAAATGCTATTTATGTGGATTACTTTATAAACATCCTTCCTGAAAAATACATTGTCGTCACAAGGCAGTATAATATATTAAGGTGATTATCAATTATCTGCCCCTAACATATATTTTACTAATAATTCAAACAAGTTATCGGTCCTTTGATTGTATCTCCATTCCATCTCCTTGATGTACAACAGAAATTTATTTTTTGATATGCCATGATGTTTTAT
>JBGQAL010000159.1:0-6073 GCA_041494285.1 Methanotrichaceae archaeon
TATCAGGAAACGGTTCCTGAAAAGGATGTCAGTCTCGTAGACCGCCTTGACCCCAGGATGTTCCCGCACCCGGTCTCTCAGGCTGCGCACTTCCTTGGGGTCCTTGGTGGTGATCTTCAGCATACTCTTTGGTACCACTTGGTATCCGATTGGTTCGAAGCGGTCTACTGGCTCGACCTCAAGGCCCATTTCTATAAGATCTTGGGTGACTTTATCCAGCGCGCCTTCCTTGACGCCTGCGTAAAAATAAGGCCGGAACCCGGCCACCCTGCAGGTGACAGACTTGCCGTCCTCAGTCTCCCCGAAGAGCTGAACCAGAGGTCTCTTCTGGGAGTCGTAGGTGTAGTTGGCGTCCAGGATCTGGAAGATCATCGCTTATAAATAGAAATTTTTCCTTAAATAACTACCTAATCGCAATAGCTACATTATTGGTGGCTGCCAATCTCCAATCTGCGGAGCGACCTATCGCGTCAGCATGGCCGGGTCGGGCAGGTTGTCGGAGTCCCCCAGGCTTTCGTCATCGAGGCAGAATATGTCCAGGCTGGCCCTCAGAATTATTTTTTCTGAGGCTTCAGTGCAATTCCGCCAGCTCTTACTCATGGAACTGCGCCTTCACGCTTCAACTCTTCTTGAATCATCACGATTTTCGCCTTCAGCTCCGGGATATCCTTCTTCCCTGCAATCTGGACATATAATCCTCAATATTTTGGATAATATCTATTTCAGAATGACGACTTTCAATATCTATCTTTATTTTATTAAAGAAGAATATATCTTCAGTATTTTGACCTATAAAATCTGTAAGGATACCGCTATCGATCAATTTTATTATATAGATCCGACCCCAGCCATTTTCCCTTCAGTTCCATAAAAGTGCCGTTATTTATCGATTCCCTGATCTCCTTCATGAGGTATTGCATGAAGTGAAGGTTGTGCATCGATGCCAGACGGAAGTAGGAAAGCTCGTTGGCAAGGTAGAGATGCCTCAAATAGGCTCTCGAGTATCTCCTACACGTCGGGCAGCGGCAATTAGGATCTATGGGCGTTCCATCGTCTTTGAACTGTGCAGACTTTATGTGTATCCTGAACTTATTCTTAGGCCCACCACCAGATTCGGGGACAATGAACGCACCACCCCTCCTAGCAACTCTTGTAGGGAAGACGCAGTCGAAGGTGTCGATTCCTCGCTCTACGCACTCAAAGATATCGTCGACCTCTCCAATTCCCAGCAAGTGCCTGGGCCGGTCGTCAAGTTGGGGCTCCACCCAATCGAGGACTTGATGCATATCCTTCTTGCAGTTTCCGAGAGATCCGCCGATGGCCATACCGTCGAAGGGAAGCGATTTGATGAACTCTGTGCTCTCCGCCCGAAGGTCCTCGAACCAGCCTCCCTGGATTATGCCGTAGATGGCCTGTCTTTCGTCGTGGTGCTTCAAGGAAAGCCCGGCCCATTCGTGCGTTCGTTCCATGGCTTCTTTTGTGTAATCGTAATCCGAAAGCGGGGAGGTGCACTCGTCAAAGGCCATGATGACGTCCGAGCCCAAGTTGGACTGAATCTGCATGGACGATTTGGCATCGAGGAACTGCCAGGTGCCATCATAGAAGGACTTGAAGGAGATACCCTGATCTGTGATCTTTGTTAAGTTCTCTTTCTTCCCTACGTTATCCTCAGTTGTTCTTCCGTGCGGGAAGACTCCGCCTATTTTGTTTATGTTGTCCTCTCTTCCGCACCCCAGGGAGAAGGCCTGGAATCCTCCCGAGTCGCTTAAAATCGGCCGGTCAAAGGACATGAATCTGTGCAAGCCCCCAAGCTTCTTGATCAGCTCGTCTCCAGGTTTCAAGTGAAGGTGATAGGTGTTGGCTAGGACGCACTGCAAACCCAGTGCGTCTAGGTCATCGGAGCCCAAAGCTCTGACGGAGGCTAGCGTAGCCACCGGCACGAAGTAGGGAGTATCGATGTAACCGCGCCTGGTCTTTATGACTCCCAACCTGG
This sequence comes from Methanotrichaceae archaeon, assembly GCA_041494285.1. Classification (GTDB taxonomy): domain Archaea; phylum Halobacteriota; class Methanosarcinia; order Methanotrichales; family Methanotrichaceae; genus Fen-7. The sequence continues at coordinate 1,994 of JBGQAL010000159.1, forward strand.
CCCTCGACTCTTTGTCTTCTTTCAGTATCTTAAAAGTGAACCCTGATACGTTGCTTTTCAACTTTCGGTATCTCCCCAGTCTCGATCTCGATAGCTTTTATCCTTGCATCACTATCTTGGCTTTGCTACATAACAGTGCATCGATTAAACTCTTATCGAGGCCGTTTGGCCAGCAAAATAGCGCCGCTCCCCAGCGAGCCTGCTGATGGAATAACATCCTAGTCTCTCCAAGACCTTCTTCCCAGCTCCAGCCAGATGTTGACCAGAGAGATGCTGATGAGGTTCAACGTAGTTGCCGCGTACCACAGGTAAGACTCAGTGGTGCTCAGATTCTTGATCCAGCCGGACCACAGGACAAAGCAGATGATGGAGAAGGAGAGGAAGGTGTCGATGGCCAGAAAGAGCCTGGGCCTTCCAAAGAAGCGACCGACTTGGGCGATGGTGCAGTACTCAAAAGGCGATTCGCGGCCAGAGAGGTGAAAGAACATTCGTGCCAGGTTCATGGCCAGGTCCACTGACGCCCAGGCGATGATCAGCCAGCCGAAGAGAGGCAGGAAAGATGACTGCTCCACGCCGATGCGAATGCTCAAGACGCCTAAGAGCAGCTTGAAAATGCAGAAGGGGACGCCGATGGTCAGGGCCTGGAAGGTGGGGGTTTGGAAGAAGCTGGATTCTATATTCAGAGGAGGATCTTTCGATAGTTGGTTTTTCATTTTTCCCTCGATGACGATATATCCAGTTTGCGGGTTTAAGTATATCTCGACGACCTCGCCTGTTGTCGCATGCGCCGCAAAATTATATAACCAATCGACTAGATTGTAATCAAAGCGAAAATGCTCTAAGGTAAAGATTCTCATCTTCTGTTCTTGGAACTATCCTCGCACACCAGGACTTCTTTTGAGACGGCCATGAAGCGCCTGGCGCTCAACTCTTAGCGACCTAGATATATATGAACCGACCAATGAGTAAATGATGAAAGCCCTGAAGTTACCGTATCGTGCTAAAGAAGGACCCCGATGAAGGCGTTTACATCGTATCGGTCCCTTCCCTTCCAGACTGCCATACTTTTGGAAAGACGGTAGAAGAGGCTATCGAGATGGCCAAAGAGGCCATTGAGGGATATATCGAAACTCTCATAGATCTCGGCAAAGAAGTTCCAACCGAAGAGGGCTCATTGGAATATACCGTAATAGTTGAAGCCCATGCCTAAGCTGCCTTCGATTTCCCCTGAGGAACTAGCGAAGGAAAAGGATGGATTTGTTCTTAAGCGGGTGAAAGGCAGCCATCACACATATTACCATCCACGAAAAGATCGCGTAACGGTTATTCCATTCAATAGCAAGGATGTTCCCAAAAAGCTCCTCTGCAAGATACTCAAGGAAGCGGACATAAGCAGGGAAGAGCTACGGGACCTGTTATGAAAAATATAAGCAGTAGAAAGATCTGGCCCTAATCTTCTTCGAACGCATATCAGAGCGCCGAGTTACGGAATTCATCTGATAAAAGTGACAGGACACTTGCCAGCCCTGTGGCCAGGTGCGAATAATGCGATGTCTGGATTGGAACGGACAAGAAAGTCACTGGCGCCGAATTTTTTTTTTGATTAAGATTCATAGGATTATCAGAAGCGTTATATCCCATACTGTTGAGGAATAATCATGTTCAAGAAGAGGCACGTCCTCTCCATGCGGGACTTCTCCAGAGAGGAGATCGACTCCGTCCTCGACCTGGCATCGGAGCTGGAGCCCTATGCCCACGGCAAGCGGAGCGATATGCTCTCCGGCAAGATTCTCGCTTTGCTGTTCTTCGAGCCGTCCACGCGCACGCGCATGTCTTTTGAGACTGCCATGAAGCGTCTGGGCGGCGGAGTGATCAACCTGGGCCCGGCAGAGGGCAGCTCGATCTCGAAAGGTGAGTCTCTGGCCGATACGGTGCGGGTTATAGGCGGCTATGCGGACGCCTTGGTCATCCGCCATCCCAAAGAGGGCTCGGCCCGCCTTGCCTCGGAGTTCTCGCCAGTGCCCGTCCTGAACGCAGGCGACGGAGCGGGCCACCACCCCACCCAAACTCTCCTGGACCTATACACCATAAAGAAAGAAAGCCACTTGGAGAACCTGAGCATTGCACTGGTAGGCGACCTCAAGTACGGCCGGACAGTTCACTCTCTGGCCTATGCCTTATCCCTTTACGGTGCGGACATAACCCTTGTCTCGCCGCCGACGCTTCGAATGCCCGAGCAGATAAAGTCCGACCTTTCCAGCAAGAATACCAAGGTTCGCGAGACCTGTGATCTGAGCGAGGTCGTACGAAACGTTGATGTCCTCTACATGACTAGAATCCAGAGAGAGAGATTCCCCGATCCTGTGGAGTATAAAAAAGTGGCCAGAAGCTACCGGATCACTCCGGAGTACCTGGCCGGAGTGAGGGAGAATCTGATCATAATGCATCCACTGCCCAGAGTTGACGAGATATCGCCGTCTTTGGACTCAACCAAGCACGCGATGTACTTCAAACAAAGCTTCTACGGTGTCACGGTGCGGATGGCCCTCCTAAAGATGCTGATAGGCGATGAGAGCAATTAAAGTCATAGATCTGACACCAAAAAAAAGGCTAGGAGTGTGATGGATATGGCCGAAGTCGAGCTAAGAGTCAAACCAATTAAAAGCGGCACTGTAATAGACCACATAGCCGGAGGCCAGGCCCTAAACGTCCTGAAGATCCTGGGAATATCCGGAACAACCGACGCAACGGTTTCAGTGGTCATGAACGTTGAGAGTAGCAAGCTAGGCAAGAAGGATATAGTCAAGGTCGAAGACAGGGAGCTGAAAGAGGAAGAGGTAAACAGAATCGCCCTCATAGCCCCAGATGCCACTATCAACATCATTCGCGACTTTTTGGTGATCGAGAAGCACCTAGTAGACCTGCCGGACCTGATAATAGACGTTGTACGCTGCCAGAACCCTAGCTGCATATCCAACACCGAGGAGCCTATAAAGTCTAGGATGCTCGTAAAGACCAAAAATCCTGTCGTGCTCAGGTGCGTTTACTGCGAGCAGCCTATTACTGAGAGGATTGCAGATTACTTAATCTAGGGGATTGCCCTGCGGCAGACAGAAAGCATATAAATTAGATCCGGTGAACAGCAACAAAGCTAGGATGGATTTCAAGATGGCTGTAAAAAATGGCGATTTTATAAGGATCGATTATACTGAGAGCGTTGATGGACAAGTCATAGCAGCTACGGATAAAGAGGTGGCCACTGCCAAGGGTATCTTCGATGAAGAGTGCCAGTACGGTCCCCACTTAATCGTAGTAGGTTCTGGTCAGCTGGTAGCGGGCATGGAGGAAGACCTAATCGGCAAGGAGATAGGATACTCTGGGAAGGTCGAGATCCCGCCTGAAAAGGCCTTTGGAACCCACGATCCCACGAAAGTGGAGAGCATACCCATCAACAAGTTCAAGGATAAGAAACCCGTACCAGGGATGAGGGTAGGCGTCGAGAACAAGGTTGGAACTGTCACCAGGATTATCGGAAGAAAGGCAAGCGTTGACTTCAACCACCCCCTGGCAGACAAGACCATCGTCTACGAGTACAAGATCCTGGAGAGCATCGAAGACCGGGCCGAGAAGCTCAAGAGCCTGATCAAGACCTTCGCCCGGTTGGACCTGGAATCCAAGATCGAGGACGATGTGGCCACGATTATCGTTCCCTGGGAACTTGGTTACTACAAAGAGTGGTTGATGATCAGAAGGGGCCTCGCAGACATGATCATCCAGCACCTTAGCTTGAAAGAGGTCGACTTCATCGAGAAGCACACCGGGGAAAAGGTCAGCGCCGAGGTAGTATCCCCTCCACCGAAAGAGGGCGCTTTAGAGACGGAGGAACCAGAAGAGATGGCTGTTGAGGCGGACCAGGCTTCTCAAGTCCAGGATGCTTCGCCAACCTAAAGGTGAATCTCGCCTGCATAATTCTTTTTCGCTTGATTATAGTCATCAGCAAAACAATTTGTAATCTCTGTTTGGCAAAAATCTTGCTATCCACGTCTTTCCATAACTGATCGAAGTGGAGAACTTGTCCCA
>JBGQAL010000047.1:0-16838 GCA_041494285.1 Methanotrichaceae archaeon
TATGGAAACTCTTGGCAGTCTATCAGGTCGTAATCCCCTTTTAAGGATACGAGAACCTTCCAAGCAAAAATCAAGGCCTCTTGCATCGATCTTCGATCCCCGGAGTAAAGACTTCTGGGATTGCAGATGCCATGAAGGAATACGCCATCCCTTTGGATGACGCTATCGCCCTTCCACCATTTGATCCCAAAGCAGTGAACCTCATGCCCCCTGTCGGCAAGTCTCCTGGAGAGTTCATACACCCTCTTCTCTGCGCCTCCTTTAACCCAGGGATAGACGGCATCGTAGACGTAGGCAATCTTCATCCAGAAGCCTCAGAATCAATCGGCCTTGGTACCGTTGTTCAGCAGCAGCAGGCTCAAGAACATCCCTGAGAATATGGTCTGTATTCCCAGAATGGACAATATCAGGGCCATCATAGCGTTCTGGGTCTGATACAGCCCTCCAAACCCTGCCGCCCTCCAGCCGAGTAGTACCTCAACTCCCAAAACCATGCCGAAGGCAAGGAGCAAGAATCCCAATAGTAGCTCCTTCTCCAATGAATGATAGCTCATGAGCTTATTTGTCAATTTGGAGCTGCTTGAAACTCCGTATGCCACTCCGAAGGCTGCAAAGTAGAGTCCGGCTAGGAGCATCTGGTATCCTATTACCAGCAGCAAGCTTCCTAGAATCAGCGAATGCATCCTGTTCTGTTCGTTAAGCGAAACTTCAGTGGCAAGGGCCAACCCTATGATAAGAGCAACTAAGCCCGGTCCCATGAGAAAAGGTACAGGCCTATAAAGCATCATGAAGCGCAGGTGTCTCCAGCCGTCCGAGAAAGAGCTGAGCTTGGATTTGCCCTTGCGGGGGTAATAGGTTATGGGAACCTCGGCTATTCTCAAGTTCTTTTGGGCTGCTTCGATTACCATCTCAGAGGCGAACTCCATGCCACCAGCCTTCAAGCTTAACTTATTTAGTGCGTCCCTGGTTATGGCCCTCATCCCGCAATGGGCATCGGAAATCTCAGTGGCAAAGAGTTTGTTCAAAACCCACGTGAGGAAAGGATTGCCGATATACCTGTGAAGAGCGGGCATTGCACCCGGTTTTATAACTCCCTTTAGCCTGGTTCCAAGGACCATATCGACGCAACCGTTTTGGAGACCGAAGATTAACTTATCGATCTCTTTTGGGTCATAAGTCAGGTCTCCGTCCATGAGAACAATGTACTTTCCAGTTGCATGCTTGAAACCGTAAAGGTACGCATTGCCGTAACCTAACTTCTCTGGTACAACCACGGTTGCACCAAGTGCCTTGGCTATTACTGGTGTGTCATCTGAGGAGCTGTCTACAACTATTATTTCTCCTTCGAGACCCATTTCCTTGAATACTGCGTTAGCCTGCTGAATACACTCGCCGATGGTTTTAGCCTCATTCAAGGTGGGGATTACCAGGCTGACTAGTGGCACATCCCATCTGATAGATCTTCAGTGATTAAGCCTTTCCCATATAAATGGGCATAAACGAAAGGCTGCATTCCAGGCGAACAAGAGTATTTTGAGTAACACGAGGGATAACATGGTTGTCAGAAATGATATTAGTTGAAGGAACATTCGGTCCTCCTCACAAGATCGAGGCCATTTTGGTTGCTCAAGGTTCGTCCTGGAGTGATCTAGATATTATGGTGTGCCTTACTGGTAAAGAAATAGCGCCGAGGGTGAGATTCGAACTCACGAGACCCTTGCGGATCACCAGCTTTCCAGGCTGGCGCCATACCGCTAGACGACCTCGGCATTCAACGATTATTGCCTGGTACTGGGACCTGCATAGAACCCGGCTTCTTCTCAGCCAGTTTCCACGCCCTTGGGTACGTGCCTGGCTCCATTATTACCCTTTCGGTCCTGGCCACAATCCCCCTCTCGGCAGCCAGCATTTCAGAGCTGGATAAGGCGGCCTTAGCAAGGGCTACGGCCTCGCCTTTAAGTGTGAACATTGCCACGTCATCGCCAATTTTTATATCAGTCTCCAGGATGAGCAGCCCCGGCGCCGCAAGAGGAGCACCGTGGCAGACAGCATCGACGGCATTGTCGCTTATCACGAGCCTGGGCAGATGCTTGAGGGCATTCTCTACTGGACGAATAACGCGGCGCAGCTCTTTCTCATCTCCTGTCTCCTTCCAAAGCTCGTAGGCATCCTTGAGCTGATGCAGCGTGACAAGAGTCCCGTCCTCTCGGAATGGACCGGCCTTGGTGCGCCTAAGCTCTTCCATGTTTGCTCCGGTACCTAGAGCTAGGCCAATGTCATAGCAGAGCTTGCGTATGTAGGTCCCAGCCTCGCAGCCTACCTGCATCAGTGCGTGCTGCTCCTCGATCTCCAGGACATCTAGGTAGTAGATGGTCCTTGTCCTGAGCTGTTTGACGACAGCGGACTTGAGAGGCGGCTTCTGGTAGATAGGGCCCTCAAACTCCTTACAGACCTCCAGAATCCTTTTGCGCGGCAGAGCTTTGTGCACGTGCATAAGGCAGATGTATTCCTTTCCCGCCAATAGAAGCGTGTCCATTACCCTAGTGGCATCGCCGAGCAGGACAGGCAGGATTCCCGTTACCTTGGGGTCTAGGGTTCCGCTGTGACCAGCCTTACCCACGTAGAGTATGTTCTTGACCCATGCAACGACCTCGTGGCTGGTTGGGCCCGAGGGTTTGTCCAGGTTTATGGCACCCAGACGCAGATGCATCTCCAGGGACCTGCTCTCTGGAGAACAACCAAACCCCGGATCGGTTTTGGCCTTCCTCTTGAAGATAGTGGATCTGATCTTATCCGAAGGCAGAGCTTTAGAAGGTGTTTTGATGACCGGACTTTGGCCTGTAGTTCTCTCTGGGGCATTCATTGTTTCAGAGACCTGACTGCAGCAAGCACGATGTTCAAAGTTCCCCTTTCATCGAACTTCCCAGTATCAACCACTAGATCGTAAATGGCAAGATCGGCTATGTCGATGTTGTAGTACTTCATGTATCGACGGGCTTCGCTCTCCTCACGAACCCTGGTCTCTGCGAGGGAGGCCTCTAAAAGCTTGGACTCCCGATTGGCAATCCGCCCGGCTCTGACCTTGAGATCCGTCTTGAGCGCGACCTTCAAGTCGGCATTGAGAAGATGTCCCGACAGCCTCCCCTCAAAGATGCCTGGACCGGCTTTTGCCAGAGATTTTTGACCATCGTCAATGAGGTAGTCGATCTCCGGTCCACGTTCGGCAAGCCGGTTGAGATCCTTGACTGAGACGTTCTTCTCGCTGGCGATTTTTCTGAACAGCTCTCCTGAGTTGACCCACCTTATCCCCAGCTCGGCTGCAAGGCTGCGGGCCAGGGTAGTTGTTCCAGTCCCAGGGGCACCGCTTGTGGTTATTATCATGTCCGATTCCTAGCTCATGCTGCCTATATCCAGGGCCTTCCTTATGATCTGAGAAACTGGAATGGAGCAGATGAAGTACCAGTAGAACCAATAGATTACCGGACCGAGAACCACTTCGGATACGCCATGGGTTCCCCAGAAGGGGAAAGTCATGGTGAGGTGGTGCTGCGCTATGTACAGGTAAGCCCACATGAAGAGAGGTATGGAGACGATGCCGATATACAGCATAGGTTTGAACTGCATCTGCATCATCTTTCCCTGCTCGGAGACCATCTTCATCTGCTCTGTCTGGAGCTGCTGCAATTTTCCCTTGTCTCCAGATAGCTGAGCCTCTTTCATGGCCACCTGAAGATTCCTCATCTTCTCCTGCTGGCTCTTGAGGAAATCCCAGTCCATGGTGTACTTCTGGATTAGGCTAGCGTACAGACCTGTTACTGCCGCCAGGGCAAAGAGGACGACATGGAAGGGCAGTATGGCTGGGAGCCAGCCTAAGACCACATTCATGGCGACCCCTATTATGTGCCGCAGATCACCGCTGATCATGATCCCGAAAAAGAGAAAGAAGCCCACGGCGAGAGCCAGAGTATCCAAGGACTTGGTCAGCTTCCCATTCATGATGTCGCTCCGAAGAACTTCTGCATCATCGGGTACATCTCCTGGATCTGCTCGCTTGCGATTTGTTCATAGAGCCTGTAGACTATGCTCACCGCAAGAAGCAATCCTGTACCACCAGCACCTCCAAGGGTCCCCATCATGTTGGCGATCAGAGCTAGAAGAGCTATGATGATTCCTCCGATGACCGTCACCTTGGGTATATATCGTTCCATCAGCCGCTCAATGGAAGCAGGATTTCTCCGATATCCTGGGATCTGTAGACCCGATTTGTGTATCTTCTGCGCCACGTTCTTGGCATTCATCCCTGTGGTTTCGATCCAGAATATAGCGAATATGATGCCTCCGATGATGAGGAAGGACGCGTCCGTCATCACATGTAGCAGTATCTGCCAGTTAGCGATGGGAGACATTCCCAGTTCTACCATCCCTGGGTATTGCTGAGATACCAAGCTCGGTATCCAGTTACTCGGCCCGTTGATTGGAGACATGTAATACATTGGTCCAGAAACCGGCTGAGGCGAAAGAGCGCTTATGGCCGCGTTGGTAGCGGAGTCAAATCTGGCAGTTGAGATGAAGTTTCCTAGCCAGCTGGTGTAGCCAGTGTAGACCGTTGTAACGCCCTGACCTGTGACTGACGTAGTCGTGACACTGCCAAACCTGGACGTAAACAGCGCCCCTATCATTTCCAGGTTGGCCTGAATGGCCCGGACCAGAATCATGGGCAGGACACTCGCATAGACCAGCTTTACTGGGAACTTGCCGCGGGCGCCTCGAACCCGGCTGTGAGCCAGAGGTATCTCTATCCTGGTAGACTCGACGAAGACTACCATCATTATGATTACTATTGTCGATATGAGTGCCAGAATCCCGCCGGTTATGAAGATGTACCTGATCCCTTCAGGAGTAAATATTTCCCCCAAGCTTATCAGGCCCAGCCTGAAAATATCAATCCACTTGGGAATTATTCCCACAGGAAGACCGCCGTCTCCGGGTGCCCAGTTGAATATCCCAGTGATCAGCTGCTGGCTTATTCCTGCTACTATGAACAGGCCAACGCCTGACCCAACACCCCATTTGGAGACGACCTCGTCCATGAACAAGATCAGTGCTCCACCTATGAAGACCTGAATGAATATTATGAGGGAGATCATTCCGGGAGATATCCCTAGAGTGGCTGCGAGGTTCATATCTGGACGGAGATATCCTCCCAGGACCTGAGGTAGGCCCTCTACTGCGATCATCACGAAAACTAGGGCCTTTTGAGTTCCCTGGAACACGGCCTGATCTCGAGGATCGCTGAGATTCAGCTTGACCACATCTGCGCCCACAAGGAGCTGGAGCACGATGGAGGCCATTACTATAGGCCCTATCCCAAGCAGCATCAGCGATCCGAAGGACCCGGCGAAGAAAGCCCTGTAAGAGGCGAAGGCGTCAATGGATGCCTTGGACAATCCGAAGAGAGGAATGTTGCCCAGGGCGAAGTACAGAAACAGTACGACCAGAGTCCAGGTCAACTTTCGCTTGAAGTGGACGTGGCCTGCCGGCCTCTCCACTGCCGGCAGCCTTCTCACAAAGGGCTCTATGGCATAAAAGAAAGTGTGCTGGTTCATAGTACTACTGCTTGTCCGCCTGCAGCCTCGATCTTGCTTTTGGCCGCAGCCGAGAACCCAGTTGCGCTAACGACGAGCTTTTTAGTAACCCTGCCGCGGCCCAGTACCTTAGTCTCACCCAGCTCGATCCTACCATCCTGGCAAGCCATCTGATCCAGCACGTCTACATTGACCACCGGGACGTCGCAGCTATTGGGCTGGACAAATCCGTGCTTGCCCATCTGAGTTCCGAGAAGCATCGAACGCATGAAATGATGCTTACATTTGCCTGAATCGCCTCGGCCGCCACGAGAACCGCCACCTCTGGCGTTCTTGTGCTTTCCGTGGTAAGTCCTCATTCCCCTGCGTTCCTTGGTCTTTGGTCTAACCATCGTTCTACCTCATCTTCGTGATAAGATCATTTATCGATTCGTGGAAGCCAAGCACTCCGCCCTGCGGTACCGTCTTCTTTGTGCTCTTGAGGCCCTTTCGGGCAGGGTGGAGCCTGAATACCGGCTTTATCTCTAGGTCTTTGAAGCTTGCCGAGCCTGCGTTTATAGCTTTGGCAAACTCCTTGATTGAGCCGAAGGCGGTCTTCTCTTTTATGAGCGCTTCAGTCAGACGCCTGTTTCCAGCGAGCCTTCCACGCTTCTCCAGAAGCAGAGCAAGGGTATCGTCGTTTATCTGGCCCCAGGCCACGTAATCCTTGACTTTCTGGATCATGCCGCGGTAGTGAGGATCTTCCTTGACCACAGCGCAGTGGTTGACCCTGTTCATGTGCAACAGATCAAGAGTGTCTCTTATCTCAGGCCTTGTATTCACCCCGCCTCTGATCCTGACTATCACATACATGATCAGGACCTCACGGTTATCGTATTGAGGAGCGCGTTGTAGGTGGCCATGGCGAAGTTCAAGGTTGTCCTCGTGGAGCCAAAAGTTCTGGTCCAGATATCCTTGATGCCCGCCATATCCATGACCTTCTTTGCTGTGCCGCCTGCTGCAATACCAAGGCCTCTTGGTGCTGGCATCAATACTATCCGAACGGATCCAGCCTCGCCCATGACCTTGTAGGGCACTGTGTGAGGCTCCCCGCATCCGCACTCCCAGCTTCCGCATCCGCGGTTGATCTTGAAAAGGTTCAGCTTGGCTTTATCTATGCCCTTCTTGATGGCCTTGCCCACCTGGACGTCCTTGCCCTCGCCCAGGCCGATGTAGCCGTCCCTGTTCCCAACAATCACAGTGGTTCTGAACTTGACTCTTCTTCCCGAGTCAGTCATCCTCTGGACCATGTTGATGTCCAGCACCTCGTCCTCGAGGTTGGGAAGAAGCGCACTGACCAGGCCAGACTCCTTAATCGGCAACCCAGACCTTAGGGCCTCATCGAAGGTTGTGACTTGGCCTTCGAACACGAGCTTGCCGAGCCTGGTCTTGGGGATCCATTCCTCTTGGTAATAATCGCGTCTCTTTTTTTGATCCACAGTTTCACCTCAGTATCTTCTCCCTGGCTGCTATGAACTGGTCGACAATGTCCGAGCCCGTGTGCTTCTTTATGTGCTCGCCCCGTACGCGTTCAATCTCCGGGAATATCTCCGGGCTGTGCGGTATGTCTGCTCCTGCATCCACGACGCCCTTTATGGCCGAGTAGACCCTTCCGCCCTTGGTGGAAGCATGTAGTCCAATGTCGGCTATGGCCTCGCTGACACCCAGTGCCAGCATCTTCTTTCCGAAGAGCAGGCCTGTTAAGTAAGCTGCCGGCAGGTTCCCTGTGGCCAGGGTATACCCGTAGTCTCTGAGCTCCTTCGAGGTGACCGTTAGGAGCGTCTTGTCGCCCGTCATCTCCGCCACAACCAGTTGTAAAGTCGTGTTCGCGTTGCTCTTCCTGACTACTAACCTTGGTTTTTTGGAAAGTATAAGTTTGTATCTCACGTGATAGTTAGTTCTGCCCTCTCTCCGTCTTCTAAAGGGCACCTTGTATCTAGGTCCGGTTGCCAAATCACTCACTCCTAGCTAAGCCTTTGGCCTTGATGTACGCGTTGAGATGCGCTGTGCTCCTGTACTCTCCGCCTGCGGATTTTCTGTAGAGCATCCGATAGGTGTGACGGTCTATCTGGCCGCCATCCTTAAGGTCCCTAAGCCTTCTTCTGAGAGCTCTGATCTTGGCCATCCATTGCTCTTTTCTGGGGGTTCGCGCGCCTTTTGCACCTTTTCTGTGGCCCGGCCCTTTTCTGTGACCGTAAGCCCTCTTCTCAGCCCTGAGCCTGAACCTTGACCGGCTGTTTCCTTTCTTGGGCTTTGCCTTGATGTTCCCTGCCTCGATCTGGGCCCGGATATCCTCCCTGGTTATGGCATCGGATAGATCGCCGGCTGCTTCCGTATCAGGGTTGAGCCAAACTCTGCTCTGCCCTACCTTGAGCTCGGAAGCGGCAAGCCTGCGCTGCTTGAATAGGTCTGCCACTCTAATCGCCTCCGGTCTTCGGTTCTAGGGTCTTAGGATTCAGGATCTTGAGGTTCATCTCGGCTGCCTTGGCCTCGATCTCTGTTCGCTTCTTTCTGCCTAAGGTTGAAGCCATGCGGACAGCATAACCTTCGGCCTTTTGTAGATCCGCCATGTTCCGTACTAGGAACTCCCTGAAACCTGATGGGTGAAATCCCTTCACTGCTCTGGGACTCCCAAAACCTGGCCGAACCAACTTGCCCTTGGCAGAAACCTGCGCTCCGAGCTTATTATGTATCCCGCGAGGCTTGCGCCAGCTGGTGCTTAGACGTTTCTTCTTATGGGAATCGTGACGGTTGAACTCGGGCTTCTTGGACTTCTGCCTGAGCCTTACCTTGAGCAACTTATCCATGGACGTCACCTCTTCCCCACCAGGTATATTCCGTCCTGGAACACCCTGATATCGAATCCTCTGACCCTAGTCGCCTGTTCGATGTTGGCCATGGTCTGGCCGACCTTCTCCTTGTCTATGCCCGAGAGAGTCACCTCATCCTTACCGAGATCGACCTTGGTTCCTCCGACGATCTTGGCAGACCTGGCTCTCCTCTCGCCCAGAAAGTTGTTTATTATGAGCTCGTCCTGGCCCGCCTTTAGCTGAATAGGGAAGTGAGAGTAGACGACCTTCATCCTGTACTCAAACCCTTCTGTGACTCCAGCAATCATATTACCGATATGAGCTGCCAGGGTTCCCACCATTGCTCTCTGGCGTTTGCGATCGAGCTTAGAATTCACGACCAGATGCGATTCCTCTTTGTTGATGTCGATTCCAGGATACCATAGCCTTCTGGACAGTTCCCCCTTGGGGCCTTTGACAGTGACTGTCGAGTCGGCCACCTGGATGTCAACTCCTTCTGGAATCTCTATCTGCCGTGCCACCTCTTTAACCATGAGATCACCTAATAAACGTACGCCAACAACTGGCCGCCGATGGACTGGGACCTGGCATCGCTATGGGCCATTACGCCCCTGCTGGTGCTCAGTATCAGCACTCCGAAGTTCCTGGCAGGGAGGAATCGCTTCTCCCATTTCTCGAGTTCAGCTACCTTGGCGGCAAACCTGGGCTTTATCACGCCGCACCGGTTAATCCTTCCAAGTAGCTTCACCCTGAACATTCCCGACTTACCGTCGTCTACGAACTCGAATTCGCCGATGTATCCCCGGTCAGCCATGACCTTCAAAGTCGTTCCTATAAGCTTGGAGGCCGGGTGAATGATACATTCGGGCTTGCCTACGCTCTCCGCGTTCTTTATCACAGACATAGCATCGGCGAGTGGATCCAACAACACTTTGACCACCTACGAAAATTTTTCAAAGCCCATCTCAGGGGCGATCTCTCGGAAGCACTGCCTGCACAGATATATTCCGTACTTACGGACTAGGCCGGCCTTTCTGCCGCAGCGCCTGCACTGGTTTGCGCCCCTTCCAAAGCTCTTCTTAGTCTTCTTCATGCTGCCTCCAAGATTTCTACGCCGAACCTCTTCTGCATGAACCCCATGGTATCGACCTTGGTGAGCTTCTGCCTAGTGGGTAGCTTTTGCGTGGCTATCCTCCGCTTTGCTATCCTGTACCCAGCCCTCTTTAGGGCCACGGACACATCCATGCCGAATATGCCTATCTCCGGGTCGTACCTCATGCCAGGAAAGTCGGTGTGCTCCTCGATCCCGAAGGAGAAGTTCCCCAGTTGATCGAACTGGCTGGGCTTCAGAGAATTGCCGGCCGCCTTAAGGGCCAGCATCAGGAAATCCTCTGCCGCTTTTCCCCGGAGGGTTAGCTTGGTTCCGATGGGCTCATCCTTCTTTATTGCGAAAGTGGGCAGGGTTTTCTTGGCTATGGACCGCACAGGGTTCTGATGAGTGATCTGCTTAAGGATGGTCTCAGCGTTGACCAGCCGCTGACCGCTCTCGCCTACACCGATGTGAACTACCACCTTGTCGATCCGGGGCTCTTGCATAACGTTCATCTAACCGCCCCCAGGGCGATAGCCGGCTCATCCCTGCCGATCATGAAGACGTAATCGGCTATGGTCTCGAAATCCTCTTCGCCCGCAATTACTACTCGGTTGGGCCGGGAACTTCTGACCACGTGAATTGCCTTTATCTTGCCAGTCTGTCCAGAGTGCTTTCCCCCCACCACAACGGCAAGGTTTCCTTCTTTGAACTCGATCCTGTCCTCGATCTTCTTCTCGGGGATGGTTAGGATCAGGGAGTCGCCAGGCTTGTAAGCGCCTTCTTCCAACCGGTTCGACCCATCGTTGAAGTTGAGCTGCTGCTTATTGCCTTTGAGTGTGGTCTTGTTCTCCACCCGTACCAGCTTTTTCCTGTCGATTGCTTCTATGGATTTGAAGAAGAACATACCTCGCTCATCACGAAGCATCCTGTAGTCCTGATTCAGAGCAGGGACGGATATAATGTCGAAGATTCCTACGGGCTGCTTGTGGTCCTTCACCACCTTTCCATCGACAAGGACCTTGCCCTCGTAGAGGAGCCTTTTCGCCTCGCGGGAGTTATCTACCAGCTTCAGCATGTCTCTGATCACCATTACCAGGGGCATGCTGTCTGCTGATGAATGGGGACCGGGGCTGGCCTTGGCCACCCATTTGTGATTCTTTCTGGCGATGGGCCAGCTCCTGGGAACCGTTACTCTCTTTTGGTGTCTGGTCATCTGGTTCACCTCGAAAAGATCTTTTCTCTCTCCCCATCCTCTAGGTTGAGCTTGGTTATCATAACGTTTGATGGATGGATTGGTCTTGGAACTTCTGTGCCGTCAGCGCGGAAGTTGCTAACCCCGTGAACCTTGATTAAGGTCTTCTTCAGGTCGACGTTCTCGACCTCGCCCTCAACTCCGGCGTGATCTCCGCGCATAACCCTGACTGTGTCGCCCTTGCGGATCTGGGCATGGCGACTCTTCAGCTCCGCCCGAAGCTCTTTGCTCAGGAGGGAGTGCATGTACTTCTGCCTTATATGCAGCGGCGCATTGTACCTAATCTTTCGCTGCTTGCGTGGCTGAATGCTGTTCATAATCATCACACTATCATAGATGCGGCAGAAGCTATCTTGCCAAACCGTTCCGCAACCTCACGAGCAACTGGTCCTTTGACCTCGGACCCCTTGGGGACACCCTCGTCGTCTACTATGACGGCGGCGTTGTCCTCGAAGCTGACCCGCAGTCCATCAGGTCTGCGGAACTCTTTCCTCTGGCGAACGATAACGGCTTTGAACATCTGCTTTCGCATCTCGGGAGTTCCTTTCTTTACGGAGACTACAACCGTGTCCCCGATTCCTGCGCAGGGCTGTCGATTTTTTACGCCGCGGTATTTCTTTACCGCTATGACGAATAGCGTTCGCGCACCTGTATTGTCTACGCAATCCAGGTATGCGCCAGTGTTGATCGCCCTTGGGATCTTGGCCTTAAGTCCTCTCATTTCAAAACCTCCACTACCACGTAGGACTTTGTATTGGAGAGGGGCCTACACTCCGCTATCTTGACTCTATCTCCTATCTTCGCATCCAGACAGGATGGATTATGCGCATGAATCTTGGACTGTCTCTTCTCATAGCGCTCGAATTTGGCTATCTTCTTCTCGAATTCGCGCAATACTACCACGGTGTGGGCCATCTTGTCGCTGACCACTACGCAATTGAAGACCTGGCCGCGTACAGGTAGGCTGCCGTGGAAGGGACACTTCGGATCTTCACACGTTTTCTCTGGCGCGTTTACATCCAGTCCGATATCCCTCATAGTTTCCACCTCGTTCTCTGCATCTTTTTGTTTATTCTATTCTCGGGCCGTGAGATCAGGATAGAGCCCGATACCCTCACCCTTTGCCCGTCCGGCAGGGTGAAGGTAAGGCTCGTGTTTGATTTTGGAATTCGCTTCAGTCCGCGTTCTGTCTCGACTAGGAGCGTGTTCCTGGTCTCGTCCACTATCCTACCAGAGATGCCAACAAGGCCCCTGTCTGTGCTCCCGACCACTAGGACGGAAAGTCCGATCAGCTCATGCCTTGCCAAGTTCTCTGGTCTTTGGATCAACTTGTACGCTCCCTCTGGACAGTCTTGATCCTGGCTATGGTCCTGCGGATGTCCTTTATCCTTCCGGGCTTCTCAGGAGCGCCGCCCGCTGAGACAAGTCCACGTTCTCGGATTATCTCGCTCTGTAACTTTTTCAGCTCTTCGGCTATCTCTTCTGTGCTCATGTTCCGCAGCTCATCCATCTTGAATATGGCCATCTAGATCACCCCTGAATCTCCTCGGAGGGCTTACCCTCTGAAGCTTCGGGTGGCTTTTCTTCGGCCTTTGGAGCCTCCTCGGCCGGCTCGATTGGAGTGGGCTTGGTCGACTCCAGAGCGGGAGCAGACGGCTCTTCTGCCGGCTTCTTAGTCTCCTCTGCAACGGCTGATGCCTCGGGCTGGGCTGGCTCTTCTACGACCTCGGGTTGGATACCGGGTGCTCCAGGCTCGGCCTCGAGAAGCTTGTCGAGCTCGCTCTTCTTCTCCTCCGCTGGTTTAGCCTCTTGTACCGGTGCCTCTGCCTTGGCTTCAGCTTCGGGAACCTGGACTTCTATGATCTTGAACTGGTCGGGCGGTGTCACGTCGGGCGGTATAATCCTGACCTGGCAGCCAATCACTCCCAGCTTTTTTATGGCAACGGAGTACCCTTTGTCGACTATTTCGATGGCGGGCTTGCCTGAGTGCTTTATGTAGCCGGCTATGAACTTCTCTGTCCTGGACCGCGGACCCGTCAATTTTCCGCTTATAACTATCTCGCAGCCACGGGCTCCAGAATCCATCACTCGACGGAGCATTGACTGGCCCGCCTTGCGGAAGTACCAGCCCCTTTCGAGAGAGGATGCCAGCCTATTGGCCACAACCTGGCTGTTGAGGTCTCCCCTTCCAACGTCCTGGACATCGACTTGTGGATTGTCCAATCGGTACTTATGGTCAAGGTCGCGAGTGATCTTTCGGATCAGCTTTCCGCCTTTTCCGATCACCATGCCGGGCTTCTCGGCATAGACCGTGATCTGGGTGCCCATGGGTGTCCTGTTCATCTGCATCCCACCGTACCCCGCACGGTTCAACTCCTTGGCCAAGTACTCGTTTACCAAAGCCTTGGTGAAGCCATCCTGCACGAATTTCTTCTCAACGGCCATCAGCTCACCTCGGTCAGGATCATCTCGACCGACACGGTCTCGTGGTTCTTGGGGGTTGCCCTGCCCATGGCTCTTGGCATCCATCCTCGTACGGTCCTGCCTTTGAGGGTGCCTGCGTGATAGATCTTCATCCCGTCTGGTTCCATGCCTTTGTACTCTGCATTGCTCATGGCATTGGCCAGCACTTCCAGGACGGCCTTGGCCGCCTTCTGGGGATATCTGCCAGCATCTGCACCCACCAGGCCATGCCTATGGGCCACGTTTCTGGCATAACGTTTGAACGGGACAGCCCTCTTCAGGGCTACGACGTCTTCCAGGAACGCCTTGGCCGCTTTGACCTTCATGCCCCTTAGGGAATTACAGATCTCTCGAGCGTGCTTAGGCGAGATGCGAAGCTCCATTCCCATAGCCCTGGACGAGCGACCTGCAGGCACAAGCGAATAATTTAGTCTTCCCAAATCTCACACCTCACCTGAGCGGCACGAACTTGCTAGACCTGGTCGCACCCACTCCAGCGCTTCCATGCGTTACTCTGTGCCTGGTAAGCGCGAACTCTCCGAAATAGTGTCCTACCATCTCGGGAATGACATCGACCTTCTCGAAGCTCTTGCCGTTGTATATCTCTATGCTCTTTCCCACCATCTCCGGGAAGACGATCATATCCCGCAGATGGGTCCTCACGCTACCGGAGGTCTTAAGGTTCGCCAGAAGCTTTTTGTGCTCCTTGGAGAAGCCCCTCTTTATGGTTCTCCGCAGCCTGGCTGGGAACATCTCGGCAACTTCTTCCGTGCTAAGTTTTGCCAGGTCTGCTGCCTTATGACCGCGATATGTGAACTCTTCCTTCCTCTTCGGAAGTTTTGATCCTGCTTTCTTTGCCAAAGATATCCCCCTTTTAGCGTTTGCCCGTTCTGCGAGCGGCTATCGATCCGACTTTGCGTCCCGGTGGGGTGTTCCTGCTCACAGTCTTCGGCCTTCCCGGGTGCTGGCGACCGCCGCCACCGAAGGGGTGGTCAACGGCATTCATAGCCACACCACGAACTATTGGCCACTTCTTGGCCTTGGACTGGAACTTGTAAAAGCTATTTCCGGCCTTGACCAATGGCTTGTCCGGCCTGCCGCCCCCGGCAACGACGCCGATAGTCGCCAGGCACTTGGGGCTCAGCCGTTTCATCTCTCCGCTGGGGAGCTGGACCACAGTGGTTCCGGTATCGTGGGCCACCAGAATCGCATAGACGCCTGAAGAGCGGGCGAATTGACCGCCGTGTCCCGGTTGGGATTCCACGTTGCATATAGGAATACCCTCTGGAATCTCTGCCAGATGTAGCGTGTTTCCAGGCTGGATCTCCGCGGAAATGCCGCAGGCGATCTCCTGGCCCACGTACATGCCCTCGGGCACCAGGATGTACCTCTCCTCCCCATTGTCCAGGGTGACGAGGGCTACGGGCGCGCTCCTGGCAGGATCGCGCATTATATCCTGCACAACCCCCCTTATGGTCTGGTCCTGATCTACCTTAATATGCTTCAGATCAGTCCTATACCTGTGGGACGGTGCCCTGTATGTCGGTGTTCCTTTGCCCCTATTCTGAGACATTAATCTATGACCCATAATCCCACCTACAGCAGTCCTAGCCTTGTGGCCAGCTCATTGGCTTTGTTCTCTCCGGCCAGCTTTATTATAGCCTTCTTTTCTCCCCGGGGAGTGATCATGGTTCTGACCGAAACTACTTCTACGTCGAACTGATCCTCCACGGCCTTCTTGATATCAGGCTTGATTGCCCTCATGTTCACCAGGAACTCCATGGTGTTGTTGGAGTCGATCATCCCGGTGACCTTCTCGGTGATTAACGGACTCTTGATGATCATCATCTTATCTGCTCCTGGGAGTTCCTCTCCGCAAGCCGCTGTAGCGAGGCCTCAGTCCAGAGCGTAAGCCTTCCGGCGTGGGTTCCCGGTGCCAACATCTCTGCGTTCAGTCCGTCCACGTTGATGAAGTCCACGCCCGGCAGGTTTCTCGCCGCTTTTCCTAGCCCCTGGTCCCTTCCCACAACGATGAGCAGGCTCTTGCGGTTCTTGTACTTCCTTCCACGCAGCTTTCCCTTGCCAGCGCGTATGGTTCTGCCGTTCTTCGCCCTCTCCACATCGCCCCATAGGCCAGCAGCCACCAGGAACTTCTTCACGTCTGAGGTCTTATTCAGGGATTCCAGGTCGCTCTTGACAACGACCGGCAGCTCTCCCGAGAAGACGTGTCCTCTAGCTGAGACGAGGTCGGATACAGCCGTTGCAGCTATGGCAGAACGGATGGC
Source organism: Methanotrichaceae archaeon (assembly GCA_041494285.1). Lineage (GTDB taxonomy): Archaea > Halobacteriota > Methanosarcinia > Methanotrichales > Methanotrichaceae > Fen-7. Next base: position 15,528 of record JBGQAL010000047.1, read on the forward strand.
CTTCCTCCTCTCCTTTATGTTGATCTTTTCAGTCAGATCAGCGTTTGGCTGAGGCGCATGAGACCTTCTGCCTCCCCTGGCCATGGGTATGCCTGCCGCTCGTCTGGCGTTGATGATCCTGGGAACTCTGGAGACACCGTGACCCGGTCCCCACGACCTGGCGGATGTGTTCATGCCGGCGTAGAAGTGAGGTCCGTAGGACTGCAACCTGTTGGCCTGAGCAGAGAGGACGGCCCTCTTGATCAGGTCCGGCCTGTACTCCTCATCGAACACGGCTGGTAGCTCAATCTGACCTGCCTGGTTTCCCGATAAATCGATAACGTTAGCCTTCATCTCAATCCCTGCTTGGACTCCTTGCTCACGTAGAGGAACGAAGGCGCCTTTACGAAGTTCTTTTCAGGTCTTGTTGCCTTTCTCATCCTTATCAGTCTCTTGACTGGCCCCGGCAAGCTTCCCTTGATCAGAATGTACTGGTTATTCACTACGCCATATCCGAGGAATCCTCCATCCGGAGTGATCTCAGATCCGTCATTGCCTATGGCCATCAATCTCTTGTTGAACTCGGTTCTCTGGTGATATCCCATCTGTCCCAGCTGAGGAACTCTCCAGCTGATGTGCGATGGATGCCAGGGTCCCAGGTTGCCCACGTGTCTGACCTTCCCGGTACGGGCGTGCTTCCTCTTGGCAAGCATTATTCCCCACCGCCGGACCGGTCCCTGAGTTCCCTTGCCCTTGGTAATCGCAGATACATCCAGGATGTCTCCAACCTCGAAGACGTTTGATATGGGCACCTGCTGTCCCAAAAGCCCGCGTGCCATCTCCAGCCTCTCGCTCATCGCGCCGTTGGTTATGGGCATCTCCATGAGCTCCGGCTTCTTCTTGGGTATTCCTTTTACGAGCTTAGGATTGGTATGAGCGACAACTCGAATATCGGTTATGTGATCGATAATTGCCTCGAGATCTTCTGCCGAAGAGCCTCTGGTTTTCTGAGGCAGAGTGAGGGCCCTGGATAGTTCGGAATCCAGGTTATCGGCCCAGATCTCGCCAGCGGGGCGCGCCCCTCCGTTGTACATCTCGTAGGCTCGAACCGCCACAACGTTCATGGGCGGCACCTCTACAACCGTCACTGGCACGGAGATTTCCATGCCCTCGGTGAGGCTTCTGGGTCTGTCGTCAATCATTAGAACGTGGGTCATGCCTGCTTTATACCCTGCAAAGCCAGTAATGCCAGCCTTCTCTCCGTCAGCCGCCCAGCTCCTGATCCTTGGAACCTCGCTCTTGGCTCGTATTCTCGGGCTATAGGCCAGCGAA
>JBGQAL010000123.1:0-8311 GCA_041494285.1 Methanotrichaceae archaeon
AGACGAACGAGGGCAGGATCTCCGGCAGCGGCGAGTTTAACGCCGTGTGGATTAATCCAGATTTATCAAGCTATGTTCCAGCAAAGGTCAACGAGCTAGAGCCAAAGATGCCCGTTCCTTCAACCAACGTTTCCTCTCCATCGGCCACAAATCAGACATATCAGCAGGCATCTCAGCCAAAGTCCAGGTTCCACGATGTACACCAGGATGCGGATAGAATCCAGACAGGGGTCGGAGATATAAGCCAGATACCTATTGGAATGGGATAAAAAGCGGATTGGAAAGTGTTGAGGAGTCGGTTCAAGCCATCGTCTTTGCCTTGGCAATGTACCTTACGAGGTCTGATCCCAGCTTGCCAGTCCTTTGAACTTGTCTCTCTATCTCCTCAGGGTTGGTACCACTTTCGTTCATCGACTTAATGGCGTCCACTGCCTCATCAGGAACTGTGAAGTACTCGTTGATGTCCTTTCTGTGGCCCCAGACGTCTCCTTCAAGCAGCTCTATGCCTTGCATTTTCAAGAATCCTCGTATAGCGTTGGACATGGTTTTCTGGTATGAAGGAGGGATCTGAACCGCTCTCAGCCTCGGGCATCTCTGCATCAGATTGAGGAAGTCCACGTTGGACGCTCTGAACGCCATATGGACTATCTTCTCATTTGGCATTAACGAACCAATCTCATCTCTGGAACTGATAACTCTGATTTTCATGACGTATCACCTTTTTAAATATTGTAATTTACTATTACGACATTTAACGTATATAAATTTTTCCTATTAAGGCAATCGACGTATTAAAGTGATTAAAAAGAAATTCGACTCGACCGAATGCCTAAATCTCAGAGGGCCACCATTTATTCTAGAGTAAAATTTCGAGCAGATATTAGATTCTGTGATTGTCGGCTTCATTCTGGAATCGCCGTGGATTACATAAACCTGTACAAAAAGAACTGCCCCCGGTGATCCGTCCACGAGTTTGCTGAACTACAGAACTGATTGTCTTGTAACTCGATTCTCTTACTCTGCTAATCTAGACATAGCTGCTCTATCTTGTTGGCGCATTCATCCTAGATTAACGAATTGTCAGGGAGTTGGGGGGGGTGGAACTACAACGTCCGAATGCTGTCGCAGTGTTGCATTCCTATGGGTTTCAAAATTGTTTTTCCGTGCAGGCCGGCCAATCCCTTGGCTCCCTTACTACAAGTGTTCCCAGTGTTATCGCTGCGGATATTCCGGCAAAGGCAAGGAGGCTTCCGTTCACACCGTAAAGGTCTGCGACAAGCCCGGCGATAAGCGGACCAACCACCACACCGGACATCCTGGCAGTGTTGAATATCCCAAAAGATTCTCCCCGCCTGGTTACACAGGTTGTGTCGGCAATAAGGGCAGCAGCCGCTGGGTTGCCCACCCCCATGCCCAGACCGATCAACGCCATCAGCATCAGAACCTGGGAGAGGCTGTTTGCCTGGGGAAGAAAGAAGAAGGCGACAAGGCCAGCCAAACATCCAGCAAACACTAGCAACTTGCGCCTGCCCCGATCGGCGACCCTGCCGAAGTAGATGTTGGAAAGAGCTGTGAAGCCAGCATAGTCCAGGTAGAGCAACCCGATCTCAGTGGTGGATATGCCTAAGCGGGATGCATAACTCGGAAGCAGAGTCAGGTTGAATCCGCCCACGATTCCTGTCCACATGACCACTCCGCAGCAGGCCAGGAAGGTCCAATAGTAGCCGGGAAGAATCAGATCCTCCTTCGGATGGCCCAGGGATGCAGTTGACAGAACTTCGTGCCTAGAAGGTTCGTTGACTCGGATCGCTACTATGATCATTGAAACCAGGCCCAGAACCGCCCAGAAGTAGAAGGGAGCCCTCAGGCCGTAAAGATCGTACAGGAAACCTCCGATTAACGGACCTACTGCCACTGCGGAATAGAAGGCAGCGTTGTACCTGCCCATGGCGGCCCCGCGACTCTCGCTGCTGACCTTGTCGATTATCATGGCCATTGCCAACGGCCAAACCGCAGAGGCTCCAATGCCCCCCAGGATCCTGATTGGGATCAGAAGATAGGCGTTGGTGGCGTAAATGTACAGAGGAGGCAGAACGGTGAAGGCCAAAAGCCCTAAAATGATCAGCGGCTTTCTGCCCCTTCTGTCGGACAGCCTTCCGATAGGAATCTGGGTTATCAACTGGACTGCTCCGTACACTGAGATTATGAATCCCAGGAGCGTGTAGGAGGCGCCTAGACCTATGGCGTACAGGGGAAAAATGGGCGCCACCAGGGAGAATCCTAGGACCGCTACAAAGACCGAGAGGTAGAGAGGGAAAAGGTTGCCTGCTTTATCCTCAGAGTTTCTTAATCCCATTTCATCATAACAAGATACGATCAGATCAGCACTAGAACTTCAGCTCCATTCCAAGGATGGTCTGAGTGTAGGTCACACCGTTGATCTCCCGAATGTTCAGGACTGCCCTGTTGAGGTCGGATATGCCGTCCACATCGGCTATGGCAATGAAGTCCCTCTCTCCGTAGACGGGAACTACCTCCTTGACCCCTTTTACTTTGACGAGGGCATCGTAAACCGACTTTTCCGCGCCCGGCTCAACGTTTATCATGACGAACCCTTTCAACCAGACCACCTACGTGATAGCTTTTATTAATTATCTTTCGTCTGATATATTCTTTTCTTTCGTCTGTTAAGCCAAGTTTTCATCATACAGAACTGGCTTTAAATTAGCCAGGTATTATCCCTTTGGCCATTTGAGAGGCCGACTTCAAGCCTCCTGCTTTCTTTGACCTACAAATATCTTTGATCTCCGGTTATTTTTGCTCTTTATCTCTTTGTTCTAGCGTGAACATGAGAGCAACGATCTCTTTCTCAATACGCTCCGTTGGATTGATGCTCATGGCCTGGTTCAGGCAGTCTAAAGCTTCCGCAAGCATTCCCATCCCCACAAGAACCGTTGCCATGGACTCCAGGTCCTTTTCATCTCCCCCTGCCATCATGACCCGCTCGTAAGCCTCTAAGGCCTCTTTCATACGGCCCATTGACCTTAACACATACCCTCTGTTCCTAAGAGCGTCCAGGTTTTCGGGATCTATCTCGATGGACCGATCGTAGCACTCCAAGGACTCCTCGGATCGGTCGGCACTGAACAGGGCCACCCCTCGGTTGTTCCAGGCGTGAGTGTTCTCAGGGTTCATGGACAGTACCCTGTCGTAGATCTCGATCGCCTCATCATAGAGGCCCTGGCGAACCTTGTCCATTCCCTTGTGAATAAGCACCTTCTCTTTGACGTTCATAGGAAACTCCTTACATGTAACCCTGAATCTGGGTGGACTTGGTCGCCTCTGGCCTGATCGAATCCGGCATTCCCGGCTTCTTTATCTCGCCGAAGAGCTTCTCGTAATCTTTTACGTGGCTGTCCAACCAGGTAGCCAGCTCCTTGGCGGCCAGGGGAGACAGGATGATCTCTGTCTTGATCTCCCTCTCCATAACCGTTAGCTGCTTGCCGGAATCGACTAAAACCTTTGGTGAGTCGTTGTAGAAGGCAATCCTGAAGTCGTAAGGGCTGTGTCCGCCTATGGCTCCGATGGCGTAGACCTGCTTGAACTCAGGGCTTCTGGTGATCTCCATTGAAACTTCCATGCTTTACGGTTAAGCTCAAGATTAAAAAAGATGGTGATCCTGATCATGATTAATTCCGCAAAAACAGCATCGAAACGTATTTAGGTGACTTAGCTTCTTGTGTTGGCGATACTATGATTGGGGTCTTAGGGTTAGAGGACGGCACGCGCCTAGTAGGTCGCGGTTTTGGAGCCCCTGGTGTGGTTTCTGGGGAGCTTGTTTTCACCACAATCATGTCCGGTTATGAGGAGGCGCTGACGGATCCCTCTTACCACGGGCAGTTTCTGATGTTCACATATCCTCTGGAGGGCAACTACGGCATCTCCGGAGACGATTTCCAGTCGGATCACATATGGCCGAAGGCCATGGTCGCCAGGGAGATCTGGGACCGGCCCACGCATTACCGTTCATCGAGGACAATTTCCAAGTTCCTCGAAGACGAGGGGAAGCCCGGTATATGCGATCTCGACACCAGGATGCTGACTGTCAAGGTGAGAAAGCTGGGGTGCATGCGAGCTGCCGTGGCCGTAGGCGAGAAGTCGGAGGTCTACGACACAGATGTAGTGGAGATGGCCCGCTCTCAGCCTTCGATCTCTGAACAGGACCTCTTGGGAGACGTGACTTGCCCGGGACCCTACACCATCCACGGCAAGGGACCGAGAATCGCCATGCTGGACCTGGGGATAAAGAGGCACATCCTCCACAGCCTATCGGCTCGCGGGTTTGAGGTCAGCGTCCTGCCTGCTCACAGCAGCGTGTCGGAGATCGAGGCGGTCGAGCCTGACGCTCTATTCCTGTCCAACGGACCCGGAGACCCTGAGAGGGCCTTCGAGGCCATCGACGCCGTCAAGCATTTTGCCGGCCAGATGCCAATATTCGGGATCTGCCTTGGGCACCAGATAATATCCCTCGCCATGGGCGCTCAGACCTTTAAGCTGAAGTTCGGCCATCATGGCGGAAACCAGCCCGTCAAGGACCTGGCCAAGGGCATAGTCTACATCACATCTCAGAACCACAATTTTGCAGCGGTCGCAGACTCAGTAGAGGGAACTGACCTAGAGATAACCCAGCTCAACGCCAACGACGGTACAGTGGAGGGGATCAAGAGCGACAAACTCGATATCCTGGCAGTTCAGTACCACCCAGAGGCCCATCCCGGACCGCTATGCACAGAGGACCCCTTCTTCAGCTCCGTCCAGCGCACGATGAAGCGCAGGATCCCGGCTGGAGGGAGGAGATCCTAATGCCCAAGCGTTCAGACATACATAAGGTGCTGCTCATAGGATCAGGACCAATCCAGATAGGCCAGGCAGCGGAGTTCGACTTCTCGGGGTCCCAGGCCTGCAAGTCCCTCCGAGAAGAAGGTATAGAGGTGGTCCTGGTCAACTCCAACCCGGCAACCATAATGACCGATCCGGACATGGCGGAGAAGATCTACATCGAGCCCCTGGTGCCTGAGATCCTGGCCAAGATCATAGAGAAGGAGAGGCCTGACGGCATAATCGCCGGCATCGGCGGCCAGACCGGCCTGAACCTCACCAGCGAGCTGGCAGAGATGGGAGTTCTGGAGAAGTACAACGTCGAAGTTCTGGGCACCTCCGTGAGGTCCATCCAGGAAGCCGAGGACAGAGACCTGTTCAAGAAGGCAATGCAGCGAGTTGGAGAGCCCGTTCCTGCTAGCGTTGCTGTAAACTCTATGGATGAGGCTTTCGCTGCCATTGAGGAGCTGGGACTGCCTTTGGTTGTGAGACCGGCCTACACCCTGGGCGGCTCGGGCGGAGGGATAGCTCACACTCGCGACGAACTGGTAAAGATCTGCGAACTGGGGCTGAAACGCTCACGCATCCACCAGGTTCTGCTCGAGGAGAGCGTGGAGGGCTGGACTGAGCTGGAGTACGAGGTGATGAGGGATTCAAAAGACACCTGCATCACCATCTGCAATATGGAGAACATGGACCCTATGGGCATCCACACCGGCGAGTCCATTGTCGTAACCCCCATCCAGACCCTCTCCGACCGGCAGATCCAGAGGCTCCGGAGTGCCGCCATAAACATAATCCGCGCCTTGCGAATCGAGGGTGGCTGCAACATCCAGTTTGCCGTCAAGGACGACGACTACAGGGTGATAGAGGTCAACCCGAGGGTCTCAAGATCCTCTGCCCTTGCCTCGAAGGCAACCGGCTACCCAATAGCCCGCGTCACTGCAAAGATCGCCATCGGCATGACCCTGGACGAGATCAGGAACGACGTAACCAAGGAGACACCAGCCTCCTTCGAGCCCACGGTGGATTACGTTGTCATAAAGATACCGCGCTGGCCCTTCGACAAGTTCGTCAAGGCGAACAAAGTCCTGACCACCGCGATGAAGTCAACCGGAGAGGTCATGGCCATAGGAAGGAGCTACGAGGAGGCCCTGATGAAGGCCATCCGATCTCTGGACATCGACAAGGAGTTTGGGTACGCAGGCAAGTACACCACCTGGACCGATGATGAGGTCAAGGATATCCTCAAGAATCCGACGGACGAGAGGCTATTTGCCATCTACCAGGCCTTAAGGCGCGGGATGTCCGTGGAAGAGATCGTCGGCCTTACACAGATCGAGCCCTACTTCTTCTACAGGATCCAGAACATCATCGTCGTGGAGGACGAGGTCAAGAAGGAGCTTAACCCGGACACACTCAGAAGGGCCAAACGCATGGGGTTCACCGACGAGTACATCGCCGGGCTCACCGGAAAGACCAGAGAGGAGGTAACCGACTACAGGATCGCCCAGGATATCATCCCAACCTACAAGATGGTGGACACCTGTGCAGCAGAGTTCGCTGCCAGCACTCCTTACTACTACTCAACCTACGACACAGAGTGCGAGCTGGTACCAACCAAGAACAAGAAGGTCCTGATCCTCGGATCCGGGCCAATTAGGATCGGCCAGGGGATTGAGTTCGACTACTGCACAGTTCACGCCGTCATGGCACTCCGGGAGCACGGCATAGAGGCCCACATAGTCAACAACAACCCCGAGACGGTCTCTACGGATTACGACACCTCGGACAAGCTCTTCTTCGAGCCTGTCACCCTCGAGGACGTGATGAACATCATCGAGAAGGAGAGGCCTTACGGGGTCATGGTGCAGTTTGGAGGCCAGACGGCCATCAACCTGGCGATACCCCTGGAGAAGGAGATAGCCCGCCGGGGGATGCCCACTAAGATCCTGGGGACTTCTCCGGACAGCATAGACCTGGCCGAGGACAGGGAGAGGTTCAACCTGCTCATGAAGAAGCTGAACATCCCCCAGCCCGACGCTGGCATTGCCTTCTCAACAAAGGAGGCCAAGGCAGTTGCCAAGAGGATCGGCTACCCAGTGATCGTCAGGCCGAGCTACGTCCTGGGCGGCAGGGCCATGGAGATAGTCTACGACGAGGCTGGGCTCGAGGTCTACATGCAAGAGGCTGTTCGGGTCTCTCACGAGCATCCCATCCTCATAGACGACTTCCTTCAGAATGCTGTCGAAATAGACGTGGATGCCGTGTGCGACGGAAAGGACGTGCTGATTGGGGCCATCATGGAGCACATCGAGGAGGCAGGAATCCACTCGGGCGACAGCGCCTGCATGATCCCGCCCCAGACTCTGCCCGGGTACGTCCTGGAGGTGGTCAGGGATTACGTGCGCAAGATCGCCCTGAACCTTGGAGTCATCGGAATAGTGAACCTGCAGCTTGCGTACAAGGACGGGACGGTGTATGTCCTGGAGGCAAACCCGAGGTCCAGCAGGACGATTCCCTTCGTCTCCAAGTCTGTGGGCCTGCCGCTGGCAAAGATCGCTGCAGCGGTCATGATCGGGCACACTCTAGTCGAGCAGGGGCACACCGAAGAGCCAAAGCTGCCTTATGTCTCAGTCAAAGAGGTGCTGCTGCCCTTCGACAAGCTTCCGGGAGCCGACGTCCTGCTCGGGCCGGAGATGAGATCCACTGGAGAGGTCATGGGCATAGACTACAACCTGGGCCTGGCCTTCTTCAAGGCGGAGCTGTCTGCGGACAACAGCCTGCCCCTGGAAGGTATAGTCTTCATCTCGGTCAGGGATGAGGACAAAGCGGCCGTGGCAGTGGCAGCCAAGAAGCTGACGGATGCGGGCCTGAAGATAATCGCCACCGACGGGACAGCCGAGTACCTGAAGAAGTCCGGAATCAAAGTCGAGCGGGTAAACAAGATCACCAACGGCAGCCCCAACGTCCTGGACTACATGAAACGGGGCGAGGTCCAGCTGATAATAAACACGCCCACAACCAAGCAGTCCATCAAGGACGGAGCCCAGATCAGGCGCGGCGCTGTGGACTACCACGTGCCGTACATCACAACGGTCCAGGCGGCCCAGGCTTCGGCCGATGCCATCGTCATGGCCGAGAAGGACAGGATAACCATCAAGGCCCTGGACGAGTACCACAAAGAGGTTTCAGGCTGCGCGAGACCACGCTGAGGTCGAAATAAGGTCAAAGCAGAGATCGAACATAAGCCCTTCATCTGACTCTGGAGGAGGCGCAGTCCTCCTGCCCGGATCAGACCGAAGGGTTTATCACAAAGAAGCGAACAAGGAACGTGTCGCGGGCTCGTGGTCTAGCTGGTTATGACGTCGCCTTGACATGGCGGAGATCATGCGTTCGAATCGCGTCGAGCCCACTTTTGCCCAAGTAGCTC
>JBGQAL010000158.1:0-6152 GCA_041494285.1 Methanotrichaceae archaeon
GAAGATGCTCGAGGTCTTCCCCTCGAAGAGAGCTTCCAGGATTTGTCTAGAAATGGTCCATATTCGAATTTGTTCAAATCCCTTGAACGGAGGGGACATTGTTGCACACTTTGTTGATTGATGAGATTGAGACACTGGCATCCCATCGTGGAGCATGCAAATCAGAAGTTGAGAAATTTTTGGACACCGTTGGGCGAACAGGCACTCTTGAAAGTGAGCTGCTAGATCTGTACTACGATGCGCGTTTATATAGCTGGAATATTTCGACAGTGCGTGCCATAGAAAAAGGCATACGTCTGGCTCACGAGGATGAAGCGGTAAGCCCCTATCTTATACGGGCCAATGGGGAAGTGAGAAAGAAAGCAGGAAGCAAGGCCTAGGGCCAGTGGCCGAGGCCCGTCAAATCACGATAGATTGAATTCGATGTAAAGTCAGGCCATTATGCGGCCAAACTACAACCGTCAATCACACATCCTCTAACATTTTTCAGAAAGATATTTTAGCTTTAAATGTAATAGTTATACCTATGGCTCAAGAGGATTATAAGGAATTTATCTGTAGTCGTATAGGTACGGAGTGCGGCTTCCAGGTACGTGCAAAGACTGAGGCTGAGATCATGGAGTATGCGAAAATGCATGCCGACAGGGCCCACGGTTTTAAGGAGATCTGGCCGGAAACAGAAAAGAAGATCAAGGAAAATATCAAAACAGTATCGTTGGATGTGTGGTTTCACCCAGAAGCTGAGTGCCCTGAAGACATAAGATAGTATCTACACAACTCGGCAGGACTTCAAATTTAAATAAGGAACTTTTGCTCGAATCAGTACACGTAGGCAACCCCCTCATGAAAGTTTGGAGAGCAGGCCAAGCCAAAGGTCTGAGACCATTTGATTTGAATAGAGGCAGAATATTGCTCTAGGTAAGTCCACATCCGGATTATCCTCCGGAGGAAAGCAGATATCTGAGGGGAAATGATGCTTCTCCTATTGCTTAGCGATTATTTTGACCCCGATGCAGACAAGATCCCGAACGAAATTGAAAAGCTGGTAAGAGCTGGGATAGAAAGCGTCCGGGCACTTTCTGGAACGGCGCAAAACCAAAAATATCGGCTAAATCGGGAAGAATAAGCAATGCGAATAGGAATGTTCACCAGGGAGAGTCTTTATTCCATAAAAGTGGGCGGCATAGCGCCCCACGTATCCGAGCTCTCCGAAGCCCTGGCTAAAAGAGGCCATGAGATTCATGTATTCACCAAGCGTGGCGATTTTGATGCCTATGACAGGATCAACGGAGTTCATTACCATTAGGGTGGACTTCGATAAATCAGTAAGCCTCATAGAGGAGATGGACAGGATGAGCGCCGCCCTGTATGAGCGTTTTCTCAAAAGCCCAGAAGGTCTTCGGTAAGTTCGATATGGTCCACGGCCACGACTGGCATCCCGTTTTGGCCCTGAACCTGATCAATAAGGATCAGGACATACCATATATTCTGACCATACACAGCACGGAGTGGGGCAGAAATGGAAACAATCCCGGAAACGCCGAGATCTCACACCGGGAGTGGCTGGGCGGCTATGAGTCTTCAAGGCTGATAGTGACTACCAGGTGTATGCAGGATGAGTTGAAATCAGTTTATTCCATTCCGGAGAGCAAGATCAGTATCATACCCAACGGCGTAGTAAGCGGAAAGGTCCGCAAAGCCTTAGATTCCGGCCAGGTGAAAGAGCGGTATGGCATACATCCCCTGGCCCCTGTAGTCTTATTTTGCGGCCGCATGTCCTATCAGAAAGGCCCTGACCTCCTGGTAGAGGCCGTGCCTTTGATCCTCAGAGAGCTTCAGGATGCCAGGTTTGTTTTCGTGGGCGAAGGAGACATGAGGTCCTTCTGCGAGCGACGGGCAGGGGAGTTGGGCGTGCAGGAAGCTTGCAGATTCCTCGGCTACGTCTCCAGTGCAGAGAAGCAGGAGATGATGAATGCCTGCGATCTGGTGTGCGTACCCAGCCGAAACGAGCCTTTCGGTGTGGTCGTTTTAGAGGCCTGGGATGCTGGAAAACCCGTGGTGGCCACAGAAGCGGTAAGCATCATAAGAAACTTCCAGGATGGCCTTCTGGCCTACACCCAGCCGGAATCCATCGCATGGTGCATCAACCGGTTGCTCAAGAGCCCGGAGGAGATGAAGAAGCTGGCTGAAGCTGGGCAGAGCAGGATCGAGAAAGAGTTCAGCTGGGACAGAATCGCTGAAAAGACGGAAGAAGTCTATGCCGAGATTCAAGGGCTGAATCGAGATGCAAAGGTACAGGCAGTGAAATCAAAATCTCGGCGGAGAGTCTCATAAAGTTTAATATATAATAAAATAAAACCAAATGAAGGAACTTCTGCGGACTCAAGCGTTGATCGTTGTGGCATTATCCGGCTGCGTAGATAAGGAGCTACACGCAAAAAATATGAACACATTTGATGGCGAATTCCGGAAAGAATCTCGACCGCTATAGATCCGTGAGGGAGACTGTCCTGGAGATCAAGGCCATTGAAAACTCGACTCAATGCTCCTTCAGCTCGCCGGTGCTTTATGAAATTAACTTTTGGATTTGAGTCAATGGAGTCTTGAAATGGGCAAATAAAGGTCATTCCACTGTAGATCGTTTTACCTTTGGACTGTTTTACTTTTATGGAACTCCGCGAGGAACGGGTTGCTATTTTCTAATTTCTTTCTTAGAACATTTTTAAATATGTATAAGGTCATCTCTTAATAAAGACGACTTTATGGTGGTATAAAATGTATAAACGGATTTTGATCACCACGGACGGTTCTGATAAGTCTAGAATGGTTGCTAAAGATGGTATAGAGTTGGCTAAAGCTCTAGGAGCACAAGTAATTGCGCTTAACGTTGTAAATGAAGTCGTAATTACAAGCGCAGTAAGACAACTAGGATCTGATAGAACGGATGCGGAAGCAAAGTTCAAGGCTGTAGGCCAGAAGGCAGTCGATGAGATAAAGAAGATGGGCGATGACGCTGGGATCAAAGTTGATGCAGTGCTGAAGATCGGGTTTCCCGCAAACGACATCATCGATGTTGCATCCTCGGAGAAGGCAGATCTTATCGTAATTGGAAGCCACGGTGAATCCGGAGAACAATCGATAGGCAGCGTAGTGCGGAAGGTAGTTTACTGGTCGACGATTCCAGTCCTAGTAGTGAGATGATTCTGGCTTTATGCCGAGAATATCCCATATAATAAGAAGAAAAAATGATATGAAACGATTGCATTAGGTAGCACTCTTTCATGGACTGTTCGGCGGCAGAGCAGGGAAGCTCTCTGCTTAGATCACGCCACCCGTGAATATTGAAGAGAGCGTAGAGCACGAGGTTGAGGCCGGGAAGCTGAAGGCTGAGACTCTAGGGTTACGCAACCCTTCTTAACTACTATCGAACCGGAGCTGCAAGCCTGGCCAGCCTTCAAGCCACATCACTCCGACTTTTGCCCCCTCCTCACGACTGGCGTTCTTAATATTAGTACATTGATAAAGGAGATGATAAGGCGGTCCCCAAGCGGGAGTTATGAGATCAAGACTGGCTGAGAATCTTAGAGTTTTAGTGGAGAATGTATATGGATTCCAGACATGACATAGAGGCAGCAGAGAGGACGGCTAAAGCTTCTGAGAGAACCAAGAAGGCTGGGAAGTGAGGATAAATGCAGAAAAATGAACAAACAGCGGATGAGAGTGAAATAGCTTCCATGAAGAAAGATATCAATGATGCTTTGGGAGCAGACTATTACGATTGCATGCAGGCACTTGACAGCAAGTTTACCGAGCTAAGGTTAGGCACTCCTGAGCGGGAAAACTATGCGCTCATGCAGGATGCCATAGTCAGGTTGCAGGAGGAGATACGGGATAGCAATGACCTGGAGTACACGGACGGTGACTACGAGGAAGTGACCAAGGAGTTCTATGAAGAGCTGCTTGATGAGGAGGCAGGTATAGATCTGCATGGCCGGGCGGTCATTGACTTCGTGATCAATAGGCTGAAAGGCATCCTCGAAGGCATTGAGAAAGAAAAGAGTGAAAAAGAGAAGGACGAGGAGGAGGAAGAGGGCGGATGATCAGACGTTCCAAGATGGCAAGCCGTTTCACGCTTTGAAGCGAAAAATTGGGTTTGTCAAATCGAATTGCAGCTATAGCATTAAGCTACTGCCACATCAGATTGCATGATAATGTCTAAACCACATTAATAATCTGAAATATAGGACGAGGGGGAAAGCACTCCTAAATGTAACGTGTCTAGCCAGTGCTAAAACGTTTCTTGACGGTAAAACCTAAGACATCTTGCAGCCGCACGAAAAGAGCAAAAAACCAGCATGTACTGCAAGCCGTATGAAGGTAATAAATGACAGAAAATAGCGCACCAAATGTTCAGTGGTTAGAGGATTTGGTGAACTATCAAGATGGTTCGGTTGTAAGCCGAGAGATTAACACTCTTTCGCCTTTGATGAAAGTCAGGGGCTAAGTGAGCACACTGCTCCATTCGATGCACTCGTGTATATTGTGGACGGAGAAGCAGAGGTTATTATTTCTGGCAAAGCTTACCACCTGAATCAAGGCGAGATCGTGATCTTGCCAGCCAATGAGCCTCATGCCTTAAGAGCGTTAAGCAAATTCAAGATGCTGTTAGTGATGATAAAATCCTGAGGGTCATCTATAAGGAAGCAACGAGACTGCTGATCTAATATGTCCTGATACACACGGCTTCAATATGATTGCCGAACAGGCATATCTGCATTGCAAGGATATTGATTTGGCTGTAGCCTGTATGGATCTGCCAGCTTTCTTATGTAACTCAGCCATAAGAATGGGAGCAATCTGGTTACATAAGAACTGAGCTACTGCTATTTCCATAAATTCGATAGAATTAATTTTTTAAATGCCCTAGGATCAACGATCTTCCTAGCTGATGGATTACCCGGACCCGACTGGAGCTGATTAAGGAGTAGAACGGTAGCGGCTAGGTGGCCCGGCTAAATATATAGGAGGACAGCCTATATTTCGTCCTGTGGCCGGGCTCGAGCAAATTTTGACCATCTGTATAACATCCTCCTCCGGTCCGGCCTAACTCTCTGAGTGAAAATGTCCAAAAAAGCATCGAAATATCTGTATAGAGCGGCCAGGACCATGAACGACCAGAAGAGGGAAAATGAGCAGCTAGCAGTGATGTTTGGTGGCCCAGGCGTAGTGGGCGTTATCGTTCTGGTGCTACTAATTTGTGATTTTAGGAGATATCTAAGAGCGAGGGGATGAGCATGTCCAAAAAGCATCAAGCGGCTTGTACAATATAGACAAAGTTCATTACGAGAACCAGCGACCAGGAGTTAATCGGAATCCTCACTTATACATCCTCCGGGGAGCTAGGACGGATCGGTATACCACATCTCCCTAGCCTTGGAGAATGCTGCGTCGGCCTCTCTACCTCGATGTAATGCCCAAAGAGCTTTGCCTTTGTTGTTCCAGGCCATGGCAAAATTTGGATCAAGCTCGATAGCCCTGTCAAAAGCTTTTAAGGCCTCCTCGTGCTTGCCCTGGTTATCGAGAGCAAGACCTTTGCCGTTCCAAGCGTATGCGTATTCCGGATTGATGTTGATAGCCTCGTCATAACATTTGATGGTTTCGTCGTACCTGCCCAGCATATAGAGAGCCTTGCCTTTGATCCACCGGAAACCGTAGGATTTTGGATCGATCCTGATAGCCTCGTCATAACATTTGATGGCTTCGTCGTACTTGCCCTGTGCATAGAGTGCATTGCCTTTAAACATAGACAAATTGAGATCCATCATAATCCTCTTCACTCTTGACTAATATGCTGGAAAGTACGCTAGATAGTTCATTGTTCTCTTTTTGCGACTTCTTTGGGGGCACCTGTAAGACTTGCCACTGCGCCGGTACCGACCTCTCCGGCTTGTGTGATTACTATGAGGTTTTTCTCCCTGGCAATCTCTGCTAGAGTCTGCAGCTCTCTGAGCTTGATGGCCACTGGAGCCTCCCCGTATAGCTTGGCCGCCTCGGTCATTAGCTTGGAAGCCTGGAACTCTCCATCGGCCAGGATTATTCTGGACCTCTTCTCCCTCTCTGCCTCGGCCTGCTTAGCTATGGCCCTCATCATC
>JBGQAL010000039.1:0-17668 GCA_041494285.1 Methanotrichaceae archaeon
AATGAAAAAGGGACCTCGATCCATGAGCGAATCATGACGATGCTGGCAACCTGGGGACAGAAAGGACTGGATTGTCTCCAAATGCTAACGGCAAAGCTAGCCAGCTAAACACATACCAAATTGAGAACTATTTCAAAGGCTAGATCACTAATTAAATCCGGAAGATTACCGTACGAGCCCCTGACTTCGCAAGCAAGAGTTCCCTTTTTTGTTTTCACGAACGACTTTGCAAAGCAATCCTCACCAAACTTTTGGAAACTACCGCGAATAATGCTTCCGTTATCTCCCAATTTGCGAATTTGCAACATGAATGATAATAGTGGGGTGATCAGTAATTCAGTACCAAATGCCGATAACTTGGCATTTTCAAGCGAATTGACAACCGCAGAACTTTCCGACGTAAAATTACTAAACCCGGGTATATCCATTTTCTTCGCCTTCGGAATAGATAATAACGCTTGATCTGTTTGCAGAACCTTTTCACTTTCTCGAAGCACATCTTCGATTTTCATCAAATTGGCTGTGATAGCATCAGTTATTGCTTTACTTTCTAGATTATTTTGATCATTTGTATAAAAAGGTAATATAAGTGGGTGGCGAATTTCATCCAAAAAAAGGATGCTAAAGCTCATTAAAATGGCAACAAAAATTGACACTGAAACTAGAAATAGGATCAAAGATGATGAAGTATCCTTAAGGGAAGTTAGAAAATCTGGAACATTATTTGATGAATTAGAATTGGATTTAATTAGGAGCGAAGTCATTAAAATTAAGAAAATAATTACCGCTAGCGTTAAAATTATTAATCGTAACTTATAATTCTTTATTATTTTTGATCTTCTATCAATCATTGCTAATGAGGTTAGGTGCACATTTTCTTATATGATATTTCTCTTATATGGTATTTTCGGTTTGTCTCTGTGAATGACTTGCAGTTTAACATCAAAATTCCTTTTTGAGGTAGGTGGCATATAAATTGTTTCAGCCCAAATATGAGAGTGAACGTCTAAGAATGAAAAACCTAAGAATTTGGACGATTTTCCTGAAAGAAGTCCTTTGTAGTTTAGATCGTGCAACGCAGCGGCGCGAACTAATTTCCTCCTGGGTGTAGCTTCAGTTAGAAATTTATTACTGGCTGAGGGAGCAATAATTAGGTTAGTCTGGTTGGGGAAAGAACTTGACCAAATAACCTCTTATTTCAAAGTCATTTCCAATGATTGGGAAAAACCAATTAAAATATATAGAAAAGGGAACTTGCCAGACTGGCAAGAATTCCCTAAGCCCTTTTAGCTTCCGCCAATCAGGCTGATCACGAAATAAGCGAGAATAGTTCCGACTACGAATACTACTGCAAAAGCGCCGTAGACCAATGAATCGGCGATCATGAATGCTTCTGCTGCCATATGATCATCTCACTACCAGGACGGGGATCGTTGCCCAGTAAAGCACCTTCTGGACTACGCTTCCTATGAGCAGTTTAGAGGCTCCCGACTCGCCGTGGCTGCCCATGACTATGAGATCAGCTCCTTCATTTCTGGCAATATCAATTACCATATTGGCCGGGGAGCCCATCCTGACTAGTGGATCCACCTTAACGCCAGCAGCGCTGCCCATCTTCTTTATCGAGTCTACAGCCTTCTGGCCGCTAGCCGTGAGCTTGTCCTCTACCTCTTTCCTGTCGGATCCAAGCTGCCTGACTGCGCTGGCAACCACGACTTCATTGATGACGTTTAGTGCAAGTACCTCCGCCCCCAGGGCCTTAGCAAGGTCTATGCCCTCCTGAGCAGCCAGGCTTGACTTATCTGAACCATCCGTTGCGATCAAAATCCTCTTGTACATCCTATCCCACCTTTGGTCGGTTATCTCCATTACATGGTATAAAAATCTATCTTCCGGATTCAAGTATCCGTAGGGCTAGCAATGCCGCATTTTCCCCTCCATCTATCCCGACACAGGCTACAGGTACCCCGGGGGGCATCTGAACTATAGATAGAAGGGCATCTAGACCGCCTAGCTTGCTGCTCACAGGGACGCCTATAACCGGTTTCTTGGTTCTTGAAGCGATGTATCCCGGCAGCGCAGCCGAAAGACCGGCCACTCCAATGAAAACCCTTGCTTTGGAATTTTCTATATACTCCTCCAGCTCCTTGGGGTTTCTATGGGCAGAAAGGACCTTGTGCTCGTAGCTGGCTCCATTTTCCTCAAGCCTAGCTATAATCTTGTCAACTACAGCCTGGTCCGACTTTGAACCTGAGATTACGGCTATGTCTGTCAATGATTATCCCTGATCCTTGCCGAGGAACTCATGTTGTTTCTGGAGGCTCATCCTTATCAGAATATTGAAGATATCTTTTATAGCGCCTGCATCTAGGTTAAGCTCGGTGGCCAGGTCCATGGCCCTTCCCAGAACAAGCCTTTCCTGTTCGGGATCGCTGATTCCAAGCCCTTCCAGCTTCTTGGCCTCTAATACGTTCTTTGCTATTTTGTTGCGCTGATCTATCAACCTTATGATCTTCTCATCGATGACCTCGATCTCCTTGCGATGCTCCGATAGCCCCAATCAAACCCCTCGACCAGTTGATGCTGGATTGTTGTTCACCTTTGTCTTTATCACCCTTCCGCCAAGGTCGCTCCACCTAGACTCCAACACATCTATATTGTCCGCGCCAACCAGGGCAGCGTAAGAAGGTCCGGTTCCAGAGAGGCTTGTACCCAACGCGCCTGCCTCCATGGCCAACAGCAACGGCTCGGGCGAAAGTCCCAGAGCACTGCAGTAAATGAACCCGTTTAGGGTCATGGCCCTGCCATAATCACCATTCATGGCAAGATCATAGGCTACCTCTGCCAGAGGCGCGATGAGACGCGATCTCTTGATATCGGTGTCCTTGGAAAAGAGCTTTTTTTCTGGGACCAAAAGAAGAACTTCCGATTCCAGTCGCTCCCTTTTTAGGAGTTTCATGTTCCTGTTGTCGGTTACCACCACACCGCCAAGCATTGAAGCCAGGGCATCGTCCAGGGCTCCGGTTATTGTAACGCCCGCTTCCCTGGCAGCGGCTACTCCAATCTTGGCCGCCTCGACAAGATCCATCTCCTCTCCTATGGCATCCAGGGTGGCCAACACGACAGCATTGGCGGCAGTGCTGCTGCTTTTCAGGCCGCTGGCCACGGGGATTTCGCTCCAAGTGCGAACGACTCCACCACACTCCAGGCCGAACTTCCCCAGAACTAGCTCAACACACCTCACAACAAGAGTTGCATCTATCCCCGGAATGTCCCCCCTAACTCCCGAGGAGTGGTCCAGCTCTACCTCGGCTGTGGTTTTCAGGCAAATCCCGAAGGCTGAGCCCTTCCAAGTAGCGACAGCGTTCAATACGGTCGCCGCACCCATTACGCTGGCAAATCCTCTCAAGGCATCTCCATCTCGAATATGTTCTTGAGCTTCTCCAGTTCCTTTGCGACGTCCTCTTTGCCTTCCCTCTGGTACTTACCTATCATCTTGTTCAGGTACTCGAGCTCGGTTATTGTAGAGGCAAACCTAGGCTCGTAGTTTCCCAGAGCGAAAAGGGGCATTACCTCAACCCCTCCTTTTTCGGTCGCGTCCTCTAGACCCTTGACCACGACAACGAAGATGAAGTTCTTGTACCCAAGACCTCGAGCTATGTTCTTGGCAAAGCTGTTCATCTGCTGTACGCGGCGTGAGGACAGACTCTTGTAAGCCGGAACGGAGTCTTTGTACTCGATGAACATGACCGAGTCGTCGGACCATAGAATAGCGTCGTACTCCACCATGGCCACGGAGTTCTTGAGGGCCACTACGTTGAAGAGGACCCCGCGACACCAGTTTATGTTCAAGTGAAGCCGAAAGTCAGCCTCTGTTAGGGGGGCTGTTCTTGGCTTGAGGACGAAGGGGTCGCTGGTCAGTTCTATCATAAAAGCCAATCCTGTTTTGATGAATAAAGGTCTTTCTACAAATTCCTGAGAATTGATTATCCAATTGAGCAAGGACTCCAATAGAACCCCAATTGTACTTATACAATTCATTGCTCCTTGTACAATTAGGTGCGATTCTTTCATTAAACAACCTAAATCAAGTGATGGAGATCTTGGAATCGATTATTTCAACAGGACTTGGGTAACGGGCCTCGTCTAAACCATGTGGCATAGCTATATACCCAAGATCTTCATGGACCAATATGGTGGATGGCGTGGATTATGTTCAAGAATCAGCAAGAAGGACTCTGACCAAGCAGGGCTATCATCTGGCGGCTCACGGAGCTGTGAAGCCTTGTCTTTGGCTAAACCGCAGCCTTCGCGGTGGAGACCAGTGCTACAAGCACCACTTCTACGGCATCTCCAGCCACCGATGCGTACAGATGACGCCCACTCTTTCGTGCAACCACCTCTGTCTTCACTGCTGGCGTCCCATCGATGAGCCCGTTGCCCCGCCGAAAGCATGGATCGAGCCGAAGGAGCTTCTGGACGGCCTTCTGAGAGAACAGCAGCGTATCCTCTCCGGCTATGGTGGGGCGGCGACGACGGACCTTTCCAGGCTGGAGGAGGCACGACACCCTGCGCACGTTGCCATATCCCTAATGGGCGAGCCAACGCTCTATCCTTATCTCGACGAGCTGATCCGGGAGATTGGTCGAAGGGGAATGACATCTTTTCTGGTGACAAATGGCACCAAGCCTGATGTCCTGGAGAACCTGAGGCCCACACAACTCTATCTGAGCCTGAACGCCACCAACGAAGAGCTGTACCAGCGCATCTCCAACCCATCGTCAAGTGGCCTATGGAAGAAGATCCTGGAGAGCCTCTCTGTCTTCAAGGACGCCACTTGCAGGACGGTTGTGCGTATGACCCTGGCTCGCCGGCTGAACATGGCCGATCCAGAATTATACGCTAGGTTGTTAGAACAGGCAGAACCCGATTTCGTCGAGGCCAAGGCCTACATGCACCTGGGGAGATCCAGGGCCAGGTTGAGCAGGGAGGCTATGCCGGAGCACGCTGAGATCTTGACTTTTGCCGGGGAGCTTTCCGCTACCTTAGGATACAAACTCGAAGATGATGTGCCTCTCAGCAGGGTAGTTCTCCTAACAAGCGGCAAAGTTTCAAGAAAAATATTTTGACGCATGATGAGAGCTCAACTCGTGGTAACTCCTTGTAAACTGAACACCCAGTGGGAAAACTATTTTTGCTGGAAGAGGCAACCATCTTGAGTCGATTGGTCGAGTTGGCGAATCAGCCCAAGATGCCGGTGAGGTAATGGAAACCAAAGAACTAAGAGTCATGCTGGTGGAGGACGATCCCGAAGACGTAGCCTTCACCAAGATAATCCTCAGAAAGGCCGGGCTCGACCGAAACCTATTGGTGGCCCTAGACGGCAAGGAAGCAATCGAAGCTCTGGTACGCTTGAAAGAGGATGGATCAATGATTCCAGACCTCATCCTCCTGGACATCAACCTTCCCGATATAAGCGGCATCGACCTTCTGACCAAACTCAAACGGGATCACAAGCTCAGTCGGATTCCTGTGGTAATGCTGACCGGCTCCAATTTTGATGATGACATCCAGAAAAGCTATGATCTTGGTGCAAGCACCTACCTGGTCAAACCCATCTCAAAAGATGCCTTGATGCTGGTTATCGAGAACGTCTTTGGTAATGCTCGTTAATTCTTGAACAGCTCTCTTTGATGATATTCTAAGTATAGCATTTTCAATTCGAGTTCTTGGCAGTATTCAATGAGAAGCCAGCTCTTTAGCCACCAACAGGTTCTCCAGATCGTCCCTTCTTGAATCAATCGGTGTCTCCAGAATTAAAGGTAAAGCTCTGATCTTCTCGAAGCCGAGAATTGTCTTGAATCCGGTCTCGCCTATTGCTCCGAGGCCGATATGCTCGTGTCTGTCCAGCCCCGAGCCTAAGCCGCCCTTAGAGTCGTTCAGGTGAACGAGCCTCAGCTTCTCAAGACCAATGTTGCTATTGAAATCATCGATTGTTCTATCGAGCCCCTCAGGAGTCCTCAGCTCGTATCCAGCAGCAAAGAGGTGACAGGTGTCCAGGCAGACGCCAACACGTTTGGTGTCCAGGGCATCGATTATGCCAGCGATGTCGCCAAAAGACCCACCCATGCTGTTCTTGGTTCCTGCAGTGTTCTCCAGCAGGAGCATTACGCTGTTCTCAGCTGCTGAGAAGGCGCTGTTGATGGCCTTCACGATTCTCTCCAAGCCGGCAGCCTTGCCGGCACCCAGATGGCTTCCCATATGAGTCACGAGATATGGTATGTGGAGCTGGCCACACCTAAGAAGCTCGGTTGTCAATGTTGCCAATGAATTACTATAGACGTCGTCTTTGGGTGATGCTAGGTTGGGAAGGTACGGCATATGATCGAAGACCGGGCCCATACCCGATCTCTCCAACTTCACGACAAAGCTCTCGGCATCTTCTGGGGATATATCCTTGATTCTCCATCCTCGGGGATTCCTGGAGAAGATCTGAAAGACATCGCACCCTCTTTCTGCAGCCCTGTCCACTGCGTTAGAGATTCCCCCGGCGATGGAGACATGAACTCCGACTCGCACCATGCTTATGTGAATGGAATCTAGAGTTGATTAAGCTGTCCCGGCGTCGAGTAAACACATCGATGTAGATCCTGAAATCGATCTTATCGATTTTATTATCTATAAGGAGGATAACAAGGTTGTATTGCAGCGCCGATGAAGATAAAAGTATGCCTGATTGGTGATGAGCCCTATGAGTACTGAGGCGCTCCGAACTTTCCAAAAAGCTGAGGGCGAAAGGGCGTGCGCCTTGGGGAGTTAATTGGACTAGCAATAGACTATTGCAAGGAAGACTTTTGAGTTAAGCTTTCGACCTGGCCCATCGATCGACGTTGTCTATCAAGTTGAGCTCTACGATTTTCCTAGGATCGTATAGCATCTCAGCTACTTCTCCAAGGGCAAAAGGCTTCTTCTGGCCGTTTTTGCTTACCACTACAATCTGTTCTCGGGGTCTGGAACTTGAGACTTGTTTAATCATTTCCGCCAGCTCCGAGCAAGCATTCTTCAGGTATTTGATCGAATAATCGGTGAGCTGCTTTCTATCTGAGAGGTTCTTGTTGACCTCTTTGATAGACCAGCACATGGTCAGTATATCCTGGTACATCTTGGCACCCTTCCATATCCATGCACCGAGATTATTTAAGAGCTGCGTTTCTAAACTGTCCTGCTATTCCGGCGAACTGTGAAAAAGAGGTGGGGCTGGTGCGATTCGAACGCACGATCGACGGGTCTCTCCGATACTGAAGTGTTCCAACCTCCGGAAAACGGTGGCTGATAACAACCCATTTCAGTGCTCCAACGGATCATCAACAGCCTCCCCGTCGAGAGACCTCAGCAGACCCGTTGCTCATCATCAATTATACCGCTGGAGCCCGTCGCCCTACCTGGCTAGGCCACAGCCCCGTTTTAAAGCGGGCCGAGAGGGATTTGAACCCCCGACCTAAAGGTTAAGAGCCTTTCGCTCTGCCTGACTAAGCTACCGGCCCGGACCACCCCAAGGTCGATGCTAGATATATACATTTCGGACGGACGAAGGCTAGTGCATAGCGATGAAGTGGTCGGAACACGAAAAGAGGAAATAGCTTTAAAGACCTTCTGTCGAGGCGATTTAGCAAGGTTTCGGCACAGATAGTTTCCGTTGGATCGCCGGTGAATATGCTTATTTAGTGGTTATCCCTTCGTGATTCCTACATGTCCGGTGCAAAGGTTCTGGTTGTCGATGCAGGTGGCAGGGGGAATGCCATAGCTGACGCCTTCTCTAGGAGCCCGTTGGTCGACGCGGTCTATGTGGCTCCAGGCAACGCTGGCAGCGAAATGATGAAAAAGTGCCGTCTGGCTACAAATGACGGCCGACCGCTAAAGTCCATCTCTGAGCTGCTGTACTTCGCCAAACTAGAAGGCATAGACCTTACCTTTGTAGGCCCTGAAGGCTATCTGTCGGACGGCATGGTAAACATCTTCCAGGAGGAGACCCAGAGGATAGTAGGTCCAAGAAAAGAGGCCGCTATTCTGGAGGGCAGCAAATGCCTAACAAAGGATTTTCTCAAGGGCATTGGAGTTCCTGTCCCACCCTTCATCAACTTCGCAGATCCCCAGGAGGCAAAGGATTACGTTACCCAGTTCTGCGACGCCAACCCTGACAAAGGACTGGTTATTAAAGCGGATGGGTTGGCCGCAGGCAAAGGGTCGGTTGTCTGTTCCTCCCTCGATGAATCACTGTCCACCATCGATCGGATAATGGTTGATCCCAAGCTCTTCGGCGATGCAGGCAACAGAATCGATGTGGAGGAAAGGCTGATCGGTAGGGAGCTTATGTTCTTTGCCATCACAGACGGCAAGACCGTTCTGCCGCTTGAGTCGGCCATGGATTACAAGCAGGCCTTCTCGCCCGATGAGGTGGTGGCCATAAGGCTGTTCAACAAGCTTTCAAGAAACCCCAACCTGGACAACAACCCGAACACAGGCGGAATGGGAGGGTTCTCGCCTCACCCTTGGCTGGATGATGAACTCACAGACAAGATAATGAAAAAAATCGCCGTACCCACCATTATCGGCTTCCGTGAGGCAAGCGGCCACGAGTATACAGGAGTAATCTACTTTGGCCTTATGATCACCGAGGATAGAGAGCCGCATGTTCTCGAGATCAACGTCCGCCTGGGAGACCCCGAGGCAGAGGTCATCCTTCCGCGGCTGGAGACGGACATGTACCAGCTCTCGGAGGCTGTTCTGGACAAAGGTCTGGGATCGGTTGAGCTGCAGTGGTCCAAAGACTATTGTGTGGGGGTTTGTGCTATTAGTGGCCGGGCCATCAAGCCATTGTCAAGCGGATCGGAAGAACGGCCTGGCTATCCGGGACCCCACTACACCAACATGCCCATCTCCGGCCTAGAGAAGGCCGATCCGGACGTGCTTGTTTACCATAACGGCACTGCCTTTGGGACCGATGCCTCCGGTCGCAAACGTCTGTTCACCACTGGCGGCAGGGTGCTGACCCTTGTAGGAAGAGGTAAGACCCTGGAGTCGGCCAGGGATAAGGCCTACGGGAACATCAAGAGGATCAGGTTCAATGGAATGCGATATCGAAAGGATATCGGTTCCGGCTATGTTTAGGGGACAGGTCGAAAGATGATCATCTTCGGATTGGAAGGAACCGCCTGGAACCTGAGCGCTGCTTTGGTCGACGAGAAAAGGGTAATTGCCGAAAAAAGCGCAACCTACGTCCCTGCCAAAGGAGGCATCCACCCCCGGGAGGCCTCCCAGCACCACGCTGAAAACATGGCCAAAGTTGTAGGCTCCATATTGGCGGTGGCAAGGGAACAAGAGTTGAAAATAGACGGCATAGCCTTCTCCCAGGGGCCGGGCCTTGGGCCGTGTCTGCGAACGGTGGCCACGGCTGCTCGGATGTTATCGCTTCGCATGGGCCTGCCACTGCTGGGCGTCAACCACTGTGTGGCCCACATCGAGGTAGGCAAGTGGCAGTCGGGAGCCCACGACCCTGCTATCATATACGTCAGCGGAGCCAACTCCCAGGTATTGGCGCTACGTCGGGGCCGGTACAGGATCTTCGGAGAGACCCTGGACATAAGCATAGGAAATGCGATAGACAAGTTTGCCAGGTCAGTTGGTCTGTCTCACCCCGGAGGCCCCAAGGTGGAGGAGCTGGCCCGAAACGCCAAACAATACATCCCCCTGCCCTACACGGTGAAGGGCATGGACCTGTCCTTCTCCGGCATGTCCACAGCCGCTACGGAGGCGACCAAGAAGCACGACCTCGCCGACGTCTGCTACAGCCTCCAGGAGACGGCCTTCGCAATGCTCGTAGAAGTCACTGAAAGGGCTATGGCCCATGCTGAGAAGAGTGAAGTCCTGCTAGTGGGCGGAGTCGGAGCGAACAAACGTTTGGGCCGGATGCTGAACACAATGTGCGAGGAGCGAGGGGCCAAGTTCTACCTGCCCGACAGGAAGTACATGGGAGACAACGGATCGATGATCGCCTACAACGGGCTGCTCATGCTGAAGAGCGGTATTGTCACACCGATTTCAGAATCTCACGTCAGGCCAGGATACAGGCCGGATGAAGTGGATGTCGTGTGGGCATGACGTTGGACAAAGAATTTTAAACAAGAGTCAATGGATTCCTGAGTGCTAACAAAATTACTTGGAGAAAATCCTGAAATCCTCGAAGATCAAAAGGAATTAGTAAGCGTATGTCGCAATACAGCGTATGAAAGAGAAGTGGCTCATGGCAAACATCGGCTCCTGGAACGAGATCAAGCCCAGGATCACCACTGCCCTTGAATCGGGATTTGACAGCGTGGTGGTAGACTGTGAGCACGCCGAGCGCGTAAAGGAGCTAGGCGGCATAAAGGTGGCCTGTTTTGGCGCGGAAAGGGGCCTCCAGGACATTCTGGTTATAGGAAAGAACGGTGAAGGCGACGGGTCCATCCCACTGCCTGGAGATTTCAGTGCCTCCATGGACATCGCCCTGGCCAAGACCATCGAGGGACCGAAAGCCGGCTATGTGGTGGTGGCTGGCAAGAGGTATGAGCAGTTTGCGGTTGAACTGGGAAAACACGTCGATTACCTCTTGGTTATAGGCACCGACTGGAAGGTCATTCCCCTGGAGAATATGATAGCCGGCCTCCATGGGGTTCAGGTCAAGATCATCAGCGGAGTTAAGAGCGCAGAGGAGGCAGAGCTGGCCCTGGGAACTCTGGAGCAGGGAGCGGACGGAGTCCTGTTGGACACATCGGACTTATCAGAGATCAAAAGGGTGCAAGAAATGGTAGAGCGGTCAGACAAGGCTCATTTGAACCTGATTCCAGCAAAGATAACCAACGTCAAGCCAGTAGGAATGGGCGACCGGGTCTGCGTTGACACCTGCAGCCTCATGCACGTGGGCGAAGGAATGCTTGTAGGCTCTCAGTCCCGAGCCTTCTTCCTGGTCCAGAGCGAGTCGGAAGATAGCCCCTACGTGGCAGCCAGGCCTTTCAGGGTAAACGCCGGAGCTGTGCACGCCTACATAAAAGTAGGCGAGATGACCAAGTACCTCTCGGAGCTGAAATCCGGGGATGAGGTCACCGTGGTCAACAAAGACGGCCAGGCTCAGACTGCAATTGTTGGCCGGTCAAAGATCGAAAAGAGGCCCATGATCCTGATAGAGGCCGAAGCCGAGGGCGAGAGGATCAGCACCCTGCTACAGAATGCTGAGACCATAAAGCTTGTGGGCGCGGATGGCTCTCCCAAGTCAGTGGCCGATCTGAAGATCGGCGATCAGGTGATGGTTTATCTGGAGGAGGGTGCCAGGCACTTCGGCATGAGCATAGAGGAGAGCATCATCGAGAAATAGAGATGGATTTAAGATGTATCCTGGAATTATATAAATGAATAAGGATGAAAGAATGAAGCTCAAACCCAGAATCGTGGCGGTCCTGGGGAAAAACGCTGTCAGAGATGTCCTGCAAGCGTCGGAGGCCGATATGATGGAGGTCAGGCTAGATCTCGTTGAAGGAGATCCCCTGGCGGTCATGAGATCAATTCGGAGCGCAACGAGCCTGCCCCTGATCGCTACCAATCGTTGGAGGACTGAAGGCGGATCGTTCAGAGGCACCGAAAAAGAGCGAATAGATTTGCTCTGCCAGGCCTCCGAGTATGCCGATTTTGTGGACATTGAGCTCAGAGCTGAGCTTAAAGACGAGCTCTTGGGAAGGATCGACAAACCAGTGATTGTCTCCTACCATGATTTTACGAGGATGCCCAGCCCCGAAGAACTCAGATCAACGTTGCGTGTGATCTCTGAGTCCGGGGCTTCTGTTGCGAAGATAGTCGTCACTCCCGGTCGTCTTAGGGACAACCTGACGCTTCTGGAACTTCTCTTCGAAGTGGATACACCTTTGTGCGTGATAGCAATGGGAGAATTGGGCCGCCATATGCGAGCGATTGCTCCACTCTATGGGTCTGCACTGACCTATGGGTACGTTTCAGAGGCCACGGCTCCAGGGCAGATGAGCGTGAGCGAGCTGAAACAACTGCAGACGTTATTGGGACAGCCAATTGGTATTCCTTGATGTTACCAAAAAGTTTATATTCGATGATCAACGTAGTTAGATTCGATCAACGACGATATGCATTTGAGATGATTTAGTAAAACGCAGACTCAAAAAGATTAAGCGAGTACAGTTCGGAGGAAATCTTGTTCGAATTCGGTCAGAACTTTGTGTTTGAAGACGCCGGGAACTTTCAAGCTGGCGTAAGATTTGGAATAGGGGACAATACTCGGGGACCAGAACCTGGACCTGAGATGCCCAAGAAAAGAAGACCACAGATCCTTTAAAGAAGATATAGGTCTGGACGCTCAGTGTGTCCAGACCCAAATAAATGTAACATATTTTGACGACTTTCCTGCTGCCTTTAGAATATCACGATAGTTTATGATTTGAATCATCTCGCTGAACATTCGCCCATTCGCCCCGATCTTGAAGGTTTAGCTCCGGAAAGCTGTGGAATCGGCGCGATGGTCAACGCAGCATAAGGTTCATGAATATAGATGAACCCTCTATTTCGATTCTCATTCCACGGCCAACCAGGTTATATTTAAGCAATGGAACGACCGTGAGGGAATATTTAAGTATTAGTTATCAGGTAAGTTTGTCACCAATGACGGTCGTATCGCCTCGGTACTGTGATAAATATATGGAGGAGGAAATGAGATGGCTTTCTACACGTTGGGCCTCACTTTTAATATTGTGATTGTCCTTACAGTTATTGTACTGGGCATCTGGATATACGGTATATATTTCAACATTAAGAAATGGGGCCTCGGATCGACGGGTTATCACGACCAGCTGCGTAATAGCTTCTGGCTGTTTCTCGCTACCTGGATCAATGAGGCTTTCAAAGGCGGATTGTGGGTATTTATAAGAACGGTTGTTCTAGATGTCCTGCTTCTCAGGAGGACACTTGCCAGAAGCCCAGTGAGATGGGTAATGCACATGTCCATGTTCTATGGTTTCCTGACCCTGGCTGCCCTCTCGGGTCTCGGGCTAATGCTAGATATAGTCAATAATTTCAATATTGCCGGGCTTGCCGACCAGGCGGAGATGGTGAAGGAGGCTTTGTCCCTGCCCTTTGATCTCTTCGGATACCTGCTGCTAATCGGCGCAACCATCGCCATATCCAGGAGGATACTGCTCAAGTTCGTGAGGGACAACACCAGCTCTTACGATGCTTTCCTTATCGGCGCAGTGTTTCTGATAACCATCACGGGATTCTACGCCGAATGGATGCGCGGCAACTCGTTCCTGATGGGGAATGCCTTTGCATACCCGATTTATGCACCCCACTTTGCCCTGGTCCACACTATACTTGCTCTGGGGCTATTCTGCTTCGCTCTGCCCTGGTCCAAGTACATCCATGTAATAGCAACGCCCTTGACCCTGCTGGCAAATAGAGGAGGAGAGTAAAATGGCTGATAAGGCTGACAAAGAATCCAAGCCCTTGATGACAGGCTACATGATGTCTACCCAGCTCCTGGAAATTGATGGTTGCAACAGATGCCAGGAGTGTATGAAATGGTGCCCCACCTTCGCGGTCAGACCGGATCGGCCCGGCATCACTCCCATGTATAAGAATGCAAGGTGGAGAGAGCTCATGGCCAAGAGCCATGGCCTTCGGGCCAAGATATTCGGCCCCAAGCCACTCACCGATGATGAGATGAGGGTTTTCACCGAGGATACATACAGTTGCACTACTTGTGGCGTATGCGGAACGGTCTGCGAAGCTGGAATCAAGACCGTAGAGCTTTGGGAGGCCATGAGGCCAAACCTGGTCAAGCGCGGCGACGGACCTTTCGGAAAGCAGTCCTTCTTCCCGAAGCTGATCAAGGGAGATCGTAACCCCTATATGGCCAAGCAGGAAGACCGGCTGTGCTGGATACCCAAGGATGCCAAGGTGCAAGAATCCGGAGATATAGTATACTTTGCGGGATGTACCGCCGCCTACAGACAGCAGGCTCTAGGAGTGGCCACAGTCAGGATTTTGAACAAGCTGAATGTAGACTTCGCCATGTTGGGCAAGGATGAATGGTGCTGTGCTTCAGCCCTGATCAGAACTGGCCAGAGAGAAGTAATGGCCGAGCATGCTGTGCATAACATCGATGCCCTCAAGGACAGTGGAGCAAAGACCGTGCTATTCGCCTGTGCCGGATGTCTTCGGAACGCCGCAGTCGACTGGCCCATGTGGTACGAGGGCTACATCCCCTACGAGACCATGCCGCTCTCCGTATTCCTAAGAGAGAAGATAAGGAATGGAGAGGTTGAATACAAGATACCCTTGAACTACAAATTCACCTATCACGACCCATGCCATAACGGCCGGCATCTGATGCACCTGAAAGGAAAGGACTGGGCCTTCGAGGCGCCGCGTGAGTGCGTCCAATCCATCCCCGGAGTGAAGTACCAGGAGATGGTGAGAAATAGGGCTCTGCAGAGGTGCTGTGGAGCTGGAGGCGGTGTGAAGGCAGGAATTCCGGACCTGGCACTGGACTGTGCCAAGGCCAGAGTGCAGGATGCAACGGATATTCAGGCAGAGGTCATCTGCTCCACCTGTCCGTTCTGCAGGCTGAACCTGATTGATGGAAGGAACGCAGCTCAGTCTCCGATGAAGATGGTGGACATAGTGGAGATGATGGCTGCCTCCATGGGTCTGGACACCGCCATACCTGAGAATCCGTACACCAAGTATCAGTCCCAGGACGTGCTGGTTTGCACTCCCACCGAATGCAAGCTGGACACAGTGGAGCGCAAAGAGCCCGGAAAGGACCTGGTGGGCGAGGCTCACTGAAGGATGCCGGATTTCGGACATCCTTTTCTATTTTTCGATTTCTTTCTAAGGGGTCATCCTTTCGGAACCGAGCTCTGATAAAATGATAGAGATCAGAGACCCAGTTCACGGGTATGTTAAGCTCGACGACTTTGCTCAGGCTTTGATCGGCACGCCACAAATGCAGAGGTTGCGCTGGATCAAGCAGCTCGGTCTTGCAAACCTTGTCTATCCTGGAGCCAATCACACCAGGTTCGAACACAGCCTGGGTGCATACCATCTGGCAAGGGTCCTGGCCGACCACCTGCGCCTGGACGAAGAAGAGAAGCTGAAAGTGGGCGCTGCGGCAATATTGCATGACATAGGCCATGGTCCGCTTTCCCACGCAACCGAAGCAGCCCTCTCGCCCTTTCTAAGAAGGGAGCACGAAAGCGTAATCGACCTGCTGAGAAAGAGCGAGTTGAGAGAGGTCCTCGGCGAGCATGGACTACTCCCCCAGGAGATCCAGTCCACGATAAACGGTGAGAATCGACTGGGCCAGATCGTGAGCAGCGAGATTGACGCAGACAGGATGGATTATCTGATCCGCGATTCTCACTACACCGGCGTAGCTTACGGTGTGATAGATCATCTTCGGCTCATAAAGATGATGAAGGTCCATCTAGGAGATCTTGTGGTGGAGTCAGGGGGAATCCAGGCGGCGACCTCTTTCCTCATTTCCAGACTGCTTATGCACCCGGCTGTTTACTACCACCACGTCTGTCGGATCTCGGAGTGCATGATATCAGGCGGCATACGAAAGATGATCGATGACGGCATCGAGGCAGGCGAGATCAAGGCCATGGACGACGAAGAGCTTTTCTCCTCCATGACAGCCAATGGGGGAATCGCTGCGGAGATGGTCTCACGGATCAAATCCAGGAGGCTATTCAAGCGAGCTGTTTACGTAGGCTTGGAGAGCCTGGAGTCGTATTCAAGATCCTGGGGGAACGAGCGGAGAATAGCTCAGGAGATAGCCGACCAGGCTGGGCTGGATACAGACTACGTGCTGGTGGACAACCCCAGCCTGCCGGATGCTGAAGAGGGCGACTTCCCTGTCCTTGTCGATGGAGAGGTGAAACCTTTGAGGGATGTGTCACCTCTGGTTGCTATCCTGGAGAAGGCCAACCGGGCCAACTGGAGATTCGGAGTCTACGCTCGGGATGAGGATCGGGAAAGGGTGGCCCAGGCTGCCAAGAAGTGCCTGAACCTGAAGAAGAGCCCAATCCAGCACACCTTAAAGGATATCGATAAAGGTTATCTTTAAGTCCCTTCAGAGCCTAAGTTTGACGATGGCGTTTTCAGGCGATAGGAGCACCTTCGGCGACAAGAAGATTCTGATTAAGGCCATTCAGACCCTGAACCAGCACCTTCCAGGAAAGAGATTGCCTCTAACAGAGCTTCTGGCAATGGAGAAGCCCGGCATCAAGGGCAAGGACAACACCTTCTTCATAATGGACAAGGTCGAGCTGGATCTGATATCCCAGTCGCTGCCCAGGTTCTTATGGAACCGCTTGAGGCTACCGCTGCTAATTGAGATGTCACCGGACTTCGGCAGCGGTGCGGCAAGGATCCAGGGCGAAGTTGAAACGGAGATGGTGAGCAAGCTTTTGGGAAAGGCCCGTCCTGAGGGCAAGTCCATGATCGTCTACCTGCCTGATGTCAGGGAGTTGCGCAGAAAGCTTCCTACGACCACGCAGTATGCTTTTGTAGCAACCCTGAGAGACGATCACAACGAGGACTAATTGAAAACGTTGAACGTCCTCAAATGCTCTTCTTTATATCATTTGCACTCCTGGTAATATGGGGTTAAGATGCCTGACACTTTAGAAGAGGGCGCAAAGAAGTTCGCAGAGAAGATGAGGCTGGGGGCTTTCAAAGAAGCGGCCAAGATGAAGTCCTCCTTCAGTCTTCCTGACGACATGCTGCAACCGGCTGTGAAAGAGGCGTACGACAAGTGCATGGACAAAGGAGACTACTCCATTGCTGCAGACCTCGCAATGCAGTACAATCTCCCTGCGGATCTCAAGAATGAGGCAGCCATAAGATCCTTCCGCAGGAAGATCGACAGCGAGTTTTTCCGGGCCGCGACGGATTACGCCAAGGAGATGAACCTCCCGGAGAATATAGTGAAAGAAGCAGCAATCCAGGCCTTCAACAAGTCAATGGACTTTGGCTTTCCCAAGAATGCTGCTGAAATAGCCGATGAATTCAAGCTCCCGGAGATGATGTTGATTGCAGCAGCCACCAAATCCTTCGAGCAGTATATGCAGGCTGGCCTTTACAGGAAAGCCCTTAATATAGCCAGAAAATACAACCTTCCCGAAGAGCTGGTCAAAGCGGCTGAGAAGAAGATATCTTGAGAGCCGTCAAATTCGTTTTGTGCCCTTAAGTAGGCCAATTTTTTTGGGAAGCATCTTTGCGCCTCATTTGAGTATGAGTGGTTATTGAAAACATTCCTGATGAAGATGAGGCTTTTGAGTTAGCTCAGATATACAGCTCAATGCTAAGTTTTATGCAGACCATCCAAAAAGGGGATTTAATAGAAAGATTGCATATAGAAATAGTAAGCAAAATCTATGCGAATGGTAATAGAGCGAGCATAAGCATAACTAGTGCCCTTTCAACCTAAATTTTCTTGAAAATAAACTTTATATTATTTAACATACTCTTTGTTCAATAAAGGGATTTGAAGGGGCAAAGAGTATGTGCATCTATGTAAGGGATATAACGAATGAGGAGGGGAACCAAC
>JBGQAL010000042.1:0-17457 GCA_041494285.1 Methanotrichaceae archaeon
TAATCTGTCAGGACCTTCTCGCGACCTGCCACGAATAACACGCTCACTTCATTGCGGCCCTGACTAGATGCCAGGGTCAGGAGGCCTCAGGTGCAATATCCGAATGCTAAGATAGTCGGCCATCAACCATTTCCTAAAAAGATTAGACATTATCGAAGGATATACATGGACTCTCGGGAATTTTATTAATCATAATTCAGCAGCAAATGCTTCAGTCTAGATCCTAAAATGCGTTGAGGAGCTTCTTAGAAAAAGCTAAATCCTATCGGATAAATTAATACATATTGGTGAATGATTTGAAGAAAGATGAGTTCATGAAGCAGATAGAAGAGTGCCAGACTCCCGAGCGCTTTGATCAGCATCTCCTCGATCATGCGGCAGCGATGTTCGAAAAGTGGGGCTTGCAAGCACATCACACCTGGGCAGAAACCGATAAGGAGCACCTTTTTTCGACCCACGGGCTTAACGACCGGAGCGAGGATAGCGAAGCCGTCAAGAAAGAAAAGAAAGCCCTTCGATGTGTAGCCTCCCAAATCATGAAGACCCAGATCAGCAAAGAAGATGCGGTTGGCCTCATGAAGAACCTCAACCGGATCAGGGAACCAGGCTTCAGGTGGCTGGAGTAGGTCCCTCAACGATTTTTTTTCTGTTATGCCTTTTGAACTAAGAATGCCGTTGCAGCTTATTCATTTCTTCTGTTCGGCTCCATCTCTGAAGCGTTAAGGCCAGTCCAAACTGTTCTGTGCTTTAAAATTGAAGGGCTGGTGTTAACCCTTCAGTTAACCGCCTTTCGCCTGGCCACAGTCGCCACGAACTGAGCAGGAGAAACATCTTCCTTCAAATCGTCTTCCTTTGGCCACACCGCCCTGCTTGAGGCATCTCCTCATTTCGTCCGCCTTTGAAATAACCTCGGACCGCAGAGCATCGTCGAATTTTATTCTGTGCTGTTTTCCATCAGCGTAGACCAGCAGCCCGTAGGGCACTCTAACAGAATAGTCCTCCTCGATCAGAAGACAATAGGCAGCCAACTGTAGCACGTGACCTCGGTGAGGTTTTTTCGCGTTTCCGCTCTTCACCTCTACCGGTATCAAGGCATTAGTCTTCTTGTCCTTGACTATGTAGTCCGGCTTGCCTGCGATCAAAAACTTCCTGGAGAAAAGCGGCTTTGCCGGTCGATTCAGGTCGGTGTAGATTACCTTTCCACGAGGGATGCCGTACTCTTCGCGGGCCCTTTTTGCGGACATCGACTCCTTTCTGGAGGCCAAAAGGAGAACTAGGGACAAGATCAATAGCAGGATTATAACATAAACAATCACAATAGCCACCGTGCCAGGACTAAAAGAGCGATAATAAAAACTGAAAAACCAAGCCAGCCGAAATGCCGGGAAGCCATCTCCTTCCTCTGAACAAGGGATATCTTCTCCCCCACTTTCGCATGCTTTTCCATTCCTACAACCATGCCGGGCGTATTAGGCTGGCAGCCAGAGCGCTTCAGGTACCAGGAAACCGGGCAGTAGGCGTACTGAGCGATCTCAGAGGCGGTTATGACATTGCTGTTGTTGGGACGCTTATCCATCATGTTCTAGTTATATTCAAGCCTATAAATCTCTCGCGACGGGTGCCAGGACTAGATGACCAACAGGATTGCCCTTCAAGCACACTGAAATCTACACCATTACACCGGAATTCACAAGAAATCGGTTGATCTTGAGATACACATTTATTGCCTATGCTCATTCCAGCAGTCAAGGTTCATGATGCCACAGTTTTCCCCAGGAATAAAGGTCAAGAGAAATCAGGGAGAGCAATTCCGCAAAGCCCTGGCAGGACTTGGGGCCCTCGATCGCTGCAGGAAGATAACTTCTGACGAGGCTTACGTCTACCTGCCCGTTCTCCGGGAGTTGGTCGAAGAGAAACTGCTGATGGAGATCTCTGACTACGAGCTGGTCGAAATGGAATTCGAGCCGGAGCCGCCGACAACAACTCCCGAGAGCATCCTTGGCTATCAGCCAAGCTTCGAGGTTGTCGGGGACATCGCCATCGTGGAGCAGGAGGATGCAGAAAAGGTCGCAGCTGCCCTAATGTTCTCGTGCAAGAACCTCAGATCCGTGATCACGCCCGTCTCGGATGTGGAGGGCGAGTTCAGGACGCGCCGGTTCAGGCACGTGGCCGGAGAAAAGCGCACAATCACCGTTCATAGGGAGCACGGCCTTCGCTACCGTGTCGACCTGGAGGGTGCATATTTTACCCCACGCCTGGGAACAGAGCGGCTGCGAATCGCGAGACAGGTTAGTCCTGGAGATTTCGTCCTTGATATGTTCGCAGGGGTGGGCCCTTTTGCCCTGCTGCTGGCTCGTAGAGGTGCTAGGGTCGTTGCCATAGACAAGAACCCCGTAGCGGTGAAGTACCTGAGGGAGAATGCAATCCTGAACAAAATAGATTTGGAGATCCTGGGGGGAGACGCCTGTGATCTGGCCCGAACCTATGAAAACACCGCGGATCACGTCATAATGAACCTGCCTCATACAGCTCATCTGTTTCTGATTCCTGCCATCCAGGCAGCCAAGAATGGCGGAGTGGTCCACTATTATGCCATCTCTCAGGATGATGATCTGTACAAAGATCTCGATTTGATAGAAGCCGCAGCTTTTCAGTTAGGGGTTAAGATAGACGTGCTTTACCAGGGGGTCGTGAGGAGCTATGCTCCCCATCGGTACAACGTGGTCATGGATCTCATGGTAAACAAACCATATTAGTACCGGGCTCCAGAATTCATCGACCAGACTCATCAGGGCTCCTGCTTCACGGAACTCATAAACAACCTTGGCTCAAAAAAAAACCGAAAGCTATTCGGCAACCAGCACAGACCATCAAACTAAACTATTTTATTCAAACCAAACCTAATAATAGAGACAAAAAGGTTCCAGCCTGATGCCATGAGTAATTCAGTTTCTGAAGACTCAAGAACGAAAATTCAGACCTTGCCCCAGCCGGAGGTTTTCAGGACCTTGGGAACCAGGGCTGAGGGCCTGACCGAGACAGAGGCAGAGGAGAGGCTAGCACGCTATGGCAAGAACGTCATCTTTGAGGTAAGAGAGAAGCGCCTCTCTGCCTTGGCCGCCAACTTCACCCACCTGATGGCCGTGCTTCTGTGGGCAGGTGGCTTGATCGCCTTTTTTGCCGGCCTGCTCCAACTCGGAATAGCCATATGGATGGTCAACCTGATAAACGGAATTTTCAGCTACTGGCAGGAGTACCGTGCAGAGAAGGCTACGAAGGCCCTGCGCGCGATGCTGCCCGCCTATGCCAGAGTTCTCAGAGACAGCCTAGAGAGACGAATCCTGGCCGAGGATCTGGTGCCGGGAGACGTCATTATCCTGGGCGAAGGAGACCGCGTCTCAGCCGACGCCCGCCTAGTCGAGGATACAGATCTCATGATCGATCAATCCGCGCTGACGGGCGAGTCCAGGCCGGTAAGGAAATCCTCCTCCCCAGTCTCTCTAAAAGAGGATTCAAACCTGATCTTTGCTGGTACCAGCGTGACCAGTGGGTCTGGAGTGGCGATAGTCTTTGCCACAGGCATGGAAACGAAGTTCGGGAAAATCGCCAGCCTGACCCAGAGGGTGGACCAGGAGCCCAGCCCCCTGCAGAAAGAGCTGAAAGATGTAACCAAGACTGTGACCAAGATTGCCCTTGTTGTTGGGCTCGCGTTTTTCTTTCTTGCTGTAGCCCTGGCTGGCATGAGGCCAGAAGACAGCTTCGTCTTTGCTATAGGCATGATCGCTGCCTTCGTGCCGGAAGGGCTGGTTCCTACACTTACTCTGTCCCTGGCCGTGGGCGTCCAGCGAATGGCAGGGCACAATGCTCTTATCAAGAAGCTGTCGGTGGTGGAGACACTTGGCTGTACCACGATCATCTGCACGGACAAGACCGGTACTCTGACCCAGAACCAGATGACCGTCAGCGACCTCTGGGTGGGCGGCGTCAAGCTGACAGTTACAGGAGCGGGGTATGCGCCAAAGGGAGAGATAACTGGCGGCGAGCTGGTTAGATCTGAGCTGCACCAGATACTGACGGTAGCGGGTCTTTGCAACGACGCCCGCCTCGAGGAGAGGCAAGGCCAATGGGCCGCTCTGGGCGATCCCACCGACGCAGCGCTCCTGGTCGTTGCTGCTAAGGCCAGAATCGATTTACACGCCGAGTCGACAAAAACCCCCCGACTCTTCGAGCTCCCCTTCGATCCCGAGCGAAAACGCGTTACTACGGTCCATAGCTTTAAGGATGGACGGGTGGCCTACACCAAAGGCTCTCCAGTTGAGACTCTGAATATATGCAATCGCATAATGATGAACGGATCAGAGATTCCTCTGGACGATGCCGCTAGAAATACGATTCTGGAATCGAACGACGAGTACGCCCGGAGAGGACTGAGGGTTCTGGCAGTTGCCATGCGCTTGCTGCCGAAGGAGACAGAGAAAACGCCAAAGTCAATAGAGCGCGATCTGACCTTCCTTGGACTTACAGCCATGATGGACCCGCCCAGGCCTGAGGTGAAACGGGCGGTTGAGAAATGTCACACCGCCGGGATCAGGATCATCATGATCACAGGCGACTATGGGCTTACGGCTAAGAGCATTGCAGAGCTCATCGGCATCGTCAAATCTGATCCTCTGGTCTTGACGGGCACTGATCTTGACTCAATGGACGATGATGCCCTGAGAGCGGCTCTTGAGGGAGAGGTAATCCTTGCAAGAGTCACTCCGGAGCATAAGCTGCGGGTAGTCAGCGTTCTCCAGGGCCTAGGCCATGTCGTGGCAGTCACCGGAGACGGTGTGAATGATGCCCCAGCGCTACGGAAGGCGGACATCGGTGTGGCCCCGGGAAGTGGAGTGGACGTGGCCAAAGAGGCAGCGGACATGATTCTGGCCGACGACAACTTCGCTTCCATCGTCAACGCAGTGGAGGAGGGACGCGCGGTCTACGCCAACATCAAAAGGTTCACGACTTACATCTTCACCAGCAATGCCGCCGAAGCGGTACCCTTTATCCTCTTCGCTCTGAGCGGCGGGAGAATTCCCCTCGCCCTGAACGTGATGCAGATCCTGTCTGTCGACCTTGGCGCTGACATGGTTCCCGGCCTAGCCCTGGGCGCGGAGCCGCCGGAGTCCGGCGTAATGGACAAGCCGCCTCGCAGCCTCCGAGAGCACATAATAACACCAGGACTACTGGCCCGAAGCTACCTATTCTTGGGAGGGCTGCAGAGCATTGCCGCTATGTCCGCCTTTTATTTCATGTTCTGGACAAACGGCTATTGGGGGAGGTTTATGGACCTGCCCTCGAACGGGGAGCTGTACCAGGCAGCTACAGCCATGACCCTGGCCGCAATAGTGACAACGCAAATAGGTAACCTCTTCGCCCAGAGGACTGAGCGCAGGTCCTTCCTGAAAGCCGACATTTCCGCCAACCCTCTGATCTGGATAGGCATCGCCTCTGAGCTGGCCATCGTCTCAGCCGTCATTTATGTACCTCAGCTCCAATTGGCCTTTGGGACTGCTTCCTTACCCCCGATCAACTGGCTCTTCTTATTTGCCTTGATGCCATTGCTCTTGGTTGCGGATGAGCTGCGCAAGACTTTGATCTGCAGGTGGCGACATTAGATTGGATCTACGAGAAGTTCCTATTTTGAATCTCGCATTCCTGGGTTTGTTATAAGTCCTTCCTCCATGCAGGGTCACATAGACCACAAGGTCTACTCCTTCGAGTCGTGGTTGAAGATCGTGGAAGAGCGCTTAGTCGTAAAGCCCATGACAGCTCGTGACACCACCACATGAGACCTGCTCGATGCCTTCGACTTTAACCAGAAACCGCGGTCGCCTGCGATGCTTGACGCGACAAAAGAGGGCTCACCATACCCCAGCCAATGCAGAAGATCGAGAAGGATAGAGTCGAATAAGCAGTGGCGTCGACCAGTGCTTGGGCTTTAAGCTTCCTGCTTTGGCCCAAAGATCTTCACCTTCCGGAGCAGGAAGAATCCCACCAGCATTGGCAGCCAGAAGTTCAGCCCTCTAAAGGCCAGCACGACCAGTACCGCCATCGTTCTGTGGATTCCCAGGGAGGCGTACACCAGGGCCATGACTCCCTCTACTACGCCGATGCCCTGGGGAACAGGGGAGACGTTCCAGAAGAGGATCCCCATAGCGTAGCCTGCGACCAGCGGTCCTAGCTCAATTGTCTCGTGAAAAGCCAGGAACAAGGAATAGAGGCTCGCAATGTTGATCAGATGAGCGATCAGGGCGAGGACTACCGTAAAAGCCAGCCGCTCTGGATGATCTTTAATGGCTTTGGCCGCCCCTGAGAAGTCGGAAGCACTTCTTGCAGCCCAGCCGTCGTGTAGAAGAACATCTTTGTGGACCCTTTTTGCCAGGCCGTTTGCGCCTCTCTGCACAGAATTGAGTATCTTCATCAACAGCTTAGGACGCCGTAGACCCAGTAGCAGTGCACCGGCAAGGCTGCAAGTTATAACCAACAAGACGGCAGTTCCTGCAATCTCGTAACCTCTGAGCCTGTGCCGCATCAAAAGATAGGCTAAGCCTCCCGCCAGGATCATTGCAAAGGCGACGAAGTCCG
Source organism: Methanotrichaceae archaeon (assembly GCA_041494285.1). Classification (GTDB taxonomy): domain Archaea; phylum Halobacteriota; class Methanosarcinia; order Methanotrichales; family Methanotrichaceae; genus Fen-7. The sequence goes on from JBGQAL010000042.1 coordinate 6,628, forward strand.
CTGCCTGGGCCAGCAACGTTCCCGCGGCTGCCCTGGCAGGCGACTCACCACGGTGGGCGGCATCATCGACGTACAACGCCGCTCCGGCCATCCCCCATGTAGGAGCAACCACGTTGATGAAAAGCGCACCTAAGGTCACCGGAAGGAGGTCGCGAATTTTGCTCTTAACATCTACAGTGAAGAAGGCGGACTTGAACATGGCGGCGAAGACGATGTAGTAGAGCACCTGAAGAAGAGCAGCCACTAGTATCCACTCCAGCTGTCCACGGATCAGCGGCCCAGTCACCTTTTGAATCTCCGTCTGGCGGCTGACCATCAACCATAGGAAGGCTGCTACCAGGATCCAGAAGATCCACCGTGCTTTTACCACGCTGTATTCTGACCGCCTGAAGGATTTTAAGACTATGGATTGAGCAGACCAATGGAGCGGTTGCAGCAATCCTAAAATATCCTAGATGCTGGAAAGAGTTATCCCCTGAGAGATAAAAAGAGTGCTGTGAGCCAGGATCTATCCTCCTTTTGGTCTATTCCGCCAGAGGAGCTGCTCAGACAGCTCAATACCAGGCAGGAAGGCCTGGATGAGGGCGAGGCACAGGAAAGGCTCAAGCAATACGGAGCCAACCTTCTTGAGGCAAGGAAGAAGTCATATCCGCTTCTTCTGCTGCTCTCCCAGTTCAAGAGCCCCATAATCCTGCTGCTTGTGTTCGCCGCGGGCCTTTCCATCTACCTCCACCAGGCAGCGGACGCATCTATCATCCTTGTCATAATCTTCATAAGCGGCCTGCTGGGCTTCTGGCAAGAGCGAAGCGCAGCAGATGCTGTAGCAAAACTGCTGGCGATAGTTCAGATTAAAGCCTCAGTTCTGAGAGGCGGAAGCCAGAAGGAGGTTCCAGTCGAGGAGGTGGTTCCAGGAGACATAGTCGTTCTCAGGGCTGGAGACATTGTACCCGGAGATTGCTTGATCTTGAAATCCAGGGACCTCTTCGTCAACGAGGCCTCCCTGACGGGGGAAACATATCCGGCGGAGAAGATCTCGAGAGTCCTGGACCAGGCCACTCCCCCGAGCAGGCGCATCAACAGCCTCTTCATGGGGACTAACGTGGTCAGCGGGACGGCAAGAGCCGTAGTCGTCCACACAGGCACCGACACAGAGTTCGGCCGCGTATCTCAGCGGCTGAAATTCAAGGAGCCTGAGACTGAGTTCGAGCGCGGGGTCAAACGCTTCGGCTACCTTCTCCTGGAGGTGACCATGGTTCTAGTGGTGGCAATCTTTGCCATTAACGTCTACCTTGCCAGGCCAATTGTCGAGTCTTTTCTCTTCTCTCTGGCCCTGGCCGTAGGTCTGACGCCCCAGCTTCTTCCGGCCATAATCAGCATCAACCTGGCCCACGGAGCCAGGCGGATGGCCGCCCACAAGGTCATCGTCAAACGCCTTTCCTCAATAGAGAACTTCGGAAGCATGAATGTTCTATGCACCGACAAAACAGGGACCCTGACAGAGGGGACTGTCAAGATGCACTCAGCCCTTGATCTGGAAGGCAGGGAGAGCGAGGGGGTGTTTCTCTTCGCCTACGTCAACGCCTTCTTCGAGACTGGTTTTAGTAACCCCATAGACCAAGCAATTCTAGGCCACCACAAGCCCGACGTTTCAGGATTCAAGAAGCTGGACGAGGTACCCTACGACTTCATCCGCAAGCGTCTGAGCATTCTGGTGTCAAGAGGTGTGGAGCACTCCGTAATCGTGACCAAGGGGGCGCTGGTCAACGTCCTGGATGTGTGTACATCCGCCATGACGGTCCAAGGTGAAGTAGACATCGCTCTTGTCAGAGACCAGATCCAGGCCAGGTTCCAGGAGCTTAGCGGCAAGGGCTTCAGGGTCCTGGGATTGTCTAAAAAGATTGTTGATGCCAACGTCTGCCTGACAAGAGACGAGGCGGAGATGACTTTCTTGGGGTTTCTGGTATTCTTCGATCCGCCTAAGGAAAGGATAGCCGAGACAATTCGCAACCTGAACAAGCTCGGAGTCGCTCTCAAGGTCATCACGGGCGACAACAGGCTTGTTGCCGCCAGCATCAGCAAACAGATAGGGCTTTTGGAAGAAAGGATTCTGACTGGTCCTGAAATCAACCAGGCTAGCGACGAGGCCCTTCTTAAACAGGTTCAGGAGGTGGATGTCTATGCCGAAGTGGAGCCAAACCAGAAGGAGAGGCTGATCCTGGCCCTCAGGAAGGCCGGAAACGTGGTGGGCTATATGGGCGACGGGATCAACGACGCTTCGGCCCTCCACGCTGCGGACATAGGAATCTCCGTAGACAGCGCAGTGGATGTGGCCAAGGAGGCGGCCGATATTGTGCTGCTGGAGAAGGACCTGAGCGTGTTGACCGAAGGCGTGGTGGAGGGAAGAAAGACCTTCTCCAACACCATGAAGTACGTCTTCATGGCCACCTCCGCAAACTTCGGAAACATGTTCAGCATGGCTCTGTTGTCTTTATTCCTTCCCTTCCTTCCCCTGCTTCCCACCCAGGTTCTGCTGACGAACCTACTGACCGACCTTCCAGAGATGACCATTGCAGGTGATAGCGTCGATCCTGAGCTGGTATCGAAACCAAGGCGCTGGTCAATAGGGTTCATCAGGAAATTCATGGTCGTCTTCGGCCTGGTATCCTCCCTATTCGATTTCGTTACCTTCGGAGTGCTGCTCTTCCTCTTGCACGCAACTGTGGGACAGTTCAGGACAGGCTGGTTCATCGAGTCGGTGGTCTCCGCATCGATGGTTGTGCTGATCATCCGAACCAGAAGACCATTCTTCAAGTCAAGGCCAGGCAGGTACCTTATGGCCGTGACGCTTCTAGTAGGTGCCGCCACCTTCATCCTGCCTTTCACCCCGCTGTCCGAGCCCTTTGGCTTCACGAAAATGCCAGTCTATTTCCTCGCCATAGTAGTAGTCATTGTGGCGGCATACATCGTTACAGCCGAGCTAGCCAAGAAGATCTTCTATAGCAGGGGGAGATATTGACAGGATCGTGTATACTTGGCTAATTTTGTAGGATTCAATTTATCAGACTAAGCGGTAGAGTCTTTTTGATGATGTTAGCAGAAGTTCCATTAAGAGTTTATATCCAAAGGTTCTCTTTTTGGCGATGCATAAGTGGGATCCTTCAGACTACGAGAAGAGCTCTTCTGCTCAGTACAGATGGGCCATGGACTTAGTATCCCGGCTGGACCTTAGTGGAGATGAGAGGGTCCTAGACATCGGGTGCGGGGACGGAAAGATCACCGCGCAACTTGCCTCTCGCATTCCCAAGGGCGAGGTTTTGGGCATCGATTTGTCCCAAGACATGATAGATTTTGCAAGGGGTAGGTACCCTACTGAGACCTGTTCCAACCTGGCCTTCCGGTGGGGAGACGCAATGCAGCTCGATTTTAATGAGGAGTTCGATCTGGTTGTCTCCTTCGCCTGCCTCCATTGGGTTAAGGATCATCTTCCGGTCCTGAAAGGGATCGAGCGCAGCCTTGTGCCCTCTGGCAGAGTTCTGCTACAGTTCGGTGGAAAAGGCAATGCGGAAGAGATCCTGACTATAACCGAGGATCTGATCCGGGAGGACAAGTGGTCCGGCTACTTCAAGGGTTTCAGCTTTCCTTACAACTTTTATGGACCTGATGAATACAGAGTCTGGCTAAAGCAGGCAGGCCTGAAGGCCAGGCGTGTGGATCTGGTTCCAAAGGACATGGTTCAGGCCGGGAAGAAAGGGCTGGAAGGAATCGTCAGGAACACATGGCTGCCTTACACTGAAAGGCTTCCAGAAAAACTGAGACCAGAGTTCGTAGGCGAGATAGCTGATAGGTACATTGAGCGTTACCCTCTTGTCGAAGGATTGGCTCATGTCAAAATGGTGCGGTTAGAGGTAGAAGCGGAGAAATAAGGCGTTAGCATGAAGCAGCCATCTATGCTGCCCAAGCGATCAGAGAGCTCGACTCCAAGAGCGCCAGGCGGATTGCAGCTGATGCCTTGAAGGAGCTAAAGAACGAAGAGAACAAAAAAAAGCTGAATCGTTGACGCCCTCAACGCTAAGAGATTTGTGACCGAGCAATCGGAGGCTATGGAAGTAGCTCTGATGACCTTGTTACTCCTACCTTTTGACAGGAGCAAAACGTTATTAACCTTCGATATAGCGTGATCTCCAGGAGGAAGAGGGATGATCAAGCACATAGTCATGTTCAGGTTCAAGGATTTTGCTGAGGGCGCAGACAAGGCAGAAAATATCAAGAGTCTGAAATCGAGGCTGGAAGCCCTGGAGGACATAATCGACGAGATTAAGTTCTTCGAGGTGGGGGTCAACTTCGTCAACTCCGAGGCTGCTTACGACCTGGCCCTTTGCTCGGAGTTCGAGAGCAAAGAGGACCTCTACAGCTATCAGAAACATCCAGAGCATGTGAAAGTGGTGGATTTCGTCAAGAAGGTGTGTGAAAACAGGGTTGTATCTGATTATGTTATTTGACGATTTCATCTGTTTGAAAGCCCAATGCAAGTTTAGAACGATCCTAGCATAACGGTTTATATGGAATTTAATATAAAGCCCGTTCCTCCCTTCAGCTTTGATCTCAGTGCCGGGATATTCTCAGAAGGCAATGAACGCATCCAAAGGTACGAGAATGGCATTTTCTGGCAGGTCATAAGACCCAACGGAAAGCTGGTTTTGGTCGCCCTTCGTTCCACAGGGACAGTCGATGATCCCAAGCTTTCTGTGAACCTCATGCCGGATGAAGATCTATCCGGCGATGATATCAGAATGGCAGGAGAGATAGTGAGAGCCCTCTTCAACGTGAATCTTGACCTACTGCTCTTTTATGAGACTGTGAAAGGCGACCGAGTAATGACTAAGATCACGCAGCGACTCAAGGGTCTCCGGAACCCTTCCAATGCTACCGTATTCGAGGCCCTGGTAGACTCCATAGTCGAGCAGCAGATCTCGCTGAAAGTGGCCTGGAGCCTGGAGAGAAGGTTGATCGAGACCTTTGGAGACATACTTCCCCTGGGCGACAAAACTTACTACGCCTTTCCGGAGCCTGAGAAGCTGGCCAGGGCAACGGTAGAAGAGTTGCGTGGCTGTGGCCTAAGCACCAGGAAGTCCGAGTACATCAGGGACTTGTCGCAACTGATCCAAAAAGGCCTTGACCTGGAGAAATTCAAAGATTATAGGGACCAGGAAAAGATAATCGATGAACTCAGCCAGATAAGAGGCGTGGGCGTCTGGACTGCTGAGCTTGCCATGGTCCGTGGCATGAGTAAGCTGGATGCAATGCCGGCAGACGACCTGGGCCTGCGAAGGTGCATCTCCCATTACTACTGTGCCGATCGAAAGATAACCGGAGACCAGGCCCGCAAGGTTGCCGATGCATGGAAGGGCTGGAGGGGTCTGGCCAGCTTCTATCTGATCATGGCCGAACGGATCGGAATAGAAATCTGAAACGGTACTGATCTTAATTTGTCAGCTCCTTTTGCACAGATTTTCGATATCAACCAAGGTTGGGCAGCTCATCCCTCAAGCCTTTGATGAAGTGCCCCGTGGTGATTCCGCCAAGGGAGATCGCTCGGGCCTTATCTTTCAGACCCCCAAGGTCTGTTTTCAGATCAGGTCCTCTTTTTTCCGTAAGACCGATGGCCTCTTTGTATATTTCTGCCATCTCTCTCGCATACTTGCCGGTCCTGCCACGGGCGTCGATTGCAATTCCGTTCAGGCCGATCTCAAAGAGCCTCGGCATGAAATCCACCAGGCAGGTCTCGGCAGCGTTGAGGAGATGAGTCCTTGAGTCGTCGTCCAGCCAGAGCGGGAACGTTCGTTTGAAGTCCTGCAGCCCCCAAGAGGCCGTTGAGCTACGCGCGTCCCTCTGAGCAGCGCAGGGAAGGCAGTCCTCAGCTACCATGACCTCCAGGCTGCCTTGGACCATCAGCTCCAGCTCTGGAGCGTCTTCGAGACGAGACTTTGCCACAAGCTCAGCTAATTGGTCTGAGGAAAGCTCAGGAGATAAGGTCAGCCGGCTGAAGCGCGGACTTAGTTGCCTGGCAGTTAAATGGTTCCAGACATTGAGGCTGGCTGAACCCGATAGCTGCATCTTGGGCACGGCAGCGACGACCGCCATTGCTGCACCTATTCCTTCCACCATGACGCCGTCCAGCTCAGTCTGGGACAATAAGGGAGCGGCGAACTTTATGTATTTGTCTTTTGTAATCCTCGGCCACTTCCAGATCAACTGAGCACGGCCACACAGTTTCTTTGCCTCACTCAACAGGTCGAGCAGCTCTTTGGCAACATCCTTCTGGTTTGGTCCCTTGATATGGGGTTCAAAGTAGACCCGTCCGCATCCGCTTTCCACAGCTCCTTGAACAATCTCCAAGCGGTCTGCGTAAACCGCCAAGGATGGGGCCTTCGGGGATTTGCTTGTTTTCTGTCCGAAAGCGTCTGACGTATCTATCTTTGTCAGATTTATCTCTGCCAGCATCTCATTAGCTGCTGTAACCGTCTCTGCGTCTGGTCTTTGTGAATCCAGAATGGTCGTCTCCGCTTTGGCAAGGATGTCACGCCGGAGCTGGTTTAGCAAACCCAGGGGGGCAAATAGGTCTCCAGGATAGCTCATCCCGACCTTCCGGATGCAAAAAGGAGTTCCCCCTGTCCTCCTCAGCTGAGCCTCGATCTGCTCCTTTGTTAAGGGTTTGCTCTGGGCCTTCTCCATTCTGAAACCGGCCCTTGCCTCGATCTTCAAGGAGCCTTTGGGCCCCTTCAATTTGCCTTCCACAATAGGGACACCATCTTCCCAAAATACGACGAGGTCGATTGGGATCTGCTCCCGGGCGCTGGAGATGATCTTTTCAGCCTGACGACTGAGCCTAATGCTGCTGGTTAGGTAGACCCTGGCTCCCGTCTTCACCCTGTCCGGGGTTCTCAGCTTCAGAAGTCCGTCTCTGGAGAAAGGCAGCCTGTGGACTACCATTCCCAGCTCCTGGCCTGGAGACTGGAAGACGAGACCGTCACCCTGCTCCGCTCCTAGCGAGCCGTTCAGGCGAACGGCTGCCTCGCCGTTCCTCATATCGTAAGAGGCTACAGTGCCTATGAAGAATCCCCGATTATCTGAAATCTGCCGGCCCATGATCTCCTTGGAGCCTGCCAGGTAGCCTCCGGTAAAGTCTCGGTTGAAGGCCAAGGCAAGGTCCTGCAGGTCCTCAGCAGACGGAGACCAGTGACCTTTGGCAATGGAATCCAGGCCCTTCCTGTAGATGCTGGTAACTATGGTCACGTACTCCGCAGACTTCATCCGGCCTTCGATCTTGAGGGACTGGATAGGAGATTTGACAATCCTATCAAGATGGCTGTAGACGGCGAGGTCCCGGGTGGACATCAGATAGCGGTCCTTAATAGGTGCGGCTGCCATGTTGACTGGCCGGCCGTATTCGTCCTTCTCCCCGCGGAGAAGAACATAGGGCTTGCGGCATGGTTGGGCGCACATGCCTCGGTTTCCAGATCGTCCACCTATAACCGAAGAGAGAAGGCACTGACCGGAGTAGCAGTAGCAGAGAGCACCATGGACGAACACCTCCAGTCCAATGTCCAATCCCCTACCGATCTCCTCAGCTTCCTGAAGAGAAACCTCCCTTGCAAGGACCACCCGCTTCATCCCAAGCCCCTCAGCCCAGGCTGCTCCCGCACGGTTGTGGATTGTCATCTGGGTGGAGGCATGAAGGTCCAGGTCAGGGACGATCCGACGCGCTAACGCTGCCACCCCAACGTCCTGAACAAGGACGGCGTCCACACCGATCCCGTAGAGCCACAGCAAGTATCTTGCGACCTCCAACAGCTCGCAGTCTCTGACCAGAGTGTTCACTGTGACGTAGACCTTAATCCCGCGCAGGTGAGTGTAGTTTACGGCCTCTTTCAGCTCCCTCTCGTCGAAGTTGGCAGCGAACTTTCTGGCACCAAAACGCTTCCCGCTCAGGTAAACGGCGTCAGCCCCCGCCGCAACCGCCACCTTCAGAGCTTCGGGCGATCCGGCGGGAGCCAGCAGCTCAGGCAGCTTCATCCAAGGCCACCTTCTTTCATAAACTATTATACGCACCAGGCCGTTTATGTCTCTGACGTTCACGATCAATTCGAACTTAACTTGGATCCGAGATAGCTTAAGACATCAAAGACGACCTAAGATCGAATTTTCTTTTCTTCGGTTCTATTCTGATCCGTCTTTGTTCCAACAATACTTATAAACTTGAGAATGATAATAACGTATAGGGCCTGTACAGTTCTGTTCAGTCAGATCGGATTTTCCAAGCTGGTGTATATTGTATGGTGAAAGACGAGGCAACCATCATAAGCCCGGATACCAGAAGGCAAAACCGGGTACCCCCTGGACAAAGTGTCACGGAAGGTTGGCCTACGCTCCATTATGGAGGGGTGCCAAAGGTTGACGTATCACAGTGGCGGTTCAGGATATTCGGCCTGGTGGATAAAGAGAGGAACCTGGACTTCGATGAGTTCATGGCCCTTCCAATGGTTAAGGTCTTTTCTGACATTCACTGTGTAACGACCTGGTCAAGGTTGAACAACCTCTTGGAAGGGGTTAGCGCTTCCGTTCTGAAGGACCTGGTCAAGATAAATCCCGAGGCCAGTTTCGCCATAATTCATGCCTCGGGGGGCTTTACCACCAACCTATCCTTTGATGACTTCTTCCAGGAGGACGTCCTCTTTGCTACCAAGCACGATGGGAAAACCCTCACACAGGATCACGGCTATCCTGTTCGGCTCGTTGTGCCCAGGCTTTACTTCTGGAAGAGCGCCAAATGGGTTGACGGAGTGGAGTTCACAAAAGAGGATCGACCGGGTTTCTGGGAGTCTCACGGATACAATAACCATGGAAACCCCTGGACTGAAGAGAGGTACGGTTGATCCCTTAGAACATAAGCTATTTATTTCATAGGATGGTTGTAGGGAGATATGAAGCAAATTGTCGTTCTTGTCTTGTTAGCCGTCCTCATTTTGTCTTCGGGAGCCGCAGCCCTGCGAACCTTTTCCGGGGCAAATGTGTACATCGACACGCCGGTGGACGACGACGTGTTCGCTACCGGCAGCGTAATCAACATCGATGCTCCCGTCGCCAGCGCCACAGTTTTCGGAGGAAACATAAACGTCAACGCGCCTGTAGCCGGAGATCTGATAGTCGCCGGTGGTCAGGTAACCGTTAACTCTCACATCGGAGGTAAGGTCATGGCCGCCGGCGGGAACCTGAACATCGGGGGCAATATCTCCAAGAATGCCCTCCTGGGAGGCGGCCAGGTGGACATCAGGCCAGGAACGGTCATCGGCAAGGATGCCTACATCTCTGGAGGAACGGTGAACAATGCCGGCCGGGTGGAAGGCAACCTTACCGTCAGCGCCAGCAAGTTCGAGAACACTGGCAGTGCTGGCAGGGTTGAATTCCATCAGATCAAGACAGAGAGAGAGGAGCCGCAGTATCCCGTAAATCCGTTCGCCATCTTGATGACACTGGGATACTTGATTGCCGGATTGATCTTCTTGCATTTCTTCCCTGCGATATTCTCCACGATCGATACGGAGGTCAAGAGCTCAACGGCAGTCAAGACAATCGCAGGCTTTGTTCTCCTGATTGCAGGGATGATACTGATCTTGCTGGTGGCCGTGACCCTCATAGGGATTCCGCTAGCCATAATCATGACCCTGCTCTTGGTGCTGGCCGTAATGCTCTCCGGGATCTTCGTTTCCTTCAGCCTCGGGCAGGCCATCTTCGATCTGCTCAAGTTCAAGACCAGCGATCTGGTAGTATTCCTTGTCGGGTTCTTGATATTGAACGGCCTATTCTACATCCCAATCGCAGGCGGTCTAATCAAGATAGTGGCGATCAGCCTTGGGTTCGGCGCAATACTCTATGCCTTCAGAACCAACTGGTCAGCCCTCACTCGGCCGATCTGAAGTCCAATCAATCCATAGAGCAACCCAAGACGATGCCGGGCTTTGTTCAGGCGGCAAAGCCCCGCAAACATTATTTGCGATACGAACATACGAACCGATAGCCTGTAGGACTGAGTGAAAAATGAAGCTTGTTATCTTTTATAACGGCGAGTTCGGTCAGCGAGTAGCGGGCAACCTGATAAACTACTCCGGTTTCTGCATCTCCTGCGCTGAGGCTTGCACCCAGTGCAGATCGGTCAGGCCGGGATACGCTGAGAACATAGTCTCCCTGGTGGAGATGCCCGATCCTGCCACCCTTGGTGACTTCATAGACGATGTGGAGCCTTACCTACCTAAGGACATCCCTGATGCGGACATCGCCCTGGTCATCAACGTCCATCCGGACATCCTCTTCGGCCTCCTGCCTAAATTGAAAGCGGCTGGCGTGAAGGGAATAGTCGGAGGCTCCGAGAGCCCCAGAGAGCTGCCCCTGGGCCAGAGAGCGCAACTAGAGGAGAAGGCGGCCGAGCTTGGCATGGAGGCTGCCTTTGCCAAGCCCTTCTGCGCCTTGAAGCCCGATCCTGCCAAGCCCAACATAGCCGCCTTCCTGGAGCAGGCGGGAATCGGCGAGCCGTTGATAGATGTGGCAGTGCAGAAGAGCAGGGAAGGAAAAGACCACATTGTGGCCGCCAACGTCATTAGAACAGCGCCCTGCGGCTCGACCTGGTTCGTGGCTAAACGGATGCTGGGCCTGGAGCCTGACCAGCAGACATCCTGGAGAAGATCTCTGAGGCTCACCACTCCTATCCCTGCACCGGCTCCATGGAGAGAGATACGGAGCTGGGAGACACTGTCCTGCACAAGGGTGGATACATAA
>JBGQAL010000083.1:0-11635 GCA_041494285.1 Methanotrichaceae archaeon
CTTATAATCCCCTTTTCTTGCTTTCTTCCCATGACTCATGATATATCCATATTAGATTAAATAAGTTGAGTTAAAGACTATAAATACAGGTTATAGAGCAAGCTTTCAGTTAATCAGATGCACGACCCGAAATCTTCATTAGAAAAGAATTAATAGTAGTAACCATTGTTCTTAATCGATAATGAGTATATTTGTTTGGGACTAAAATGAAACTGAATGATGAACAAAATGAAAAGGTCAAAAAATATCTGAATGAGAAATGGCCTGAACCTAGTCGTGCCTGCACCGTCTGTGGAAAAGACGATTGGAAGTATTTAGAATACTTATTTGCACTGTCAGAATGTGATCCCGAATATCCTCCATTTAAAGGATATGTACTTCCTGTAATTGCACTTGTTTGTATTCATTGTGGCAATTTAATGTTATTCAGCGCAAAATGTATGGGTGTTATCAACGGGAGGGAATAGATGTCGAAGACAATAGAACCATTCAGCAAAGGCGAAATGGTTGTACTGACACATCCAAAAGATGAATCCACATATATAATTAAAAAAATTGACTACGGCGCGTTAACAAATGAAGTAGATAAACTGATAAAAGGTGAGGAACTTCTCGCAGGTGGAATAGGATTTTTATTGGGAATTTGGGGTGCAACTTTAGTTTTCGCTTTTTATCCATTTTCGGGTGGGCGTTTGATAACGAGTGATCCTTGGCCATATGAATTTTTCTTTTCTGTAGCATATTTATCATTAATAGGCTTATATTATCTACTCTACGCAAAGCGCAAAGAACAAGGCGACACAGTAAAGCAAAATCTTAGAAGTATGGTTTCAGCCAAATATAAGAATCCATGAAATGTAGTTGGAGCTTGGAATACAGAGGGGTTTATATAAACATCATGTCTCATTAATAACATCATGTCTCATTAATTAGGAGGGTAGAGTGAGCTTTCTTATAGATCCACCAATGCTTTTTGTAATTGGAGCCGCACTCTATTTTGCAGGCAAGAAATCCGGCCTTGAGAGGCTCGCCAAGATTACCATCGGTCTGGTCATTGTGCTTGCCTTTATCTCCTTCAGCAGCCTGCTTTATCTTGATATTTTTCCATGGGTCCAAACGAATGACCAAGGGGTCCAAACAAATAACTCAAGCTCTGCTTTCATGCTGCATACTAATGGCCCAATCATAAAAACAGGAATTTCTAAGGATCAATTTCCTACGCTCTTTGTCGCCATTATCTTCCTACTCGTTTATCCTCTGGCGCTTTTCGCTGGCTATGCATCAGCGCTGTTATTCTCAAAGAAGCGCAGAAGAAAGTTATTGCCAGGATCCAGGTCCTACAATGATGTCAATAGCAGATCGAGAATTGCCAAGAACCCAAAATACTCCATCGTCCGTTACCCGGATAACCAGAACGACATCAGCAACCTGAAGGAGGCAGTAGAAGAAGCTGTCAAAAAGCTTGACTCAAACGGGATGAAAGGGTTTGTGAAGCGCAATGACCGGGTTCTCATAAAGGCCAACATCTGCGGAGGCAACCCCACAAATTCTGCAACCTACACATCTAAAGAACTTGTGGGATACATTGTGGATATGGTTCGCGAAGCCGGTGGCGAACCCTTCATTTGCGACGCCGATATGGTATGGTCAAAGTTCTCAGTCGCAGCCAAAGGAGAAGGCTGGTATGAATGGGCCAAGAAGAAAAATGTGGAACTGAAAAATCTCTCCGAAACTGATCTTGTTTACTTTGATTTCCTCGATAACACCGTATTTGAACATAATGAAAGGCCCAACCAAGAGATCGTCTCCAAAGAGCTGCTCGACGCAGACGTCATCATCTCAGTGCCTAAGATGAAGACACACCTCAGCACCAGCGTGAGCCTGGGGATGAAGAACATGTACGGCACACTGCCAAATGAAGACAAAGCTAATTACCACAAGAATTCGGCAGTGGAAGGGCTTTTGTACTGGGTGAATTACGCCTTTACCCCCACACTCACCATAATCGATGGGAGTGAAGGTGGTGAGGCAGAGGGCCCCCTGGCCGCCCAATCCGTTCAATATAACACTATCGTGGCTTCCAACAACGTGGTATTGGCGGATACAATAGCTTCGAAGCTGATGGGATTTGATCCTTTCAAGGACATAAAATTTCTTAGGTATGCCCGGGGTATGATGGGGACGGAAAGGAGCCTGCTCGGCAGTATCCCGAGTGATTTGTACCTAACGGCTCCCCAGCTGATAAGCAAATGGGAACTGCCGGCTAATTCCAAGGACGGCAATTGGGAAAAGGCAGATCCTAGATCAGTTGAGGAGACTCAGAATTTCATCGAGAAAGCGTACGGGATTCCAGGCGCTGCCACCGTTTACAATATCGGCGCTGATTTCCTCCTCTTAGATGCGGCCAATCTGCCTTACTTGAACACCATCCAACGTGCACTAATGAAAATCATGTTTGCGCCTCGTTTTTGGGCCGAGAAAACCCAAGAAACGGGTGCTAGTAAGAATAGAACCAGAATAAATCTAGCTATTTTTTACATCCTGGCGCTTATATCGCTGTACTTTTTCTTCAAAAATGGCTACCTACCTCGTAGTTCCTCATATTTTCTCTCAGATTTAAATAATTCCCTTGGCATTATCCTCGGCTTCACTCTAACGCTTATCCTTGGTGCATTATTCGTTAGAATGATGGAGACGAAGCATCTAATTGCAATCACTTTCTCTTCATTGATTATAGCTTATCTTGTGGAAAGCTATGCTCTGCGGGCTAATTGGTGGCATTACAACTATGAAAATGTTACTGGTTCTTGGCTACTATCAGGCTTGTCACTAGCAAAGCCTCCATATTGGCCACTATTCGCGGTTCCTCTCTTAATAATTACACTGGTCGGCATTTCATATCATGTAGTGAGACCCACTCTATTTAGCTTAAAGGGAAGGCGTTTTCGGCTCGTGCCTTACGTTGTTATTACGCTAGGCATCTTTGCGTTCTTGAATTTCGGTGGTTATGTCAATTATGTCAAACTTAGCGGACCTAATGCTTCAATAATGATGATTATCTACGGTGTTATGGCCATCCTGGCACTTTATTTTAATGAGAGAAATGATTTAGACTGGAATCTTGCCGTTACACTCGTTGCAGTCGCTTTAGGATTCCTAATGGAATATTTTGGCATGATAGCGAATTATTGGAGTTATCCTGGTAATATCAAACTTACAATGCCAGTATTTGTGAGCCTATCCTGGGCGCTTAATATCTGGGCTGTAGGTGGACTTGCTCTTATATTCGGCAAAAATATGAGCCAGTCATTCGTAAAGGACCAGACTTTTGACCCCGAAGACCCGCAAGCTCTAAGCCACAGAGGCGACACATTTAGAGCTAAATGCGACTATGATGAGGCTATCAAATTCTACGACAAGGCCATTGAGAAGAATCCCAATCTGGCCGAGGCATACCACGGGAAAGGCATGGCCCTTGCCGGCCATGGGGACTTCAAGAATTCTGTGAAGGCCTATGATGAGGCCGTAGAGCTGTACAAGGACTTGTATCCGGATTCAGCAGTACCTCAAGTAGCCCAGGTTCTTTATCATAAGGCCGTTTCAGTGCGCAATTTAGAAGGACCCCTAGAGTCCCTTAGGGCCTTCAAGGAGGCCCTAGATTACTCCAGTCAGGCCCTGAAGGCCAATCCCCGGATCATCGATACTTATATCGATGTCCTTTTGGACCTTGCCCTGGCTCACCAGGAGATGGGCGATTACAAAGGGTCCATCGCTCTATTCAAAAACGAAAAAATCCCCGATCATATTAAAAAAATTTTTTCTGCTCAAGAGAAGGCCGTGCTAGAGGATTTCATGGGCTTTTCTCAAATAGATGGAGCCTCTAGAGGTGCATCGGACTGTTGCTCATACACAAACGCCTTGCGCAAATTTGAGGAGGCCATCAAGCTGAGTTCAAGGGACACCGATAGAACCTGGTCGGCAGCCGCCCTTTGGGGCAAGGGCTGTGCTCTGGCCATGCAGGGAAAATACGATGATTCTCTGCATGATTTCGATGATTCTCTACACGCTTTCCAGGATTCCCTGCACGCTTCCCATAATTCAACTCTTGATCAGCCTTCAAAGGGTTCGGCTCTAGTCTGGAGCGATAAAGGCGATGCACTTTGGGATCAAGGAAAGTTCAAAGATTCGATCAAAGCCTACGACAAAGCTATCGAGCTGTATACGGAGTTTGCCGACGAAGTCAAACGCTCCCAAGGTTGGCGGATCAAGGAAGATTCTCACTATAAGCCAGAAGCCCAAGCCCATAAAGGAAAAGGAGATGCTCATTTCGAACTAAGAAATTTCGACTTGGCTTATAAGGCCTACAGTAGGTCTATACAGAAGCTCGACAAGTTTGTCGATGATAGCGACGCCAAATCAGCTAAAGGATGTAACCTCTCCAGGATGGGCAGATACAAAGAAGCAATCAAGGCCTATTCCGATGCAATTAAGATCGCATCTAAAAAGGAGGGAAAAGAGGCTGAGGCTATGTCCGCTATCAAAAAGAGATCCTTGGAAAAGGCCCACATTGGAAAAGGCAATGTTCATGCCAAGATGGGCGAGTTCAACGAATCCCTTATTGAATACGATAAGGCTATACAGATAAACGATAAAAATATAATTGCCTGGAACAACAAAGGAATTGCTTATGCAAGACTAGGCAAGAATGACTTGGCCATGTACGAAGAGGCCAAAAAATGTTATGTAAAGGCAGGAGCAATTGAACCTTCTGCGCACGTCTCGGACAATAAAGAAATTGCTTCGAATCAGAAGACCAGAGAAGCAAATATACTTTATGCGGACGCATGGTATAATAAAGGAATTGCTCTGTATAACCAGGGCAATTACGACGAAGCCTTAAAAGCATATGGTGAGGCACTAAAGATAAATGACCAGCATCCGTCTGCTTGGAACAACAAGGGTGCCGTGTTAGCTGATCTTGAAAGATACGGCGACGCCCTCGATGCCTACATCAAGGCCATTAATGTAAACTCAAAGGATGCAGAAGCATTGTGCAATAAAGGCTTAATCCTTATTCACCAGAAAAAGTATGATGAAGCTATCGAATGCTTTAACAAATCTATAAAAGCAAATCCAAGATTTGCAGAGGCCTATTACGACAAAGGCATGGCTCTTTACGGGCATGGTAAATACGATAAAGCCATTAAATTTATTAACAATTCGATGAAATTGAAGCCTTCTCATCCAATTGCCTGGTTATACTATAAAGGCAGGATTCTCGAAGCTCTGAACCTTGGATCTGAGGCGGAGTCGGTCTTCATTGAGCTTCAGAAAATGGCTCCGAAGGATGCAGAAGATTGGTACTATAAAGGCGTAATTCTTATTGACCAGAAAAAGTATGACGAAGCTATCAAATGCTTTGACCGAACTATAGAAGCAAATCCAAGATTTGCCGATGCCTATTACTATAAAGGCATGGCTCTCAATAGTCAGGGTAAATACAACGATGCGAAAAAATATATTGGCAAATTCATGGAATTGAAGTCTTCTCTTCCAATCGCCGGCTCTCTACAAGATATAACCCAAATCCCTAAGCCGCCGATTGTGCCGGAGAAGAGCAAGCCTCACATGAAAGCGGAAAGGCTGAATTCTCGTTACGACGAAGTGTGGCTACAAAAGGGAGCATATTTTGTCATGCTTAGACATGTGAATCGGAACGGCTAAATGGCGCAGATTTGTGTCACATGCTCTCGCTATTTCGTTTAAGTTAGAATCGGTGGAAATATTTAAGTATGATCTATTTAATATTTTGAATACGAAGATGATTACAGTCTACTTCGATGGCCTATGTTACCCCAAAAACCCTTGCGGGGTTGCAGCTTATGGGTATCTTATCTATCGCGATGGAAAGGTCATCTACAGAGGCTTTAGGGCAGTAGGGGAAGGCAAGGGAATGACCAACAACGTCGCTGAGTACGAGGGCCTGAAGGCGGCCGCCATGTGGCTCCAGGACAACCGGATAGATGAGAAGATCCTGATAAAAGGAGACTCCCAACTAGTAATGAAGCAGATGAAAGGAGAGTGGCAGGTTAGCTCAGCCACATCTAAGAAATATGTCCCCGAGATAAAACGGCTACTTCAAGGGAGGAATGTAACTTTCCAATGGGTTCCACGAGAGGAGAACGATGAGGCAGATAAGCTTTCCAGGGTGGCTTATGAGAGATTCAAAAGCAAGCAAAAAGAGCTAAAACGAGCTTGAAGTCCAGTATTATTCTTGCCCAAGCTTAGCATATTCCTTGGCCCAATACGTTATTATCATGTCTGCCCCGGCCCTTTTTATGGAAGTCAGCGCCTCCAAGAAGGCCGCACTCCCGTTCAGCCAGCCCCGTTCCGCGGCTGCGGCGATCATGGAGTACTCTCCGCTCACCTGATAAGCAGCGGTGGGCACGCCAAACACGTCCTTCACCGACCGCAAGATATCAAGGTAGGGCATCGCAGGTTTGACCATAACCATGTCTGCTCCCTCCTCAAGGTCCAGTTGTACCTCCCAAAGGGCCTCGGCTGCATTGGCCGGGTTCATCTGGTATCCTTTCCGATCACCGAAAGTGAACCCCGACTCAGCAGCTTCTCGGAAAGGCCCGTAGAAAGTCGAGGCATACTTGGCTGCGTAGGATAAGATGGGCGTTTCGATGTAGCCCTCGAGGTCCAGGGCAGTCCGGATGGCCCCCACCATGTCGTCCATCATGCCGCTTGGGGCTATGATGTCCGCTCCTGCCTCCGCGTGACTGATTGCGATCTCGCCAAGGATTGGAAGGGTCTCATCGTTCAGGATTTTTTCGCCTCTTATGAGGCCGCAGTGACCGTGACTAGTGTACTCGCAGAGGCAGAGGTCTGTTATTACGACCAAGTTGGTCGTCTCCTTTATTTTCTCTACCGCTTTTTGGATAACACCCTGTGGATCGTAAGAACCAGAGCCAATCTCGTCTTTGTGAGCAGGCAGGCCAAACAGGAGCACCGCCGGCACTCCCAGATCCTCCAGCTCGGCAGCCTCTCCGGCAACGCTGTCCAGGCTCTGTCTGTTCTGACCCGGCATCGAGTCTATCGGCTTGGGCTGGCTAAGCCTTTCATCCACGAAAATGGGCTGGATCATGCTTTTCATTGATAGCCTGTTCTCAGTCACCAGATCACGAACTCCGGGCTGACGAAGCCTTCTCATCCTCTTGATCATGTCCCGCCCTCCAGCTTGAACAGCTCAGACATCGACTTCAGAAGAGTTACATCTCCTTTTTCGGCAGCTTCTTTCAGAACCTTGGTGGGCTCGGCGAAGATCTTGTTTACTATTGAGCGGCTCATGTCCATCAGCACTCTCTGCTCGATCTCTCCAAGGGTGTGGCGGGCGCTAAGCTTGTTCATTGCTCGCCTGCATTCCTGGTCTTTGATTTCTTCTGCCTGAGCGTACAAAATACCCAACAGCTCCTCTGCCTCCTTCCTCTTGTACTTGGCCTTTAGTAGCTGTAGCTCCTCATCGATGATGGTCTCCACTCTGTCCATCTCCGCCATTCTCTGCTGCATATTATCACTGCTTATACGCCTCAAGCTGTCGATGTTGTGCAGCTCCACGTTTTCAACCTCGGCGGCCGCTTCGTCAATATCCCTTGGGTTAGCGATGTCTATCAGGAGCAGCTTCGATCGGCGACCGGTCATGGCTTTCTCAATATCCTCCTTTAGCAGGATGTAGTGAGGCGCAGCCGTGGCGCTGATCACCAGGTCAGCAGTCCTGATCTGTTCTCTCATTTGCTCGAAGGGTATGGCCGTTCCCCCCAAGCAATCAGCCAGGCACTGGGCCGAGCTTAAGGTTCTATTGGTGACGATGAGCGAGCTGATCTCCTTGGCCATAAGCGCTTTGGAGATCAGCTCTCCCGTCTCACCTGCGCCTACGACCAATACGCACTTACCTCGGAGATCTCCCAAGATCTCCTCAGCCAGATCTACCGCCGCCGAGCCAACTGATATCGAGCGCTCGTTGATCCTTGTCTCTTTTCGGACTCGCTTTCCCACCTGAATGGACTTCTTGAAGGCCGTCTCAAGCATCCATCCGGTCATTCCGGCCTTCTTCGCAATCTGGATAAGGTCCTTCATCTGCCCTAGGATCTGGTCCTCACCTATGATCATCGACTCAAGGCCGGAGGCAAGCCTTAGCAGATGAAGCAAGGACTCATCATGGTCGTGAAAATCTATTATGCGAGATGAGACTCGCGCCTTCTTGGCCAGATCGAAAAGGACCTTTTCCCCTCTGGGCGAGACCACATAGATCTCCACCCGGTTGCAGGTCTTGAGGACGGCGCACTCTTCGACCAGCTCGTGCGAGCGGACCCACCCAAGAAGGGTCTCCACATCTCCATGCCAAGCTCGCTCAATCTCGTCTATCGATGCTTTGCGGTGGGTCACCAGCATCGAGGCTATCTCGCTCATGTTGTGGTACCTGTTCGCGGGCTCTCATATAGGCCTTTTCATAGGATTGGTCAAGGAGCCTCCAAACCTCCCTGTCGGAGAGTATTGACCAGATTATCCTGGACCTATCTATCTGGTCTGGGACCTCCTTTTTAATCTCCTTTCTTATCTGTCCCAGGAGCTTGGCCATACCTTCGAAATTCTCGTCAAGCTCTCTCTCCAACCTGAGGCGAAGGTACTTGGAAAGAGCTGGAGTCTTGGTGGAGATGGCGATGGCTATGGGCCCTTTTCTTATCAGCGAGGGCACTACCACGTCACCGATTCCATCCACTTTGTTGACAAGTATGCCCCTTTTGGAGGCTGCTATTTCTATGGACTGATTAAGCTCTGCGTCGCTAGTGGCTGGGATGATCATGAAAACGCCTTCAAGGTATTCGTTGTAGCCCTTGGATAAATCCGCAAAGATCAGCTTTACCGATCCATCCCTCTCCATCTGGAGAAGCCCTTCTGTGAAGCTCTTACTGACGACGGTGACCCTTGAGAATTCCGAGAAGAGCCTGGCTTTGCGTTCGCCAACGCCTCCTCCCCCGAAGATCACCACTGATCTAGATCCCAGGTCAAGAAATAAAGGCAGAAGACGTTTTCGGGAATTCGCCCCATTAACCATCTTTGTTACTCCCCCTTAGCCTTACTCTGCCCTAACGATAATCATGGCAATATTTCTTTTCAAATCCCTGCGGCACCGTCGAGTTTATTTCCTTCCGCCCGGCCTTTCAGATTCGTGCACTGGTCTTCTTGTATTCGGCTTCTGAAAATAGGACCTTGTACTCCTCAACTCCCGTGGCCCTTGCGATCTCTGATGCTATCCTCACGCACTCTTCCCGGCTGCGGGAATGGACCATGACATAAAGGTTGTAGGGCCATTCGGGTTGTACCGCCCTCTCATAGCAGTGGGTGACTTCCTCGAAGGAGGCCACGATCCGACCGATCCGTTCCACATCCCCTGATGGAACCTTCCATACGATCATGGCGTTGGCCACTATCCCTAAGGCCCGGTGGCCGATGGCTGCAGCAAACCTCCTGATAACCCCTTCTTTCACAAGAGCCCGAAGCCTTCGTATCACTTCATCCTCGGATATTCCCATCTTCTCCCCTAGGGCTTGGTAAGGCCTTTTCGTCAGATCCAATCCGTCCTGGACAGTTTTCAGGAGCCTGATATCCAACTCGTCCATGATCACATCCACCCTCCCGGGTCCCTAAAGGGATATCTGTCCACACCATTGCTCGGGATTATCCTAGGGACATCTCCAGGATTTCCTGCTGCTTTGAAGTCGCTCCAGTAATTCCCGCCGACTTTTGGTCCTGAGTCCCAGCGATTACCGCCGTTGTCCGCGGCATTCTGATAGACGTTGTAGATGAAGATGTTGTGGTAGATGTTGTTCCCGTTGCAGTCTACCAGGTTGACGCCTGATATCAGGTTTCTCGTAAAACTGTTGTCGGTTATGTTACATCCAGACGTAATGCTCATTCTCAGGCCGTGGCGGACGTTGGCGCTCAAATTGTTATCGCTGATCTGAACATTCTTCGACGACTGGACGTAAATACCCTGGCCGTTAGCCAAAGCGATGTTTCTTGTGACCCTTACATCCGAAAGCTGGATAAGGGCCAGTCCGTCCTGGGAATTGGCGCTTACGTTGCAACCATCGATCTTGCAGCCGTTGGAGCCCACAATGCTTATGCCCTCCTTGTTCTGTTCGGATTTCACTCTTTGGAGAGTGCAATCTGGTGAGCCGGTCATCTCCAAGCCCGTGTCTTTGTTCCCGGTGACTATGCAATCCAACACCCGGCAGAGCGGAGAGTTTTTGATCGATAATCCCACTCCACCGCCGGATGCGCGTGAGCCTCTGATGAACAGGCCAGAAGAATCTACTACCTTTAGGCCGGTCTCTGAACTGTTGGTTGCCACATAGTCCTTCAAGAGATCATCGGATGACTTAGTGGCCAGGAAGCCTGTCTTGCAGCCCAGAGACCTGCACATCTCTACCGTACAGTTCTTGCTGTTTATCATCCAAACACCATCTTCGCTGCGTCGAATGGTACAATTCTCTACATTGCAGTCGGTCGAGCCAACCAACAAGACTCCTGTGCTGCTGTTGGATATGGTCTGATTGGACACACTGACGTTACGACATCCGACCAATCCTACAAAAGCGCAACCTTCATGGACAACTTTTTCGCGTTCCCCGACCAAGTAACAAATCGGCTTTCCGTCGACTGAGTTGGAGAGGTCTATGTCCTGGAAGAAGTCTTCCCCTGCTGGTACCAGCCTGTTTCCAGAGTCTATGCGCAGGTTGTAGAGATTGGCCTTCATGGAGTTGTTCTTTAGGACGTTGTGGCCCGATCCCCTAAGGGAAATGCCGTAGGTGCTATAAGAAGCTTCATTGGACTCGATCGTGTTCTTCTCTGAGGCTGCCAAAAGGATGCCGTTGCCATCTTCGGATAGGGAGTTGCCTACGAGCCGGTTGTCTGTGGAGCCGTTCAGATACACTCCCGCCCTCTCGTTCCTTCTGAGGCTGTTATTTGTCAAGCGGTTTTTGTCCGACTGCCTTAGGCTGATTCCAAGCATGCATTCATTCAGGAGATTGTCGGTGATGTTATTGTTGGACGACTCCAAGAGGTCCAGGCCGCTGATGTACGACCCGGAGAACTGGTTCTCGGCCAGGCTATTATGTCCCGATTTGAACAGAGTGATTCCAAAGCTCGTCCCTGAGAAGCTGTTCATATTTATACTATTGTTGTTCGAGGATGTAATCTCAATGCCCTGGGTGGTCAAGAACCTGCAACTCTTGATTACATTCCCGGATGAGTCCTTCATCTGGATGCCCTTGTCCCCGTTGAAGGTGTCGTTCCGGACTGTGATCTTGGAGCCGACCAAGCTCATTCCTAAGCTGGCGTCGATTCTGCTGTCGCTGACTGTGTTGTTAGTTCCCTGAACCTCTATTCCATTTGGTCCGCCCTTTAAACTACAGTTGTCCAAGATGTTGTCGGATGATTTAATTATTAACCCGGAGCTTGTTCCGCTTCCTTCGATGTATAGATTGGATATTCTGCAACCCGGTGCACCGATGACAAGGGCGCTGTTACCCTCGCCTTTTATTACTACTCTCCCGGATCCGGATATGAA
>JBGQAL010000053.1:0-16026 GCA_041494285.1 Methanotrichaceae archaeon
ATAGCTTCTTTAGCTTGGCTGGAAATCTTTCTTCAGCACGAATGTGGATTCCTAGATTCCTGTACGATAAGTTAAATTTGTTGTGTTAAGGACTATAATCTCGTTCAGCAGGAAGACATGGAGGTATCGCGATACGACACTCGGTCCGCAGATTTGCACCCAATGCTTGAGTGCGTCACGTTCGTCCCAACCCCCATCCGGGTTTTTAGCGCGGCTTTCCAATTCGCGGATAACCCTCTCCATGGCCCGAACGATTCGCCGCGCTGTGAGGTATTCGCCAAAGCTCTTGTGGGTGAATACGAATGTCGGGTCTCCACTGGGCCTCTGGCCATATTGTCGGAAAAAGAACGCAGCAAGTAGCCGAGTTACACCTGCCTTAGCCCCCTCTTGGAAGGCATCCAGCAAAATGCCTACGCCGCTGACACGACAATGTTCCTCGATTTCCCGTACAGTCGTTGTACACCCATCTCCGTGCCAGGACGCCAAGCCAATCTCTTCGAGCACGCGGAAGAATTCGTCAAGCTTCATGTGGCGAATGGGAACATAGGCCCGATGCTTTTCGTATCCACGTTCGTGAACCGCGGCGACGAGGTCGGCATAGATCAAGTTAAGGTTAATGTCTTTTGTAAAGTCAAGTTTTTCGCGGGTGAAACTGAGCGCAATCAGATAGTTGAGCAGCGGCTGGGCGGTAACCTCGTCGAGGTCGGCTCGACCCAGCTCATTAGGAAGCCCTTCATATCCTTTGCCAGTTAAAGCACCGTAGTTCTTCCACCACTTCTGTCGGAGATCGTCCTTCAGCAACTTTCCGGGATCGTGATACTCCTCTCCATCTCGCACAAGGTATGGAAGCAGAGCCAGCCGTCCACCAGGTTTGCAGCACCGCAGCATCTCCTTGAACACCGTGGAGTAGTTCTCCATGTGGTGAAACGCCGACCTGCATTGCACGACCGAGAACGAATTGTCGGCGGAGGGGATGTGTTCCACATCATGACATTCAAAAGCGACATTGCTTAGATCATTGTTTTGGGCTAATTTATGCGCCAGCTCGATCATTCCCTCCGAGATGTCGATTCCATGAACGCGCTTGATCCTTCTTGCACAGAAAACCGAGAACTCTCCTGTTCCGCAGGCGACATCCAGCAGCTCGTCTTCTTTCTGCAGATCGATGAACTCGAAGTACGCTTGCATGTATTCTTCATTCTTAGTGACCGACCAGTTGCTGAAGTTCTGGGCTTGTATGTCGAACTGTCTTTTTACGATCTCTTTGCTGTCCATCTTTCCACTCCTGAAAGTGCCTTTCAAAAAGTCATCCGGGCGGCATGGGTTAATATATAAAAATCTGTGGTCAGGTTTTATTCGAAAATGTTTATAGATAGGGTTATCCAGGAAGGAGTAATGACCTTAGCGCTGGCCACAGCCGCTGAGCGTGCCTTGCAACTGAGGCCTCATGATTTTCCAGTATGAAACCCTCTATTGTTTCGTGATTTATGCGTTATGAATTAGCTCTGATTCCATTAAAAGCCTTCTTTAGCTCCTCCAAATTGAAGGGCTTGATGATGTAATCGTTCATCCCAGCATGAAGACACATATCGACGCTGTACAGATGAGCATAGGCTGTGATGGCAATTATGTAGGGCTGCTCCGCAGGTGGCAAGCGTGCACGGATGGCCTCTGTAGCCTGCAGGCCGTCCATCACGGGCATCTGGATGTCCATAAGTACAACATCGTACCTTTTGTTTTCCAGGGCTTGCAGCGCCTCCAGACCGTTTACAGCCAAATCAGCCGTATAACCCATACGTTTGAGCATCGCCTGAACTATTTTTTGGTTGACTTCGTTATCCTCAACGAGAAGCACACTCAGATGCCTTTGAACTTCACCGGTCACTGGAAAACCTCCTGGGCTATTATCTCTAAGCTGCAGCTCAAATATGCTGCGTATCTAATATAGTTGTCCTTCGAATTTCAAAAGAAGAATTTGCGGTTCGAGCCATCGCGAAAAAAGCAAGAGAACCAAAGGACGAACAAAGAACTGACAAAAGAAGGACGATATCGCAACTTATTCAGATCAGATCATCAGAAATTCTTCGGGAGCCAGGCTTGTAGCGAGCATCACCATGTTGATCTCACGGTGCTCGATCCAGGTGCTTGCTTGTCTGTTCCTGTCATCCATCCAGAACTGTTCGATCGTTTTTCCTAGAGGCAAATACCCCATGAGATCTTCAGCAAGCCTGTGTAGGCGACTCTCTCGACTGAACACGCCTTGGTTCCCCTCAATCCCTTTTTGCAGGTTTTCGATCGCCGATAGCTCAATAGACAGTCCAAGCTCACGGAAAGCCAGGCGGTACTCGGCGGGATACTCCAGTTGATTGTTCCTCTCAAAGTACTCCAGCCCTAGCACAGCCGAATCCACAACGTTTTCCAGCAGACTCTCGTACTTAAGACCGCCCTGTATCATCAATTGTGCAATCCGTGAGGCGTCGAAGAGAAGGCCACCGATGCCTAGCGGATCATCCGTTGCCAGGTTCGTGCCCATGCCCCGGCATATTTCTGCCATGTCAGCAATCTCATGCTTCAGGTCGGGCAGAGAAGATTCGCCGAAATCCGTGGCAACCGCCTGCAGCTCGCTGTAGGTGACGAAGCCGTCGAGGGGATCGTGCTGTCCCATTGAAGAAACAAGAGGATAGGTGAGATCGATGCTCATCTTCCAGTACATCCTCCTCCGGCCGCCGGTTGGAGGAGCGTAAGTGAACATGGCATGGGCCGCCTTTGCGAGTTCTATTGCCCACCCAGTATAGGTCGGATCTCCGGTGACTCGGCTCACGCGGTTGAGCGCGTGCATCCACTTCGTAAGGTAGTGGTAGTACTGGCCGTCTTGGTCCCATTCCAGACTTTCATTGGGCGGCTCGTTGGACTTACGCTCGTTCAGCTTTTTTCCGATTCGTAGGCCTCTCCTGGTGGGGTGCAGCTCACCTTCTTGCTCATCTAGCCCGCTTATCCAGCCGCTTCTTGGATCATCGTCTCGGTGCCGGCCGAGGGAGTGATGCACCTGGTTGACCAGAGCTAATGCGAGACCCCGATAGGTTTCGTCATTGGTCCGGCGATAGAGTTCGAGATAGTTGCACACCGCAAATGCATCCGTCCACAGATAGCGTCGGGGGTGCGCACCCGCAGGTGTGAGTCCCGTCAGACTGGCAAAGTCCAGCATGATTTCTTGAACAAGCTTATCGGTCTCGTTTCGATTCATTCTTGAACCTTTGTCAATATATTACCGGCCAAAAATATCTACCTTTGGCTTTAAAGGGAATCTTAACCAAGACAAGGCACTATCCCATAGATCGTGGCAAGTGCGACAGATCTTGATCAACCTGTTCACTAATTCCATGGCGATGTTAGGCGATTGGATTCGAGTGTTAAGCATTGTTTATTATAGATCCAAGATATTTCAGAGATAAATCGGAACTTCCCACTTGTCCTGCTTGTCTTTTGGTGCATTCTTCTTGGTCCAGGCTGGATAGACTATAATATTTCCTTGCTCGTCCTCTTCCCGAATCGGCTGCTGTTTTTCTTCATCGCTCATCGAAGATGGCTCCAGGATTATCGCAATTTATCGAGGGTGAATCTCCTTCGCTTATTGATCTAAAGAAGAGAATGGAGGCTAAGAACTTAAAAGTAGCTATGAATGCAGGAATTGATGATACTAGGCTTTTTGGCTCCTCACGATCTTGTTTGGGTAAATCTGGATAAGAGAATCTACAACCATGCCCTGATGACAGAAGTCGCAAGAAGGTTCTGTACAGGAGATAGCTGGAGTTCCACAGCATATGAAGGGACCTGCTGCCGAAACTGCCTTAGACATCCCGCCAGAGCAGCACGTGAAGACCCAAGTGGCCTTCAAGAAGCGCACCGACACGGAGAGATGTGCCGGGATGCAGGTACTTCGGATGAAAGTCACTTGTATTTTTTATCGCAACACCCAGTAGCAGAGACGCGACATTCAAATGATAATTTTATAAATATAATAATAATGCAATGCACCTTATTGGCACTGTGAGATAAATGCCATCAACCACAAAGGCCATTTAGAACTAATGAATCTTATAATTCTATACCTCGGATAAGTATAAATATCATCTGCCGGTAGCCTACTACCTCATTTCATAGGCTGTCATTCATCGCGGATTTCAACTGGATTCATCGCCTGAATAGTCAGCAATCCTATGCATGCGTAAGGAGGGTGTGACATGACGTTTAAAGTACCTGCTGAGATCGCGAAGGCCGCGATATCCTCGGGATGTACGAAGTGCTCTATTAATTGGCAGAAACTGCTTATCTTGGGTTTTCTTGCAGGGGCGTACATCGCCTTTGGGGCTTTGTTGAGTGAGATAGTGGCCGGAGGCCTATCAAACGGCACCATTACTGCTGCCGATGGGGGCATCTGGAAGATTGCCCTTCCCGCGGGCCTGGTTAAGTTTGCCGCTGGCGCTGTATTCCCGGTAGGGCTCATGCTGGTAGTGATCGCAGGGTCCGAGCTGTTCACGGGAAACTGCCTGTTTGCACCCATAAGCGTTCTTAATAAAGAAAGCACTTTAAAAGGCCTGGCTGCAAACTGGACTTTGGTTTACATCGGAAACTTTGTGGGCTCAATATTTCTGGCCTTCTTCCTTGCCTACAAGTGCGGTTTCTTCAACGCGATGCCTTGGGCAGGATGGGCAGTGACTGTGGCCAACACCAAATGCGGCCTGGACCCTATGACGGCGTTTCTCAGGGGAGTAGGCTGTAACTGGCTGGTCTGCCTTGCTGTGTGGCTGGCAATAAGTGCGGATGATGTCGTTGGCAAAATCCTGGGCATCTGGTTCCCCATAATGGCCTTCGTCACAATAGGGTTCGAGCACAGCGTGGCCAACATGTTCTTCATACCTCTGGGCATATTCGTGGCCAACGATCCGGCTATCGCGGCTAACCTTGTCATCGCCAAGGTCTCCACAGCGAATCTGGTAGGAACGACTGGTTGGTACAACTTCTTTGTAACCAATCTCATCCCCGTGACTTTGGGAAATATCGTCGGTGCCGTTCTATTCGTGGCCTGCCTCTATTGGTACGTTTACATCCGAGGCCCGCTATGCAACACCAAATCCGATATGAAAGCTTCCAAACCAGGGAAGTAGGATAATCTACGAAAGGGTCCTGAAATATGAAATTGTAAGACTGCTCATTAGGTGATGAATGGTGTCTGGAGTCGCTCGAACTCCAGACATCCGGTCCTCTTCCATGCTTACATGAATCGTCCGCGCTACTTCCATCTGAGCGTCCAATTATGGCTGGCCTTCCATTGGGATTGTGCAAAACCTCTCCTAAGTCCAGGGCGGCTGGATGCGCTGGAAGATTGGATCTTCAGAGGTCTGCCCGGTGGTCGCTTCGTTGTCTATCGCAATTTATAGTTTGCGACCACTTTTAATGGAATCGTAATCTAACCCATCATATCGCGTCGCTTCCGGTCTCTTTTCCGAGGCTGTTCTCCGACCAGGCCCTCATCACTTCTGCCACGGACCATGCCTGGGATATGCAGCCACCTTGTCGGTGTGGCGCATCACCATCAAACAACTCCGGAATGGTGTTAACTCCCGTACCCTTCATATTAATCAGCGGCCTTAAGATCTCCTTTGCTCTGGTTCTGCTTTCTGTGGAATAATCATTCACGGACAGAAGGGCATCAACATAGGGCCCAATCAGCCAGGGCCAGACAGTGCCCTGGTGGTATGCTTCGTCTCTCTGGCGTGGCCCTCCCTCGTATCTCCCGCAGTATCGAGGGTCCCTGGGCGACAATGTCCGCAATCCATAGGGCGTCAGAAGTTCTCTGGTCACCACCTCGACCACGCTCCTCCTTTTCAAATCAGGGAGAAGATCGGGAACTGCAGCTGCTATTATCTGATTTGGGCGAATTGATGCATCCTCTGGGTTAAGCATGTCGAAGAGACACCCATTCTCGCTGTTCCAGAACTTCTGGTAGCCCTGCTTCACCCTCTCAGCCAGATCGACATCCCAGGGCTGGCCGATGACCTGCGCAAGACTTTCCATCATCCCTAGCGAGCTGTACCAGAGCGCATTGATCTCACAAGCTTTGCCTGCACGCGGAGTTACAGGCCGGTCGTCCACTTTGGCATCCATCCATGTGAGAGCAGGACCAGAGATAATCAGCGAGTCAGAGTCCATACGAACAGAAGAACTAGATCCCGAGTAACGTTCTATGATTTGCAGCAACTTTTGCCAGAGCCGACGGACCAGTTCTTTGTCTTTGGTGTAGCTGAAATAGCTGAACACAGCCTGTATGAACCACAGGGAAGCATCAACCGTATTGTAAGAGCCCGCACCAAGATCGTTGGCTAAGAAGCCCTGTTTCATGGTTCCTGCAAAGGTCTCGAGGACCGATCTGGCATCATCGAAGCGACCAGCCACCAGCAGAAGGCCCCGCACCGAGATCATGGCATCTCTGCCCCAGTCGTCGAACCAGTGGTATCCAGCTATTATGCTCCTGCCGTCCCCACGTTTCACTACAAAGGAATCCGCGGCATTGAAAAGTCTCCTCAATTGCGGCTCTAGCTTGCTGTCAAGCCCAGCCAGACGGTCCAGCTCAACCTTCTTCAATCTCTGTGTCGTCGGCATGGCGCGTCTATCCGTAGAGGCCATTATGCTAAAAGAGGTGGCGCCATCTATTTGGATTTCAAAGTAACCAGGATTAAAGCAGTTCTCTGTCCAGGGCAGGCCTCGAAGGCGCTCAGTCTCGTACTCGATGTTGTAGTACACATCCTCTTTTTTGACGTACCTGGCTTTATCGGACAGAAGGAAAAGGTCGCATTCCGATATCATGCGGGTTCCGCCGTCCACCTCTTCCTGATGCACGGCCGAGAGCACAGACGCGGCGTGAAAACTTCTGCAGGTTACAAGAGGTACGATCTTCATCGAGCCGCTGGATCCTGATGCAGTGTATTGGGTCACTGTGGTGTTCTCTCCGTGAACCATGAACACGGTCTTTTCAACCCTGGTGTTGCCTGCTTGGTATGCAAAATGTGGAAATGGATCCAGGCTGAACTCCTGGAGGTGTCTAAAACCCTGGGGATGAACGGTTCCAGGATACTGGTGATTTGCAAGCTGGTATCTGCAATCTGTTATCAGCTCTTCGTCAAGCGAGGAGAGGAGAAGCCGCCGATCCATAGGTGGGCGCACGGCCGCCACAAGTAGGCCGTGGTAGGCTCTGGTGTTGGCGCATATGGCAGTGGAGGAGGCGTAACCACCCAATCCGTTCGCCACCAGCCATTCGTGCTTTACGCCTTCATGATAGCTTTCTGGCCTGATCGCCCAGGTCGCCCCGGGCATCACCGTCTTTGCTCCTTTAGGCTGGCTTCAACAACATCTAGCAGCCTCCGTCTGAGTATCTCGTCGTGCAGGTCGCCTACGTTTTCCAACTTTTCGGCCAGTTGTTCTTCTCCAAGACTAGTCCTGACCCAGTTGGCCAGATCTGAGTTTTTAACATGATATTCAATCGACTTTATGTCGACCTTGGCCAGGGCTCTATGCATTCCCTCCAGGCTCCAGACCGCATCACCCGTGGGCTGTTCAATGCCAACGGAGAATTTGAAGGGCTCGTCAGCCAGCCTCAATTTTTCTTTGACCCGGAAGTGCAGGTCGGATAGGACTGCAAAAAAGGTAACCGCCGCATCGTAAGCATTTTTGTACGGGCTGAAGTAGCTATGAACCTCACCTGCTCCTCCGCCCCAGGTGAACATATAGTACAGGTGATCTGAAAGACCAAGCATCCTCCACACGCTCAGGAGCTCTTGATCCTGGCTCTCTTTGATGGGTGCTTCAAGTCTTCGTTCGTAGGTGTAGCAGGCCCACTGCATAGCATTTCCAAGCCAACAGCTTGTGTCCCTCTCCATATCGGCCCAGGACACGGTTTTCTGGATACTTATCTCCTTGACGGGCTTGTTCCTGGCTGCGACTTCGCTGGGCATTGCGAAGCTGAGGTTGTGCTTTTTTAGAATCTTTTCCGGGAGGGCCTTGAGGAACTCGAAGATCCCAGTCTCCGGCCACTGGTGCTCCCCAAAGGTTTCGTAATCGCAGAAGAGGTTGATGCACTGCCCAGGAGTTGCCGACAGCCAGTTGGAGTATTTGTCCGCGGTCAAAGGATACTCCTCCCACCACTTGGCTGAGAACCTAAAACCCACATCGTCTGTTAGCCTGTAGTTTCGCAGAAGCAGAGATAGATCCGTTCCCGAAGGCCTGTAAACGTAATTAGGATCTGCCACCACTCCTTCGGTGAAGATGGTCCTGTAGCCTAGGCTCTCCACCATTCGCGCGATCTGGTCGTCGTACAGAAGCTCTGTGTTCTCGAAAGTGGTAGGACGAGTTGCGAATACATCCCATATAAGCTCGCGGTGCATCTTGACCTGTTCATAGAACTCTTGCTTATCCTCGTACAGGCTCGCCAGAGAGTGGTAGTAGGTCTGCTCCATCACCTCTGCCTTGCCTGTATCGATCAGCCTGGCGAAGGAGTCCAGAACCTCTGGATTGTAGCGCCTGCACTGATCCAGGAATACGCCGGAGATGCTGTAGGCAACTTTGAACGGCTTTTCGGCATTCTCAAATCGTTTTATCTCATCGTGGATTATGCGGTTTGCGGGGAGATAACACTTGGACGATACACGGTTGAATATCCTGCGGTTTTCCTGGTCATCGAAATAGAAATCCATGAGACGGCCAGGAGCAACCCTTTTTAATGAAGAACCTTCCCAAAAAAACTCTTTCTTGAGCCTGATGGGCTGATGAACCTCAAAACAGAGGGATACATCGGTCATATGATCCCAATCGTCTCCTAAATTATTTACATCCTTCGAGTCCAAGCCCCAAAGAACCAAAAAACTAATTACCTCAGCCATCGAAAAATAGTCCAGCAGGTAATTGCAAGAATGGCGAAATGTCGTACTTCAGGGAGGAACCAGTGGCAATTGAACAATCAAAATTATACCCAAGGGTGAAATCGGGCATACCGGGTTTTGATGAGATGGTAGCCGGAGGATTTCACAGAGGGACTGTCAACACGATAACTGGGCCATCAGGCAGCGGAAAGACCGTATTCGCCAGCCAGTTTATCTATGAGGGGGCCAAATCTGGCGATAAGGGCATGATAATCACACCCTCCGAAAGCTCTGATTTTCTGAAGAGAGAGATGAGCGCATCTTTCGGATGGGATTTCTCCAGGCTGGAAAAGGAAAAGAAATTGAGCATCATCGATGTAACAGATCCTGTCCTGCGGCTACAAAAGAGCATAGATGCTGATCCTGTTGAGTTTCTGGTGAACTTCAGAAAGCTGGTGGAGAGGAAGCTGGAAGAAGAAAAACCAAACAGACTGTTCATAGATGATCTCATGGCATTCTTCACAGCCGTAGAGTCGCCGTTTAAGATCAGATCCCTCACAGATGACCTCTTTGATTCGTTGAGGAATAACGGGTTAACCTCGGTCATAACCATTGGAACCGCCTTTGGAATGAACCAGATCCTGGAGTACGGAGCCGACTCGGCAACAGTGCTCAATAGAGAACGAATAGGCAACGTCATGATCAGATCGATCTATATAATGAAGATGAGGGGTTCAAAGATCGCCAACACAATTCGAGTTCTGGACATCTCGGAGGAAGGTATGTCAGTCTCATCTCTATCACCATATCCGTGAGGTCTGAAAGAAATGATTCAAAGGTGGATCGTCCTCGCAGGAGAAGAAGGTGGTCCCTCCTCGAACAAAATGGGAGGAATCTGGAATGTCATCGACGCCGAGTCTCGGACCTTGGCCAGCCTGGTTGCTGAGGGAAAGATCGACAAGGACATCCGCATTCTAGTTGCTGGCCCCTACTATCCAACACCGGGGTCTGACTGGAATAAGGGCAAAAACAGGGTCACCGATATCTCCGGTTACGAAAAGCTGAATATGGGACCGGAGCTGGATTCGGTCATTTCATCGCTGACCTCAGCAGGCATAGAAGTGGTTGCCTTCCTGAGAAAGGTTGCGGATATTCCCATCGGCTACTTGCTTTTCAATACCATCTACTACCAGTCAAGGATGACTCGCTGGAAAAACCAGGATCTGACCCTCAACAACGCTATCAAGACAGAGGCTTATGAGCTGGCGGGGCTGGACTCCATCCAGTTCGAGAGAGCCCATTACGGCGCCGAGTACACGCACTACCTAGACCTGTCCTATGCGATATCCGAGTTTGTGCGTAGCCTCACTTTGATCCACGAGGAGGTCGCCCGGAAGCAAGAAGACAAAGCAGTTTCCGAATTCGCCAGGTCGGTAATGCCCAAAGTTAGGGTATCTCTGCACTGTCATGAATTCGGGGTCTTTTATGCCTTGGCAAGGCTGAAGAAGATTGGGGTACCAGTCAGGACGGTTGCAACCCTACACGCAACTGTTCCTGGCAGGACCGCGGGGTACAAAACCCTTCAGAAGATTGCCTCAAACGATTCCCAGGTGGAGCCTGGAACTCCGCTAGGATTTGCCGCTCTGGAATCCCTAGCCAGGTATGCCGATGTGGTGACCTATGTGGGGGATTCCACCATGAAGGAGGCCATGCTGTTCCATAACTTGAAGGGAATTGTCGTAAGGAACGGCATAGAGGTCGAGTCGGAAGACATCGATTGGGACAAAAAAGATCAGTGCCGGGCCAGGATCCAGAAGTTCCTTGCGGACAACCTCTACAAGATCTGTGACGGTCAGTGCGTGGACCCGGCGAACTTAATACCTCTTTTCACAATCTCCAGGATTGAGATCGAGAACAAAGGCTACCCCCAGCTCCTCGATGCCCTGGTTCTCCAGGACCATCTTCTGAAGCACAGAATTGTTGGACAGCGCCATGCTGAGGACACTCGCGTGATCTGCTTTTTGATAGCCGCTCATGGTCCCAAGGCCAAAGAGAAGCTGCCCGAGGGTTTTCCCATCAACCTGCCTCCCGAGGTTCTGGTAGGAGACGAGATCAGAATTGAGAACATGATCAAGGAGAGAGGTCTGGACGAGAATGAGCTGATATCAGGGAAGAGGAAAGTGGCGGCTCTCCTCTATCCCCAGTGGGTAGGACCTGAGGACGGCGGCCTAGCCATGACTGCGGATGAGATCATGGCAGGCTGTATTGCCGGTATCTTCCCCTCTCAGTACGAGCCCTTCCTGCTCACCGCCTTGGAGGCTGGAAGAGAGGGAACTCCCAGCATAGTCAGCCGTGCCGCAGGGTACAGCGATGCCCTGAAGAAGATCAAGCACCGTGTTCCCGGCCTTGGGGGGGTAATAATAGTGGACAACATCGAGGCGCTCCAGGAGGAGACTGTCCTTGATTACGCCCTGGCGATGGACTACTTCACCTGGACGTACCTGGAGGACGAGGTCAAGTACAGGCTACTATGTGAAGAGTCCTTCTCCCTTGCTAAACAGTTTGCCTGGGCAGATCCGGTGATGGAGTACTACAGGAACCTGGTTGTGTGATCTGCCCAGTTCAGACATATGGTTTTAAACAGTGGTGTTAAAAAATGAGGGTAGCTTATCTCACTACCGAATTTCCTCCCAGGATTTACGGTGGCCTGGGAGTCTACGTGGACTGCATATCGAGGGAGCTTGTAGCCCTGGAACAGAGCGTGTCAGTCTTTGTTCCTGGAGATGCAAACCTCTCGAGCCACGAGATGGCCGGAGGTGTTGAAGTCTTCAGAGAAACGCCTGTTCCCATGAGGGACGGTCTAGTGCCTTTCTTTTCTGAGCAGACTCTCGCCTGGGGGGCCGGCCTTGATCTCCTGCTGGACCTTCTGAGCTACAACCAGCTTGCAGCTTCAAGGCTTCTACAGGAAGGTCCCTTCGACTTATGCGTGGCTCACGATTGGCTGGGCCTTCCCGGAGCCCTGGCTGTTAAGCAAAAGGACACGCCTATGATCTACCACGTCCATGGATTGGAGGTGGGAAGGTCGGATCACCCTAATCCTCAGCTCGTTTCCCTGGAAAAAAAAGGAGCAAAGGCGGCCGACTTGGTAATAACAGTCTCGGAGGCTATGTTGCAGGAGCTTGTCGATCTAGGGGTTCCGGCTGAAAAGATCCGGGTTTGCTATCACGGTGTGGACTCCGAGTTCTTTGATCCTTCGAGGATAGATCCGGCCAAGCTGGAAAAGCTTAGAGAACAGTACGGCTTGGACGTCGATGACATTGTGATCCTGTTCATCGGGAGACTGGAGCCGGTCAAAGGAGTGATCCAGTTTCTCCAGGCTATTCCAAAGGTTCTGGAAAAGCATCATCGAGTCAAGCTGCTGATGGTTGGCAAAGGAAGCTTGGAGGACTTTGTCAGGTCTGAGGCTGAAAAGACGGGTTTTCTGACCCTGGTGACAGATTTCATCGACCCAGAGGCCAAAGCTTACCACTACGCACTTGCCGACTTGTGCGTCTTTCCGAGCCTCTACGAGCCATTTGGAATCGTTGCCCTGGAAGCTGCGGCCATGGGCAAGGCCGCGGTCGTTGGCGCGAGCGGCGTTTCGGGCTTGAGGGAGATAGTGGAACATCCTGGAACAAAGAAGCCCACTGGCGTGCACATTAATCCCAGTGACCCTGAAGATATCGCCTGGGGGATCAATCTGGCTCTTGAGGATCCAGACAGGTTGAAAGCATGGGGGAAAAACGCCAGAGAAAGGGTGCAAAAGAACTTCACCTGGAGACATGCTGCGGAGATCACCCTGAACATCTACAGGGAGGTGGCAGCATCCCGGAGATAAGAAGGCACTACTTTCTGGACGAGTACTGCATCATCGCTGCCGAGCGAAAGAAAAGGCCTTCTGACTTTAAGGTGGCAAAACCTGGATTAGTCGACTCCAAGACATGCCCTTTCTGTCCTGGCAACGAGGAGATGACTCCTCCAGCGGACGCAGTTTACATCGATCAGGGCATTCTAGCCGACGGTTCGGAAAGAGTGCGAAACTGGAGGGCTCGGGTCTTCCCCAACCTTTTCGCTGCAATGGTGCCAAAGCCTACCCCGCCCACAGCAGAGTGGATTGCACTGCCTGGGCATGGATTTCACGAGGTGATAGTGGACTCTCCCGATCACGGGATCGGTCCGGCGGACTTCAGCAGAGATCAGTTGGAGCTGATCCTTGAGGTCTATAGAGACCGTTATTCCCATTACCGACATTTGCAGGGCGTCAGCTACATCTCGATTTTCAAAAACTGGGGGGATGCGGCTGGCGCGTCAATGAGCCATAGCCACTCTCAGATAATAACCATTCCAATAATGCCTCCTCTTATCAAAAGGGAGACTACGGCGCTGTCATCAGCATCCTTCTGCATTTACTGCAACATAGCAGAACGCGAGGCTTCATCGAGCCGGCTCATTGCCAGCAACGATAGCTGGGTCCTGATAGCCCCCTTCTATTCTATTGCACCCTACGAAACATGGATTCTTCCAAAAGGGCACATAAGCGACCTGAAGGCTATGGATGAGCATCAGCAGATAGATCTGGGCCAGATCCTGGGCGACGCATTAAGGCGACTGAAATCCCTTCTGGACGACCCGCCCTTCAATTACATGATCTTCCAGCTTCCTACCGGTTATCACCTGAACATAAGGATCCAGCCCGCTTTAACCAAGATAGCGGGATTCGAGAAATCTACCGGGGTCTACATCAATCCGGTACCTCCAGAGCAGGCAGCGTCAGAGCTCAGAATGGCATAAAGAAAGCCGAAAGGTTAATGAATTATCAAGGCATAGAGTATTTGCAAAATGCTTATCCTCTGACGTGGTTCTAGATACATCCAATACAACAGCAGATTAACCAAATGCTCAATTTTGAGCAGACCAAGTCGATGTGAGTACATTTGAGAATTTGAAACGGTGAAAAAGATGCGAATTGGTATGTTCTCCTGGGAGAGCTTATACTCAGTTAAGGTTGGTGGGATTGCGCCCCACGTCTCCGAGCTATCAGAGGCTCTGGCCAGAAGAGGCCACGAAGTGCACGTAATTACCCGTCGTGGCGAGTTTGATTCATACGACAAAATCAACGGTGTTCATTACCAGAGGGTTGACTATGATGGATCTGGAGGCATAGTCGACCAGATGGATAAAATGAGCAGCGTTATGTACGATCGCTTTCTAGCGGTTCAGAAGATCTTTGGTCGTTTTGATATCGTCCATGGGCATGATTGGCATCCGGTTCCAGCTCTGAGTCGAATTAAGAAAGATTGCGATGTCCTGAATGTCCTGACAATGCACAGCACCGAGTGGGGCAGGAACGGGAACCACTTCGGAAATGGCGTGTCCAAGGAGATATCTCATAGGGAGTGGCTGGGAGAGTACGAGTCGTCGCAGATAATCGTCACGACAAGGCGGATGATGGACGAGATAATGTGGCTGTACTCCATACCTGCCAGCAAGATCACAATAATTCCAAACGGTATAATAGCGGGTAAGATGAGAAAAAGCCTGGATGCCGGGAGGGTGAAGGAAAAGTACGGCATCCCTCCCCTGTCTCCGGTGGCGCTCTTCTGCGGAAGAATGAGCGTCCAGAAAGGGCCCGATCTTCTGGTCGAGGCCATCCCTATGGTCCTGAAGAATCGGCCGGATATGAAGTTCATTTTCATGGGCGAAGGGGATATGAGGTCAGCGTGTGAGCGTCGTGCCAGAGAGCTGAATGTAGGAGATGCGTGCAGGTTCCTGGGTTATACCTCACCCTCCACAAAAGAAGAGCTGATGAACGCCTGTGACCTCATATGCACTCCAAGCCGGAACGAGCCCTTCGGAGTAGTCGTGCTGGAAGCCTGGGACGCCTGCAAACCCGTAGTTGCCACCGAAGCTGTCAGCATAATAAAGAACTTCGAGGACGGGCTAATTGCGTACATCCAGCCAGAGTCCATAGCATGGTGCATCAACCGTCTCCTCCAGAACCCCGAAGAGATGAAGAAGCTGGGCAGAGCGGGACACAGCAGGATCGAGGCTGAGTTCAGTTGGGACAGGATAGCCAAACGGACAGAAGAGGTTTACAACAAGATTCTAAGTTAAATCAAGCTTCACGATGGTCGTGGCATGAGAGAACCCGAGGGAACTTCCCCCTGGATTAAAGAGCTGAAAACTGGTATGTGGGTACGATTCTGCCGTCGCTCATATGGTCAAACGATATGAATCGGTGTTCAAGGACTAATGGATTTTGATGACGATCCCCAGAAGCGACCACCGAAAACTACAAGAATGGAGAGCACAACAGGCATTGCGCCTCGATAGCTAAGCTCGGCATAGCGCGTCCTTGGTAAGGACGAGGCCGCGGGTTCGAATCCCGCCCGAGGCTTTATATCTTTCTTGTCATTTCATATAATATGTTTATTAAGATATATTCTAAAGGTTCATTGGTACATCAAATAGTCTGTTTCCCAGACCATATGGGAGCTGCCAAGAGGCCGCAGTGCTTGCTCGTCTCGTCCGGGTACAACCTTATTTCTGTAGGATCTGACCGGAATCCGATCGTGTATTCTACTTCGATGAAGGGCCAAAGGCTACGACAAAACTTATTCGAAGGCTTATCCAGAGCGCAGATGAGCCAGACCACCCTGGAGCTTGGACGTGATTTAATTGCAGTGGAAGTGTGAGGCCAGACCACTTGATCCAGGATGATAGTTAACCCAAAGCTCATGGAGCTGCAGACCGCTAAGGTGATCCCCTAGGAGAGCTTCCGCGCCAGGCCATCGGATCTGAGTAGATGATCTAAATGAGGATAGAAGAGCTGGTAAGATAAAGCTAGCGGGATAGCATGAAAGAGATTATCTCCTGCTGATTTAAGAGAAACATATTTTACAGCTAGTTTGTATACAGTTGTTATTCCCGCATAATCGACACGAACGATGACTCCAAAGATTAAGGGTGCAAGCTTTTTTTTGAAACCTATTTGCATACTTTTCATGTACCTAGAGACAACCCATCTTGGATCTGTTTGTAATTTTCGAGTAATGCTAAACCCCTAGTAGTCGTC
>JBGQAL010000213.1:0-3525 GCA_041494285.1 Methanotrichaceae archaeon
ATTTGAGGAATATTATCATTAGATTATTTAATTTTTCTGGTCAAAACGGTTTTAGGCAAATTTGAATTAATTCACGAGGGAGCTAAACACATACGAATTGCTTAAGCAAAAAAGATTTCGATGCCGATGCCGGTATTACTAGTAAAAATCAAGTGAGCCACCTTTCGCTGTCAAAGCTTAGCGATCTTGAGACTACGTTCACATGCGGGGGATAAGACCCCCGCACGCTACCATCTTAGTTAGCCCAACTTGGTTTGCACGGTCCCTGTTGCATTATGCCTCCCAGGCAGCCAATACATTATCTATATTTACGTAGTCCTTTCTGCCATTGTTCTCGAGAACCAAAACCCCATCGGCACTTTCCACGACCCTGCCTTTGAGCCTGTCAGCTTTTCCAGTTCCGAAGTATACCTCAATTACCTTATTAGAAAGACGCTCAGATATGATTTTGTCCAACATAGGTCGCATCCTCTTTTCGCAATTTGTGCTTGGGAGACAAAAGTTATCTCTCTGCTTTTTTGAGCTCTTTGAAAATGTTCTGCATACATAAGTTGCATGTCAATGCATGTTCGGCGATATCCGCAACCGATATTATTCCCACTGGCTTTCCATTTTCGACGACGGGAACTCTTCTGAATCCCTACTCCCCAATGATCTTTCCTGCCTCATGTATCTCCATTTCTGGATTTATTGAGACAGGATTCTTTGTCATAAA
This sequence comes from Methanotrichaceae archaeon, assembly GCA_041494285.1. Taxonomy (GTDB): domain Archaea; phylum Halobacteriota; class Methanosarcinia; order Methanotrichales; family Methanotrichaceae; genus Fen-7. The sequence goes on from JBGQAL010000213.1 coordinate 716, forward strand.
TTCGCTTACATTAACCCTTGTTGGATCTTTCCCAGCAGCTACGACTTTCGTTGCTATCTGTCTATCAGTAACTAGTCCTTTAAGTAAACTACTATCTAAAACGAGAACAGTCCCCACATTTTCTGACTGCATCTTTTTGGCGGCCTCTGCAGCAGTTGCTGTGATGCCAACAGTAACGACATTTTTTGTCATTTTCTCGCCAATTTTCATTTTGTCACCCCCTTATATGTATCTAGTGCTAACTATTCTAACAACTCTAAGCTACATAATCACTCAATCTTTACTCTTACACCTTTTTCGAAAGGCCCTTTAGATGGAATATTGACTGCAAGGGCTAACTGAACTAATAAGGAAGATCCGCACCTAGTAACTGCCAGGACTGCTTAGAGGTTCACGGTATCCTTTCTGAGCGCTGTAGATGTGCTAAGGCTTAGAAGCTTCTCTTAGTTCGAAGCTTCAAGATCAAATAGCCTTATCCGAAAATTTTCTGTAATTCTTTCAAGAAATCCAGCTTGGCCTGCACCTTCTTTATCTTCCAATCCAATTTGGCCTTTATGAACGCCTTCTTCTTATCCTCACTGAGATGCTCCCAAAACCCTTCATGCCTTCCATTTCAGATCCTTCCATTTCCTTTCCTCGCATCATATCTTGTCACTTTCTTTAGAAATGTCAGGCACAACCTGACAAATAGATTATAGTATCTGATGCTATTTATATCTTTTCAACAATTAAAATTACCTTAATAAGTTCTTGATGAATCAAATAATTCGGTTTGATGATTGAAACTCTATTTCAACTATGAATAGCACCGCCTTAGGCAGGCTCCTCCGAAGGCACTGAATATTTCTTCAGAACAGCCATCAGCTCCTTCACCTGAACCGGCTTGCTGATGTAGTCATCCATTCCGGCTTCAAGACACTTCTCACGGTCGCCCTCCGGAGCATATGCTGTGATGGCAACGATCTTTGGCCCGTTCTCGGGGCGAAGCTTACCTATCACCCGAGTTGCTGTGATCCCATCCATCTCCGGCATCCTGATATCCATTAGCACCAGATCGTAGTCCTGGCGTTCGAGAGCCTGGATGACCACCAGGCCATCTGATACGGCATCAGGCCTGTAGCCCAATCTTTTCAGCATCTCGACGAGCACCCTCTGGTTCGAAGGGTTATCTTCAGCCACGAGTATGCGCAGAGGCTTCAGCTTTGGGAAGCTTTCGGAAGCGACTCCTCTATCCATTTTTCCTGAATCCAACTGCTTGCCAGGGATGGTCTCGGCCTGGATCGTGAAGCGGAAGGTCGTACCCTGGCCCTGTACGCTCTCCGCCCAAATCTTTCCTCCCATCAGTTCCACGAGTTTCTTAGTTATAGCGAGGCCTAGGCCAACACCATCACGTTTGCGGCTTATGGTGCGTTCAACCTGGACAAATGGCTCAAAGATTTCGTTCATCTTGTCCTGGGGTATGCCAATGCCGGTGTCCTTGACCTCGAAGAGGAACTGGCGTGTATAACTTTCCACGGCTTTGGATGAGATAGAGACAGAAATAACCCCCATATCGGTGAACTTGACCGCATTTGTGAGCAGGTTGACCAGGATCTGTCTGAGCCTGCCGTGATCCCCGATGATCGTATCCGGTGTGCCGTAGTTTATAGTGCAGGAGAGGTTCAAGCCCTTCTTTTCAGCTTGAACCGCCACCATATCCATGGACTCATCGATGCAGTGCTTGAGGCTGAACGGCTGGTGCTCCAGTTCCACCTTCTCCTTCTCAGCCCTGGAGAAGTCCAGGATATCGTTGATTATGTCCAGGAGGGCTTCGCCTCCCTTCCTGATGCCCTCTATGTACTCTTTCTGCTCTGGAGTCAAGGATTCGTCCAGGAGGAGGCTTGAGAAGCCGATTACTGCGTTCATAGGCGTGCGAAGCTCATGGCTCATGTTGGCCAGGAACGCTGCTTTGGCCCTGGCTGACTCTTCTGCTGCCTCCAAGGCATTCTGGAGTTCGGCAGTCCTTTCCTGGACCCTAAGCTCCAGATCGTCCCGCGCCTTCCTCAGCTCCTCCTCGGCAAGCTTTCGCTCAGTTATATCCTGGCCTTGGGCTATGGTGGCGACGAGAGCAGTACCGTCTTTATCGTATATGTTTGCTGAGTTCCACAGGACTGTGCGAACAGACCCGTCAGTCCTCAGGATGGGTATCTCAACATCTTCCCAGCGTTCTCCGGATAGAGTGCGTCTTATGTATGCTAAGGACTTATCTTTGCCGCTTTCTGGGAAGAGGATGTCCAGAGGTTTGTTGAGAGCTTCAGATGCCTTGAGTCCGGTCAATCTTTCGAAGGCGTAGTTGAATCTTGAAATCATGACGTATGAATCCCAGACAATAATAGGAGTTTTGGCGTAATGATCAGGTTCTCCAAATAATCCGTTGTCTCCCTCAATGTTTTCTCAGTATGCTTGTGCTCGGTGATGTCCACACTTGACTCCAAGATTTCGCTTACATTACCCTGATCATCAAACTTAGCCAGCCACATGCTCCGCACAATGACTTGCCTGCCATCCTTTGCATTGTGGATGATCTCTCCTGACCAGCGACCAGTTTGCCGGATTTGCTCGACGATCAGCTCCATCGCCTGGGGGAACTGGGTTCTAAGCAATGTGTGCGCTTGTTGTCCAGCTGCCTCCTGCTTAGACCAGCCATACAGCAATTCGGCGCCGTGACTCCAGAATGTTATCGTCCCGTCTAGTTTGAGGATCATTATGCCATCCGGACTCAGATCGATCAACTCTGCCTGTCGTTGTATGGCTTCCTCAGCCTTCTTGCG
>JBGQAL010000195.1:0-4174 GCA_041494285.1 Methanotrichaceae archaeon
AAGTAGGCGCATAAAGTATAAAAATCTTTCGGCCAACAAGGCTGATCGGGGTTGTTTTTCAAAATAAGGACCTTAAAATTGAGATTGACCGGATAATGCTCCTACTTGATCCGGGAGGTTAGGCCATAGTTCTTTTTGTTTCAAATATTCCTTATATTCTTTCGATTTCTTATATACATCCAAATCAACAGATTGCTCTCTTGCAGCTGCAATAAAACGGTTTGCCAATCCAAAATCGGAACCGACCTTTTTTATACTACCTTTACTGCCTCGCCTCTTTGACACAGATTCTGCTTATTGTTCTTATTAAATAACTTAACTCAAGAAAGCTTAAAGAAATGTTTACTCTCTTTCACGTTCTTCTACCCTACCATTGATCATCCTATCTGACCGCTCCAGCGCCTCATGCGTCTGCCCGAAGTGCTCCGCTGCCTCTCGCATGATCTTCTTGAAGCCCTCCAGATCCCCCGAATCCGCCTTCTCCGAAAGCCGCATACACTCGCCTATGAAGGTCTGCCTCACTTTCATAGCCTTGGGGTTCTTCTGGATAGATGCGTACAGCTCCGGGTTCTGGTCCAGAATCCTGCCCACGAAGTCGATCATGATCTCATAAACTGGCGACATGAACTTCCTGGACTTCTCAACGTCGAAGTCCAGGGCCTGCAGCGTAGCGCCGATGCCGATGTAGGCAAAGTGCGTTAGCGCCTGGACCACAGCCATGATCTCGTCGTGCTCTTCGGGGTCCAGCACCTCTATCCTGGCCCCGTCGGACTCGAAAAGAGATCTTATCCTTGGAAGCCAGCTCTCGCTGCGGCCAGCGGCTGGCGTCAGGATGATGGTCTGGCCCTTCAGCGTCGGCATTGTCGGGCCGAACATGGGATGAGTACCGATGACCTCCACTCCACCAGGCGCGTGCTTGATCATGGCCTTCATGGGCTCTGACTTAAGGGAGGTGACGTCCATGAGCAAGCTTCCTGGCCGCATGCGAGGAGCCACCTGGCAAATGACATCCACGGTCTTCTCAATGGGAACACTCAGGAGGACGATGTCGCTCTGCTCAGCTTCCTTAATCATGTCTGTAGCGTAGCGAACTCCAAGGCTGGCGGCAACACCGGTTTTACCGCTGGGTCCCCACACCGCCACATCGAAGCCCTTGTCCCTGAAGTACCGGGCAAACCAGGAACCAGTCTCACCTGTGCCTCCTAGAATAAGCAAACGTGTCATCATCCCTTTCGCCGCCATACCCATACCTTCGTCACCTTTCCCTCGCCTTCAGCCCCTCTCTGACCGCCTTCTCCATGACATCTATTGGTGGTTTCAGCCCCGTCCAGATCTCCAGGGCCTTGGCTCCCTGATAGACCAGCATCATAACTCCATCGATGGCCACAGCACCGACTTTTGCTGCATCTTTGAGCATCTCCGTCTCCCGGTTATAAACGATATCAAATACCACCTGGCCTATGTGCAAGAGGTTGCCGTCAAAAAGCCTGGGATCGTCCTCCTTCATGCCAACCGAGGAAGCGTTGATGATCACATCCGCCTGGGGAGCCAATCTTTCCAGATCCTCCAGACCGTATCCCTCGGCCTGGATGGACCGAGCCAGCTCCAATGCCTTTCCAGGGCTCCTGTTCGCTATGGAGATCTCGGCGCCTTCTTTTGCCAGGGTGTAGACTATGGCCCTGGCAGCACCTCCTGCTCCGATTAATAGAATCCTGCCCCCTTTTATCTTGATCCCAGCTTCCTCCAGAGCCATCATAGCGCCCAATCCATCGGTGTTGTGCCCCACGATCTCTTCGCCAAAAGAGACTGTATTGACTGCACCGATGGCCGCCGCCAGATCATCAGGTAAAACGATCTCCAGCGCCTTTTCCTTCAGAGGGATTGTCAGGTTCAGGCCCCCAAACCCCATGGCCGATGCACCCAGGATTGCATCTCCGAGACGATCTTTTGTTATCCGAAACGGTAGATAACAAGCATCAAGACCCAAGGCCCTGAAGGCCGCATTCTGCATGGCCGGCGATAGACTGTGCCCGATAGGATCTCCGAAGATGCCGAAAATCTTCATGACAGGGAGTTGACCTTCTCTATTAAATAATCTTCAGGATACCCCAAAAGAATCCGCCGACAACTGCCCCGAATAGGGTGGCTAAGAGATTGACGCCGTTGTTGGTAAGGTGGCCCTTCCTCTGGAGCGTCGCGCCGAGGAGGCTATCAAAGTTGGTACCAAGGAATCCGGCAACGGTTCCAGCTAATAGGCCGTAGCCGCCAGCCATCCCTGCCGCCGCTGCCAAGAGCCCGATAATGATCGATCCTGCCAAGGCCGCAACCTCGCCCAAGGGCGTCACGCCGCCGTCTACCCCGGCATCCGTGACCTCCATTGTGGTGATCATCCTCGGCTTAGTCCTGCTGGTCTGTCCTATTTCGCTTGCTAGGGTATCTCCGTTAGCTGTGGCCACAGCGCCGATGAAGGCCAGCACGAAGAGGTCGCTCCCATAAATTCCGTAACAGACGGCCATAGCCAGGGGCACCAGGCTGTTGGAAAAGACATTCTTATAGCCGCGAACCCCGCCTTTAGACTGGGCTATGCCTAGCTTGCGCTTGTAAGCATACCCATATCTAGTGAAGCCTCCGCCTAAGAAGTAAAAGGCAAGCAGCAACGCGAACCAACCGGGACCGCTGAAGAGTATGACGAGCAGACAGATGAACGTCTCAGACAGCACGGCATCAGAGTCAGCGGCCTTTGCATAGTAGGCTCCCACTCCGAGGACCAGAGCGAAGAGACTGATCATCAGAATGCGTCCTGACTCAGGGAGAGGATAGTCGAAGCTGAAGAGCCACATCACCATGCAAGACCCAAAAGGCACTGTGAAATCTCGTTCGTTGGAGACGTGATTCAAAAAGGCCCCGCTAAGTCCTCCAAGAATGGCAAGGAAGAGCACCTTCGCCTCAGCCAGGCTTCCCCAGGAGGCCATGGTGGCCAGAGGATATCCTAGGGCCACCGTAGTCATCAGATAGATTATGCTACCCGTGAGGGTATCGAACCTCTTGGAGGCGAAAGGAGAGAATGTAGAGGCCACAAAAGAAATGGCTACTATGTAAACAGGAAGTTCCAGATGGGTCACGCTAAGTGCTGGTCTGAGGAGCAGAAGCATGCCTAGAGAGGCAGAGAGCAACCTGGATTCGCGATCCCAGAAGAAGATGGCCGCCAGGGGAATTACTGTGAAGGCTCCTGCGTAGGGAAGCAGCAAGACCATTAGACCTATGGCCAGCCTGGCCACATCCTCCTGACGCATGGAGTTAGAACAATTCGCCATCGCAAAAATACTTTGCCTCGGAAGTTATCCTGGAGATCGATGCTTCGCTACCTCTATGAGCAGCTTCTGGAGACCAAAATCTCCCATGCCGGTGTCCCCAAATGCGTGGCCGTTATACTGAACCCTGGCGATCTTGATGATCGAGGATTAGAGATGGTTAGAAGACTTATCGTCTGGAGCGAGACGTTAGGCATTAGAAGCATCGCCCTTTATTCCGGAGAAGATGCTCCACAGACTTACCAAAGGATAGTCACCGAACTGTATAACGCACGGGCAGAGATAAGTCTGCACACCAAAGACGGCGTTGAACCCCTTGGTTCCGGCGGAAAAACCAAGTTGCTGATCTCGCTTGGGTACGGGGGCAAACAAGAGGTGTCCGAAGCCATCAGAAAATTGCTCAGAGATGTTGAGATTGGCAGAATAAGCGCTGACGATATCGACGAGAAGACTATAGAAGCAAAACTGAGGTTCAGCCAGAAGCCAGACCTTGTTATAAGGGCTGGAGGCAAACAGCTCAGCGACTTCATGATCTGGCAAGCAGCCTACTCAGAGCTCTATTTCACTGAAGTTAACTGGAACTCCTTGAGAAAGACCGATTTTTTGCGAGCCATTAGGGACTATCAGCGCAGGGAACGTCGCTTCGGAAGATAACTCTTTTTGATACGCTAGTGGTTTGGGTGGATCGCGTTGAACGATTATACTGCTTTCAGTTAATCATCATTTATAGTCTTTAACGCAACTTATTTAATCTAATATGGATATATCAGGAGTCATGGGAAGAAAGCAAGAAAAGGGGATTATAAGACATATAACTCTGGATGACTTAAATAAAAAGATCAAGAAAGAAGAAAAATCCGTTC
>JBGQAL010000125.1:0-8080 GCA_041494285.1 Methanotrichaceae archaeon
CCGGTTCAGCTCGTCTCGGTCTTCCTCTTTCAATTTCACACAGAATATTGTTTTTCGTGACACAATTTTATTTTATAACATATTATGAGATTTAAAACTTGTGTTATAGAGCACTAGGTCTAAAGTCTTAATTAGTCTAGGACCTTTAGCTAATAGAGGCGTTTCTATGAATAGCAACGAGCAGTTTTTGGGCATGGTGAAGGACGGAAGCTTAGATTCAACTTCCCGATTCAGAAGCAGGAAATGTTATGTTGTGAGGTTAACAGAAATGCCTATGCAAGCATCGATACCCTCTGAGGTCCAGGAGATTTCTGTCAAAAAACAGGAAGGCAAAGCGATCATTGTGAAGGGTCGTTATGCTGGGGCTGGATTTATTCAACTGAAATGATTGACCTGGCTGGTCCAATCTTGAACGCTTTGGTGAAGATGGTATTCGATAAGTAGATTCAGAGCAGGCTCCGAAAAGACTTGTTTGCAGTCAAAGGCGATTAGCCTAGGTGCCCATTAGCATAAGATGCGATCTCCTTCTGTCAGAGGATAGAGTGCTGGGATATCATACCTATAAGTCACATCCTCTCCTGACCGTCTCCCTCAATTTCCAGAGGGGCCTGAAATCACTTTCGCAACGCACAGATGATTCTTTTAAACTAACTACTACTATGTAGTAGATTGGGCTGGGAGACAGTCTTACCCCCCATACTCCCTTCATGACTGACCCCGGCCATCCCTTATAATTTTGCTTACTTTGCGTGCGAAGCTTTCTATTATCATTTTCCTATAGCGCTCATCAAACTTGCTTTCTTAGAGCTCTCCAGAGCTTGAAGTCTGATCGTATAATAGAGCATCTCCTGATTTCAGATAAATTATCCTTGACGCACTTTTAGAAGAGCATTTTCTTTGGATAATTGAACGACCTTGTAGAGGAATTCCTAAAAAAGTACACATTTCCCCTATAATAATAGTATCTTATAATAGGAGAATTGTAGACTTTTTATGGAATTCTTGGGAGCAAAGCCGCTTAACCTTTGAAGTAAGCAGTCCACTACCTCCTTTATCTGAACACTAAGCTACTATAATCTCCTTGATACATCTTAGCCCCCATCCTCATAGCCACCTCTACTGATGATAGGTCCTTCATCAGGAATATACGCCAATCCGATGTTTCCATGTAGGCAATAGAGTTCTTTAGCAAAGGAGCGTACTTATCGTACCTAGAAAGCTTAACCACAAATGGCTTCAGGTTCTCTACTAACTCATAGTCAAAGCCATTTCGCTCTAATGTCTTCAGGGCTTTATTACGTTCACCAAAGGTCTTGAACTCGAATCTAAATTTATCCTCGTTATAGAACTCTGCCAGGGCCTTAAACGTCACCTTGTCCTCAAAAAAGTGCTTGAACACCCACAGCTTGCCTAGCTTGAAGAGGATGATCTTCTTTCTTCGCTGGATCACATCAAAGGTGGCTGCCTTCAATTCTGGCTGATCAGGTATAGGATTGGTGGTAAACATGGCCGGCCCTAAACGGGTGTTGTGAACTATACTTATTAATAGTTATCAAGAGTTATTTAAACTTTATAGCTGGACCTTAAGGATTAGATATAATGCTTGGAAATTAAATAAAATTAAGGAGTTCTAGACATAGACCGCCGTTCCTGGCTCAACATTGATTATCTTCGTTCCACCTCGGTCGAAGAAAATGGTCTTCTGGTAATTGAAATGACCATCGGTGACCCTCACATCATGGTTCTGGTTACCAACTACACTAAAGCTGAACTTTCCGTCAAGAGGATCTCCACCCGTTCCCTCAGTTCCAATGTAATTCCCATCCAGGAATACCTGATACCCTCGCATGCCTTGGGATACTATTGTAGCAGTAGAATCGCCTGTAGTCGAAATTGGATTTGATCCAGGTGAGAGGCATATCCCATGCGAATATGGTGGTGTATATGATGGTGCATACGGTGGAGTATTTGGTGGCATGTATATTGGTGTGTAGGATGGTGTATTTGGGGGCGTGTATGTTGGAGTATATATTGGTGTGATTGGGGGTGTGTATGATACCACATTTATTGCAACTGCATTGCTTATCGAATAATCAATGGCAAAGAGCAATATATGCTGACCAACGGCGTCTGCATAGAAGTTTATTTGGTTGTACCCTGGATAGAAGTAGTAGTAGTTTTTGGTCAAGTGACCATCTGAATATATTTCATAGAGATATCCATTCCCTCCTGGAGAAGAGATAAGCTACGTGGTCAAGGACGCGAACACCTGGACGGTAGATACGGTGGACAAAGCTTCCGATTTCGACACCAGATATTATAGCAGGCTGCTGGACAAGGCATGGAATGAGATCTTCTTTGCCTGTAGACCGGTTAAATAAGTCGGAGGACGAAACCAAATTATTTATTTCATAAAGACCAAAGAAAACCCTAGGAGGAATTGGGCATCAAAGCCATCGCTCTTATGATCGTCTTCCTGTTGGCAGGGTCAATCCTAGCCTCTGCTGAGGTGGACGAAAAATCCCCGGCTGGAGAGAGGAATACTGTGGACGGCTCCGTTTCCACGAACGGTGCTTCTCTGGTTGACATGAGCACAGGTTCGAATGCCGCAGACTCATATGCATCATCCGAAGACAGTTTGTTCACCAGAGGATGCGGCAATAACAAGATCTGGATATTGGATCCCGTATGCTTCAAGCGAGGTCTCGACATCAGCCAGCCTTTCGGCCAGTGGTCCGTTCTAGAGCTGGCCCCCGACACCAGCGGTTACGCTATGCTCTTTCATAGGCTCCCCTCTGGAGACCTGCAGACCGAATACATGGGATATGTCCACTCAGGCCACAGATACAGACTGTCACTGTGCGCAGATTCCATAGGAACCCACGAGATGTGGTACAGAGTCGGCTGGCAGGAGAGCAATCGCGTCACGCTGGATGTTTGGCAAGGCCAGCGGCCCTGTTGAGCATCAGTTGATCCTGGAAGGACCCTTTCTGATCAAAGGTCCAAGGCACAGCTAGTCTTTTTTGTCGACAAATTTAGGATCAACAAGACGAGAGCCCCTTGTAGGAGCTCTACAGCCCTTTTTCAGGTTCCTGTGATCTCCATCTGAGCTTCACAGGAAACCCAAATCTAAATACGACGAAGGCTTGCTTGACCAGCGATAAGAGAGGTGTGATAATGAGACTACGTGATTTGTGCAACATTCTTGTCATCCTGTCCCTTGCTGCCGCCACCGGCTCAGCTCAGATGGGATACTCAATGCAGAACTCCCTCGGTTTGTCGAGCGTCATCAATAACGTTACAGGCTTGGCCCAGATGGGGTCCTCAATGCAGAACTCCATTGGCCTGCCAGACGACATCAACAGCGGTTCAGGCTTGACCCAGGTTAGGCATTCGATGCAGCGCTCCTTCGGTCTGTCCAGCGATATCAACAACGATACTTCGAGCGGAGACTATTTAGGCTTCTCATTCCCCTGGTACAGTTCGGACATTTCGTTCTCCAGCCCCGGGTTCAACGCTTCGCATGAGCTATCCAGTGCGTTCTCGTTCTTCCGAGGATTCTATGCGAATCCAGGGATGGCTGGTGTGGGCGGGACCATCATCACGCCGATAAAATTCGATATTACTCATAAAGAGCCGGCCAGGATATATTTCGGCAACGGTCATGAACTGCAGTATTCCAGGTACGTCTCCACATTGCCCTCAAGGAATAACGAGCTGTGGATCCAGGGCTCATCTGCTGGAGGTATAGACTGGTCTCAGTACGTGGTGTGCCCCTCGGGGGCTTGGCTGCAGCTGGTAGCCTACTCTCCTGACGGAGGGCCGGTCGGCTTCTACGAGATAGTACAGAACGAGGTCAAGACACTGACCTACAAGACATATCAGTTCTACCCCGGTTACAACACCATGAACTTCCTCGCGGATCGGGTTGGAAGGCACATTCTGCTCTTCGTAGTGAACAACCAGCCTAGTAACGCTGTCATCGTGGATGTATTCGCCCAGGTTCCACCAAATCAGGGTCAGACCATGCCGGAGGCCGTCCAGACTTCACCTCATGACGGCTCCGATGGGCCGTCAAGTGGATCTGTTCAGTACCCCTCGTACCCTCAGGTTCCCGGGCCAGAGCCATCTCAGAGCACTGGAGATACTCCGGTGACCATTCAGACCAGCATGAAGGGCTACGACGTTTACCTTGACGGTGCCTTTCTGGGCAAAGAGGGCACCGGTGGAGACGATCTCGACGGCATCTTCAGATTCAATGTGGTCGGCGGGCAGACGCACACAATAGGAGTCTTCGACGGGGCGAATAGATACGAGAAGCCGATTTTCTTCGAAAGAGGAATCCCAAAAACCATCAATGTGCCTCCAGCAACGACGGTCTCCGTCCAAGGCGGGCTCCACTGAGCCCCACGACTATCTTTTTCTTGGATGAAGGGGCAGTTTTACTTTTACCGTATGCACTTACAGCCGTATTTTACTTACCGTATTTCAGCAGCATATTCCTGCCGAGATGCACAAAATCAGCCTTCATGACTGTCAGAACTGCTCGTGAGCCGATAATTTTTTTATCTCAGCTGAGCAGGGCAGCCATCAATACCCAAATAAGCCTTAATATTGGTTTTATGTATGCATCATCGACTCATATTTCTTGCTTATCTGATCAACCTGAAGATCCTATCCGTCAGATCCTCAAAAGGCTTCAGGACTATGCCGGAATGCTTTCCCCATCTTCTTCTCATCATGAACTGAAGCTGTCCCTTCAGAATGGCGAACTTGATCTTTGCCTCCGAGAAATCTCCTTTGAAGGTCAGAGAGTGGTCCGAGCCGAGACTTTCGTTCGCTATCCATTCCCTTTTCACTTGGCCCTTTACTCGCTCGGAGAGCGCCGTCCCGGGCAATGGATAGGGCATGGTGAATGATAGGTAATCGACCGACAGGGAAGTTGCGAACCTGATGGTGTCCAACAAAGTATCATCGGTCTCGCCAGGATAACCCAGGATGAAGAACGCCCCGGTCCTTAACCCTGCAAATCCAGCGGCTTCAACCGCGAGACGTGCTTTTTTTGCAGTGATCTTTTTGTTCATCAGCTGTAGTATTGAGTCGTTTCCTGACTCGATGCCGAAGAAAATCCTGTCGCACCCCGCTATCTTCATGGCTTTTGCAGTTTCGCGGTCGATGGAGTCCGCTCGTCCAAGACACTCCCACTTGAAGTTCAGTCTCCTTGATGAGATCTCGTCACAAAGGCGCAACATTCGTTCCCTGTTCAGGGTGAAGACGTCATCGGCAAAATGGATTCGGTTGTACCCAAAGGAGAGAGCCTCTTCGACCTCGTCCAGGACGTTCTCCGGTGATCTCTCCCGATAAGACATGCCGAACACGGCGTTGCTGCAGAACTCACAGCAAAAAGGACATCCTCTAGTGGTCATAACCGTGGTAATCGCATATCCAAACCTTTTCTTCCAGTGATCTATATAGGCTTGATTTGAAAACAGGTCCCTGGCAGGAAAGGCGATTCGGTCTAAGTCCGGCTCAAGTTCACGTTTTGGAGTAAAGCAATTTCGGCCGTCCTTGCGGTATGCTATGCCCTTTATGGAGCCTAGGTCCGAACCTTCCTCGTGGGCACGGAGGACCTCGCAGATGGTTCTCTCGGCCTCGCCCACTACCGCCACGTCGAAGTCGCCTAAGAAGGGTACTGGATCGCAAGAAGGCAGAGGCCCTCCAGCGATGATAAGGTCACAGCTTTCTCTCAGGACTCTCGCAAACATGAGGCTCTGCTCACGCATGGTCACCATGCTGTAGATTCCCACTGCGTCAGCCTTCGCCTCAGTTGCCATCTTCAGGGCTTTGTCTTTATCCAGAAAAGTACAGTCCAGCAGCTTGGGATCGTATCCGCATTTCCTCACGCTGGACGCCAGGTAGCCCAAGCCCAGAGGCGGGAAGCGAAAGATCGACTTATCATGCCGGGATTTGAAAAAAGGATAGATCAGAAGCACGGATGTCATGTCCTGCCCAACCTTATGGTGTAGGAGAAACGCTTCGTCCCTGGAGATAAAGCGTAAGCCAGGCCTGCCCAGGCCAGGCGATCAGATAGAAGCTCCCTCCCCCGCATCATTCTAGCGCCTTCGACTCTGGTGAGGGCGAAATAAAGCCCGTTCTTAGAGTCGATAAAAGATGCCTCGTCCGAGAAGACCTCATCCCAGCTTCCTATGGCATCCTTCTCCAAGAACAATTCGCCCGAGTCCTTGTAGGAATCGAAGTGATTCGCTCCCTGCTCGTTCATTACCACCAACTCATGGCCCTCGGGCACTCCTTGGAGGTCCAGGCTGACCCGAACGCTATCGTCCATAATGCTGTAAACCGTCTTCACAGATCCGACCGTTGGAACCTCCACGAAGGCATCCTTCATGGACATGACCCTCCGGGACAACTCAGCCCCGTACAAGATCCCTTTCCTTAACTCTGGATGCCTACGATATTGAGATGCCAGCCATTCCCTGGCCCTGTAGAAAGTCCGGCAGTCGATGCGCCTGCCTCCGACGGCCATTCTTCCCATCAGGTTCATGAAGTATTCAGCCTCAATTGTAGCTACATCACCTTTTAATTCTGTCTTCCACACGCTAGAACCAGGAAAGACCGCTTCCCGGCTGATCTTAAGCACCGGCACTCCGAACCCGACTCCTTCTTCTGAAAGGTCCTGACCTTCACAAAAGAGCGCTAGCCCTTTTTGTATCCTGGAAGTCGGATAGCAATCCGGTTGGGAGCCTGGCGTCACGAGACAAATGCCAGGCAGAGGTCTCAGAGGGATAGGTAAATCAGACATAGATCGACACGAACATGTGGAACCCCATGACCAGAGACAAAGCCCATAAGGCCAAAGCCAGCCTCATGGCGGTCCTGATCTTGAACCTGGGCCTCAAGTACTTCAGAAATATCAGGTTTATGTAAACCCACAAGACTATGATTGCCAGGCCGATAGAATGGTGCGCCAGCATTTCAGCCTGGAAGAGAGGACCTGGGGTGCCGTGCACAAGGTAACCGTTCATGGATGGCAGCATTATAGCCAGAATGGCCAGGATCTGAACTGGCACGGCTATCCTCATGACCTTGCAGTGACTGCCGAACTTCTTGTTCCTGGCCAGGTACACAGCGCCGATCAGGGTAAGTGTCAGCAGAAGCTGAACTCCCAAGTTTATTTCTGCGATTGTCTTGATGTCAAAGGGCATGTTAATCAATTTTCATTTCAATTGTTCAGGTCGCCATATTTTCACGCAAGTGAAAGCCTGTCTAGCGTGCAATGACATCTGGAGATGGCTGGCCAATTATCCATTGATTTTCTTCATCAACCAGGCCATGTTCTGGCCCAAGACCTTCGCTGTACTCATCCCTTCCTGGTCTCTTTCCACATCCCCTTCAGCAAGGCCCAATCCTATGTTCCAGTAGCTTGAACCTGGGATAATCATCTGGCCGATGAGAAAGAAATGATTTATGGAATCGAAAACGTGCACTGCTCCTGCTCGACGGACGGCGACCACCGCAGCCCCCACCTTTCGCCTGAACATATCATTGTTCGCTTTGGCTACAAATCCGGCCCGGTCGATGAGGGCTTTAAGCTCCGGAGTAAGATCGGCGAAGTAAGTAGGCGAACCAAGTATGATCCCGTCTGCTTTAGCCATCTTCTCTATGCAGTCGTTTACTATGTCTTTGTCCAATGCACAGCGCCCATCCTTACTTTCGAAACACTTAGAACAAGCAATGCAACCCTGGATAGGCCCTTTTAGATGTACTATCTCCGTCTGTACGCCCTCTGCCTCCAGCTCTTTCAGGACTTGGCGGATGAGCAAGGCGGTGTTTCCCTCCTTTCGAGGGCTCCCATTAAAGGCTATGACCTTCATATTTTTCCCCGGTGGTTCCTCTTATTCCTACGATCTTAAGTTATCTTCCCTTGAACAAAGGCTAACTAGTGCCCTTTCAACCTAAATTTTCTTGAAAATAAACTTTATATTATTTAACATACTCTTTGTTCAATAAAGGGATTTGAAGGGGCAAAGAGTATGTGCATCTATGTAAGGGATATAACGAA
>JBGQAL010000244.1:0-2387 GCA_041494285.1 Methanotrichaceae archaeon
AAAGATCTTGGGCACGCTGCGCAATGAAAAAGGGACCTCGATCCATGAGCGAATCATGACGATGCTGGCAACCTGGGGACAGAAAGGACTGGATTGTCTCCAAATGCTAACGGCAAAGCTAGCCAGCTAAACACATACTAAGCAACAATTCGAAAAACATACATGCTGGTCTTTTCATGACTAATGCCTCTCTTAAATATTGTTGATTTATACTTAATTAATGATTACTAATAGTAAGTACGAACTTAACTAACCGTCAATTTAGGGGGAATTCCCGTTTGTCACCAAAAACAAGACGCTTCGCCATCATGAGCTACCAGTAACAAATTTCATTACTATAATTATGGTCTTATTGAATTGATAAAGGGAAGATAATTCGCCAAAATTGCTAATCATGGATAGATTCCAAATTCTAGTGTAGTGTTGGTTAACTATTTATACTTAGTCAAACGAGCGGCGGCGCACCCCGTAGCAGAGCTGGCGGGGCATGCGAGGCCCCGCCGCATAAAGATGGAAACAGGGTAGCCGATCAGTCCTTAATCTGGATTTATATGCCTTTTATCCTCACAGACAATCCTCATTATCTGACGTCATTGGCATAACGGTGATGTTTTGCCCTCCGAAATCCAGGGAGATGTTATGACTGCCGAGAGGTATGACTTGAGGGCTGCATGAAGCTGGAATTACAAAGGCCATAAACGCAAATATTGAGACAAATATTAGCAGACGCATATCCATTTTCCACCTGATCGCATGGCCATTCCGCCTAGCAAGCCGGGTCTTATTATGGCCCACGCTTGCTAATAGGTTTTTTTCATTCGAATACTCGGTATTGGGAGAGGGGTTTAGAAATAATCAAGTGCTGGCCCAATTGCGTCATACGTTTCGGCATCCCACCCATGTATAAGACCATTGGCATCAGGTTGTGGTATTTGTGATGTGTGATTCCAGCTCGCATCGATTGCATGGATAGGTTTCAAATCTTCGCTGATGAAGAATGGCACTTGTGTGAAGTTATGTGGGGGAGATGTGTTTCCCAAGTTTGTGGTGTCCCCTAGCCAGTTGGTACTCGGTTTGATAGAGTTAGTCACATTCTGCTGAGAAACCAGGTTGCTGCCTACTGTCCCTTGAACTTTAGGCGCATTTCCCCAATTCCCGGAACTGCTGTTATTGTCCTGGGATACAGGACTGAGATTCTTAGCGAGATAGTTGCTAATCCACATTCTCCCGAAGTCACCGCCTACTGCAACTGGCTCGGCAAAGGCTATGAGGCAGAACGCCAGAAACGCAACCACTATGAGTACAATCTTCATTTAGGAACCTCCTAAGCTGCTTTCCGATTCTGCTACTTAATTTTTGCGTCATCTTTCATTAGCAGATACTGCTCTCTGGTCAGCTCTCCCTTGGCGTATCTTTCATCTAAGATATCTACCACTGTTGTTTTTCTAGCGGCAAGTTGCCCTCCGTCACGGAGAATCAGATACAGTATCAGGAAGATTGCGCCTATCCAAGGTATCAAGATAGGTAGTCCCCAGAGAAGTCCATTTAGACCCATTTTCTCTGCATCTTTGTAGACCAAATATGCTAAGATCAGGAATACTAACCATACCAGAAATGCTAACAAAATGAAAATCTTAAAGATCCCCATGAAAGGGAACAACCCGACCGTGTGATAATATGGCATTCTGTAGACCTCATAATCAATATTTGACGTTTGGCAAATATAAGGACGTGGTACAGATTTGCAACGTTCGCCTAGCCCTTAAATTCTCCAAGTCCCAGCTTAGAGTATGGACTTCGATCTCCTCCCCTCCGTCTCTCTGCGCCCCAGGTCCTTCAACGCCCTGGTAGCCCCCAATGAGATGTTCGCCAAGGCCCTCAACCGCAACCTGAATCTGCCGCGGTTCAAGGTCCTCTATATATGCGGGAACTACTCCTCCATTTTGAGCCGGCTTGATCGCAGGTTTCAGGACCTGGAAATCCGCCGGGCCATACGGTCTCTCAGCTCATGGCCATTCTTGAAGAGGCCTGCCACTCCTTGATCGTCATCGAGCACGACCCCCTGCTCTACGAGGATGCCCAAGGGATGGTCGAGTACGTCTCCCAAGGTTTGCCCGATGCTGCCAAAGAGGCCGCTGTCCTGCTTTACTCACCTGGAACCGATACTTTCCTGGAGGATATGACCAGAAATGCCGACAGAGTATTCTACTTCGACGAGGGGCCGAGAGCTACGACGAAGCTTATTTCGAAAGCTTATCCAAAAGCGCAGAAGAGCCAGACCACCCAGGAGGCTTGGACATGATCAAATCACGCCCTCGGACGTTGAGGAGATGATCCGGATGAAGCTGGAGGAGAAGAACCTAAACTCCGGCTAAATTAGTAACCAT
>JBGQAL010000169.1:0-5592 GCA_041494285.1 Methanotrichaceae archaeon
ATTTGAGGAATATTATCATTAGATTATTTAATTTTTCTGGTCAAAACGGTTTTAGGCAAATTTGAATTAATTCACGAGGGAGCTAAACACATACAAATATTATTACTATTTCTTCCGGCGCGAGGCTTTCCTGCCCAACGAAGCAGGCGAGATCTTCGTCGAGAAGGTCTTGAAGGGCTCGGCGGACTATGCCAAAGAGGTTGGTAACAATTTAAAGGAGAACGTCTACCGGGCGATGAAAAAGATCGCTGAAGGGTTCTTCTCTTGGCCGGAGAATCAACTGGATTTCAATGATCCAAGGACTCGCGAGCTAGTTCAGAAGAACACTATGATCCTACTCTATCGCCTGCTATTCTTGCTCTACGCTGAAGGCAAGGGCTTGCTGGATCTGAGAAATGAAAATTATCGAGATATGCACAGCTTCGACAAGATCAAGAAAGAGGTCGCAGTTAAGAAAGACGGTCCTGTAGAGCATTATTATCTGCCAACCAGCACATCCCTTTGGGACAGCTTGAGGAACCTCTTCCGGCTAATCGATAAAGGAAGTAAAGAACTGAAGATCGATCACATAATCCATATTCCGGCCTACAACGGCGGCCTATTTGAGCCTGAGGAGGAGAATCGCCAACTGGATAAATGGACCATCGGAGACAGTTTCCTGGCTGACGCCATTGATCTCTTGTCCAGGAGCGGAGTTGGCGAGGCGGGATAGGATTTGTGGATTACTCCACATTAGAGATCAGGCATCTGGGGAGCATCTACGAGGGTCTTTTGGAATACAAGCTGATGGTGGCGGAAAGCGATTTGGTCGTCATTGGTAGCGAAAAAGAGCGCCGTTGGATCACCCTAGAAGATTACAACAAAGAAAAGAGCAAGAAAAAGGCTTTCGATGAGTTCGACGAGTTCGACCGAGTGAGGATTGGCGAGCTTTACCTTACCACGGACAAAGGCGAACGTAAGGCCACCGGATCGTATTACACGCCAGATTATATTGTTAACTACATTGTGGCGAATACCATCGGCCCGGTAGTGGAAGAAAGATGGAAGCTGGCCGAGGAGAATAAATCGAGCAATGTAGATGCCACATTGTCGGTTAAAGTCCTCGATCCGGCAATGGGAAGCGGGCATTTCTTGGTAGGTGCAGTCGAGTTTCTGGCAGTCAAGCTGATGGCTGCTGCGCAGCGCGACATCGAAGCCGAACTAGCCGATGACGACGGCCAGTTCACCAACGATTGGGCAAAGAGAGAGGCTGTTTCACACTGCGTTTACGGCGTTGATCTCAATGACATGGCAGTGGAGCTGGCCAAAGTTTCCCTGTGGCTCACAACTATCAGCAAGGAAAAGCCTCTAAGCTTCCTAGATCACCGTCTGAAGAAAGGCAACAGCCTGATTGGGGCAAGGCTTTCAGATCTAATGAACTATCCTGGAGGAAAGAGGAGAGACGAAAATCAGACATCGTTGCCTTCATTTGTCTCGCCTCTTTTCATCAAGAACCTCATCGGCAAGATCAAAGAGCTGGAAGGGATCGAAGAGGATACCCTTTCCGACATCAAACGAAAGGAGAAGATCTTCGAGGAGTTCAAAGTGCTGCCTCAATACACCAAGGCCAAAGCCATCGCCAATGTCCACACCAGCCTCTATTTTGGAAACCAGATCGAGCCAACGAAAAACAAAGATGCTGAAATGGTTTATCACGACATGTTCTGGGGCGTGGCCGGAGACGAAGCTGAGTGGAGGCGCAAGACCTGGGGCCAGTGGTTCAAACAGGCTCAAGAGATGGCAGATCAGAGAGCGTTCTTCCATTGGGAGCTGGAGTTTCCGGAGATATTCTTCGAGGGCGGAGCTGTCAAAGATAATCCTGGGTGGGATGCGGTGATTGGAAATCCGCCATATGATGAATTATCTGAAGTAGCGTTGAATCGCAAAATAGATGAAAAAAATTACCTTCAGGGTAATAGATTATATCACGAAGCAATAACGTTTAGAATTAATCTCTATAGACTTTTTATTGCCTGCGCGATTGACAAGATGAAAACCAAAGGACGACATGGTTTTATTGTGCCATTATCGCTACTAGGTGATCGCTTTACATTTGAGCTAAGGCAAAAGCTGCTTACTGCCTATGAATTTCAATTTATTGAGGCGTTTCCTCAGAAAGATGATCCTAATAAAAGGGTCTTTTTTGACGCAAAGTTGCCCACCTGCGTTTATATACTAGCTAACCAACAACCGTTCGGGAGGTTCCGAGTAAGAACTCATCCGGGCAAAGATATTCTTGAGACATCGCCATCGTATATGACATGTTCTCAAGAAATTGCTAAATTTGATCCCATTAACTTTACAATACCATTGCTTGATGAACCGGCATGGGCACTCCTTCAGAAACTGGCTTCAAGTGACTGGCTTTGCTCCATAAGCGAAGTTGCATCTCCAATGTCAGGAGAAGTTGTTTTTAATGAAACTTATCGCCCGTACCTCAGTGACGATCCCCAAAAGACTCTAGTTCTGAGAGGAGGCCATATACAGCGTTATTTTATTTTAGATGATCCTAAGCAAGGAACACCTGTCTATATTGACAAAGAAAAATGGTTACTGGATTCGGAAGTTGGATCTTCGGCGTTTGCACATTTGAACCCAAGGATTGTCTATCAAGAGAGTGCTGCTTTGGATAATTGGCGCCGAATCATTGCAACATATCTACCTGCCGGTAATATTTGCGGCCACAAAATTTGTTATTTTGTAAATATTAAATATGATATGCTGGCTTTCTTAGCAATATTCAATAGCACAATTATCGAATGGAGATTCGGATTAGTCAGTATGACTAACAACCTATCTGCCTATCAGATATTGGCAATACCATTTCCAAAAATTTCCTTCACCACCCCCGAGCCCGAGCGCGCCCGTCTGGTGCAATATGTAAAACAGCTTTACCAATCCAGTAAGTTCGACGAAATCCTGGGCAGCGTTGAAGCCTGCCTGCCCAAAGACGCCCAAGGCAACTTCATTTCTGGGCAGGAGAAGTCCGACGTTGTCCACGACCTGCTGGCGTTCCTGGCCGAGCAGATGCTGGAGATGAACAAGCAGAAGCAGGCCGAGATCAAGGGCTTCCTGGGCTGGCAGGAGGGCGAAGTTGGAGCGAAGGTTGAGGACCTCACGCCCAAGACCAAGATCCAGGAATACCACAAGCTGCAGTTCGACGAGCTGCTGGCCATCCTCAAGAAGAACAAACGCAAGATTGCCATCGATCCGGCCAGACGGGAGCCGCAAGAGAGGCTGCGGACCGAGTTTGCTGCATCTGTGGATAAGCTTAAGCCGCTGATGGAGCGGATCGAAGCGACGGATAGGCTGATTGATCAGATTGTTTACAAGCTTTATGGGCTGACTGAGGAGGAGATACGGATTGTGAAAGGAAAGTTGCGCTAAAGGGTTGTCCAGTTATCCAGCGTCTTCTGAAGGCCGATGCCAGCCCAATCCTTCAACGCTAAAGCGATTCGTTCCATCGTCTTAGGATGAGGCTTGAACTTCTCCGTGGATTTGTAAACTCCTTCGGCTTCGTCGAAGAACAGGTATCCATTCAAGGCACCTTTCGCCAGGCCATCCATTTCACGTTTCACGCTGTCCCTGAGCTTGGACTTGGCTGGAATGCTTATGGTTTCCGACAGTCTCTCCAGGCCTTCATCAACAAGTTGCACGAGGCTTTTTCCGCTGCTTCCAGGCTCAAAAAGCTGCATGACTAACTCAATGAGCCCTCTGCGAATCTCCAGCGGCCTCATCTCCGGAAGCAGAGTTATGGCTATAGCTGGAAGTCGTCTCAGATCCGCTCCACGCGAATTTATGAGCGCATCCTTTAGCGTTTGATTGTAGATATGCTCCTCTTTTATTACCTCAAGATGATCTTTTACAATCAACTGGCAGTAAGGCCCGTCATCCACGAAGGATAATCTGCTGCTGATAACATCGGGCTGGGCATCATGAGCGATAAGTCCCTGCTGAGTTAGATACCGAGGATCTATTGACAGATAAGATCGCAGATTGGGTTCTTTGGAACCGGATTGGGTAGTTATTTCCACGACTAGCCAACCGGACTCTCCACTTGCTACGATATCTGGTGTTCTATCTTCGGCCTTCTTAGTCCAAAATAGGGCTTCGACCAGATAGTCCATACCCACCGCCTTGAAAGGACCAACAAACTTGGGTCGATTATGCTGATGAAAGAGCTGAATCGTGTTTCGCCACAGAGTGATTCGATCGTCATAATTCAGGCGAATACCTCCAAACCATCGTGATAGATGGAGGCTCTTCCTGAGTTGTCTTCGCCTTGAACTACTGCCAGCCGCGGAGCGCCATTAACACACCCCTTGCCTGGAATTGTGAGATAGACAAAGTCCGGCCCGACATCCAACAAAACCCTGTCCCAGGTATGAAGATCAATTCCTTTGAATCTCCGGAAGTCCGGCTCGGCTTCTACTTCCACCAGCCAGAGGTTCATATCACCTTTACCTTTGGCTACGGTGTTGGAAAAGGCATTCAGATCTATGCTCTGACTGAAATCTATCTCGAAGGCCGCCAATGTCTTATCGCGGAGGCTGGTTGCTTCTTTCAGAGAATCAGCGTAGCGGTTTGCCATCTCTGCTATGGAGATTAGCACCTCATCCACATCGGCAGCCCGATTTATTGTGACTTTTCCGTTACTATACCACTCTGCTGATATGGATATCGATCCTGCCGATCTTTTCTGAAATCTCACACTGTAGATGGCGAATTTGTCCTGCGCCATTCTAAGTATCTCATCTAGTCCTTCCACGTAACGATTTGCACCATGCCAGGCTTTCAAGCTGAAGTTTCCAGCGCTTTCTTCGGGAGATAAACCATCGGAGAATCTGAGTCCCATTCCTCTGCGACTCCATCCACTCAATTTCTCCCAATGCAGGAGAAGTCCTCGGGACAACCAGCAACTGTCAAGGCCATTAGTGTTCTTGACCCAATTCTCAACGATGAAATCAGATTCTGTAGCATCAAGTAGGCTGTAGAGAATCCAAACGCGATCTCTCGTGGAATCTAAGAAGAGCGTATTGGGTGATTCTGTATCTTGGTTTGAATACCATCCTGCAGGATCAATCTTACTCCAGGAGCCGAGAGAACTTCTGAGACTTTCCGGAGTGGGCCTGTTGCTCTCGATAAGATAGGCTTTGAGTTGGGTTGAGGAAGTCTTCCCGAATGCGTCGAGGGATTCCTCATTACTTTCAAATCCTGCCTGCAACAATTCTTTGAAATCCCTCAGACTGTGGATTGGACGCATGGCTGATATTCCCTTTGACCGAAGTACTTTAAATCAATAATGCCAGGTATAGCTATTTAAGATTTAGTGATATGAACGCCAAACGGAAAGCGATGGACGAAGCTGAATTGAGGGTCGTGTATGTCATTTATTGAATTGGCACTCTGAAAGTCAACAATTCCTTCAGGCTCCATACGTGATCAGTTAGACCTTCAGCCATTGCCGGAGTTCGCTGCGTCCATCTTTTTCTTCCCTCATTGATCTCTATTCTCAGAGATTGATGTGGTTTAACAAGGTTGTACCAAGCCTGG
>JBGQAL010000012.1:0-29969 GCA_041494285.1 Methanotrichaceae archaeon
ATAGCTTAGTTGCTAGAAAATATTCAGCAAACTTTGAGCTTGAAATTGAAAAAATATCTAGTATTAAATTCACCCATAACGAGGCAAGGTCAATTTTTTTCTAGCACCTCTTCCATAAAACGTTTTGCAAATTCTCTGGCTTCGTCGAAATCCTTCACTCGGCTTGATATGTCGAGATATGCTTCGTCCATGCCGCCTTGTTCAAATTTATCCGCACGATTCTTAAGATCTTCATTACGCTATTGGATGCAGGGATATAGAGGTCAAAGTGTGGTCTAAGATAGACCAGTCTGGACATAGCTTCCAAGCCCTTGATATTGGCGAGGTTGATCTGATGCCAAATTTCCTGGCTTCGTAGGAGGCACTGCTAACAACGCCTCGACCTTTGCCTTCTTTATGATCAGCCCCAACTACTACGGGCTTTCCTTTCAACTCTGGATGCTCTCTAACCTCTACTGAAGGAAAGACTGCATCCAGATCGACATGCAGAATAACTCGCATTAACGAACTCTGTCGTGTTAGCCTCACGGATATTGCACTTCGACGCAACTTAACATGGGAAGACTTTACCAGATTAAAGGCAGCAAACGGTAATGCTTTTCTTGACAGTATTCGTAGTAACCAGGCAAGTCCCTCAGCAGCACCTTTTCCTCGTTGATAATCCGCCATACCAGGATTGGAATATACAAGAGGAAGACAGGTACAGTCCACCAAGATCCAAGTGCTACCGGCGTGAGCAGATACATGACCAAGAAGCCCAGGTACATAGGGTGGCGAATAATGGAATACGGACCTGTTGTTATGACTTTTTGACCTTCCACAACCTCAATCGTGCGAGAAGCGTAGCTGTTCTCCTTAAAGACCCAGAGAATAAGACAGTAGCCAAGGAAAACTCCAGCATCAGCCGCGAGTACTAAAGAGGACGGGACTTGATTCAAATCGTGCAATCTAAGATCAATAGCGATGCCCAGAAATCCTGCAACAAAGACAGCAGTTCCTAGAAGGATGATAGTCCGTTGTTCTGCCTCTTTCTCATGAAACCTCATCCGCCGCTCTAGGAGTTCGGGATCTGCTTTCAGAAAATAGCTTATCGCCGCAAGCATTGGTACGACAAGAACTGCCCAGTAGAGCCAACCCTGCCAGTAATGAAGTGTCCCTGCCATGGAGAAGAGGACAACAGGAATTACGAGAGCTGCCAATCCGAACCGGATTATTACCTGTCTCCTCAAGGCTTTAAACCTCAGCGGCTCAATAGAACTTCCCTCCTCAAATTCGAACTTATCTGCCGAACCTTAGCTTCTCGATTTCGCGGGCGATTCGCTCCTCTTCATAGGATAATCTGCCCATAATCGCGAGATCTTTGCTATTGCCGTAATGAGAAGACCAATGCCCTTCCGCGCCTCTCAACAGTGACCTTGTTCTCTCGACCCAACCAGCCCAATGCACCATAGACCAATTCGCGTCTCAATCCTGTTACTTTCACTAAATTATCGATGTTGCTTGGACCATTCTTATTGAGTGCTTCCCATACAATTCCAGCTTTTGTGCCAAATACCGATTCTATTGTCATCTCAGTCACAGTGGACACCAGTCTCAGCTCAGATATCTTTCTTAATTAGATAAATATGACGAGTATGCATTAACGACTAATGAGTTCTTGGATTCCTATGACCAAATCCTGGCAACTAGATGAAATGTAATTCCATAAAATGTCAACAATTCCCCTATTATAAGATACTATTACTACAGGGGAAATGAGCACTTTTTAGGAAATCCTCCAGGCGGCAAAAGAGGAACTTCTGGTCTTCAAGCACGCCGTAGCCACAATAGAAATCGTGAAGAGCCAAGGGGATATCGATCCGATCTGATCTTTTCATTAAGAATCCTAATGTCAGCGGGCATCTTTGCTAATGCTGAATCGATGGAGTATTTTCAGGCAGAATGGATGGATGGTAGATACCTGCATCTCATCGACGTTCAGGCGTGTACCTTCTTTTGGATACGATCTTTCAGCTCTAGCTCAGCCGTGTCAGTAAAAGTTATATCACTAAAAAATGGTTGAATCTAGCCATACCAACCCTTTTCGGACTTAGATGTTGCTGATAAGGTCGATCCATTTATCCCGGTATTTAGATCTTTAATCGCGGGTCAATTTGGAGAGTATCTTAGCCCAGTTGTTCTCGCAGATTATCCACCAGCCAAGAGTCTCCTTGGCCAGATCCCGTGCCGCCGGGCAGAAAGCGTCCACGGCCAGGTTGTACGGCATCTCCGGGAGAGGCGGGTGGAGGGGATATTTGGTGCAGGTGAGGGGCCGGATTTCGTATATCTGGCACTCCTTATTTTCTGCATCGTAGAAGGGGCAAGGTTGCCTAAGCACCCAGGCTTTTAGATCTTTGTCATATCGGCATTGAGATCTGAGTTTCTTTTTGGACCCAAGGCGCTCTGCAATCCTATCGAAGTCCTCCTTTTCCAGATAGAGTCCGGCTCCGGGAGTGAAGCAGCACCGACCGCACTGCTCGCATTTGAACCTTTCCCAGAATAGCTTAACTCCTTCCTCTGAATTCGGCTTGTCCGGATCTCTTGCAGGAAGTGGCAGGGCCACGTCGAAGGGAACCTTTTCTCCTAGATCGATCTTCTCAAACTGCTCCTTCTTTTTCAGAACGGACCAGTGCGGACGCTGTTTTAGAAACTCGACGTGCAGTCCCTGACGCTTCTGATTGACGCAGGAGGAAGAGCAGAGCTGGTGGCAGAGCATGCGAATCCTCGAAAGCTGATCTGCATCGTTATTACTCATCCTTGGCATCCTTTTGACTTGCCTGATAATAAAATGCACCCGTTATATCAATCATGAATCACTTTCGGCTCGCGTGGCTTTCCCTTATCATCTCTTGATTCACCTACTCTTCTATTCAAAATCAGCTTCAAGAGTTAGGTGATTCGAATGTCCAAGAACCCCGAATTCGCAAAGTACGCAGCAGATATTGCCAGATCTCAGGACTGCATTAGATCTGCAAACGAAGAGCTGATCAAGCTCTCTCAAAGGTTAGGTCGCATGTTGCCCAGACTGCAAAGGCTGGAGACTTCAGCAATCCTTTCCTGGTTTAACATTTACAACAAGATCAAGGACGGAGCTAACCGGGTCGGCGATGAGCTAACAACAATGAATAACGTCGAGCTGGTCAACCTAAATCCCGTTTTGCAGTCACAAGTAAGCTACTATCTTGGCCAGAAGTCCAGGTTCTACGCCAAGGTGGAGGTCATGGACGACATCTTGACCGGGATGATGGAGGATCTTCTCGAGAACGGCTCCTTTGAGGAATCCCAGAAAGAAGAAATTCGAGTGGCGTTAGACGGAACCATGGAGAAGAGCAGAAGAAAGATGGAAGCCATGCCGGCGCTGGCATAAATCCATCTTATTCTCTTCTAAACTTATTGATTATATTCCATATTCGGACATATCCCTTATTCCAAGAAATGGTGCGTCAGCTTCGTGACGTCGCGGTACCGGACCACTCCTGCCATCTTGTCATCTTCGTCAGTCACGGGCAGCGCTCGAAAGTCGTACCTGGAGAACATAGTCTCAGCCTCGCCCAATGTGCTCTCCTTCTTCAGCGAGATTACGTTCTTGACCATGATGTCCTTCAGGAGGGCCTTGTCGTCGGCCTTGAGCAGCTCCTTGACATCGATCACTCCCAGTAGTCTGTCATCCTCATCGACCACGTAAAAGTACATTATCTCATCTTTGTCCTTGGCCAGCTTTGGATAACCGTTCTGAGCCGACTCGACCGTTCCCTCAGGAGAGACCCTCAAATATTTCTCGGTGATTATGTTCTGGATGTTTTCCTGCTGCTTCTCAAGGATGGATTTTATCTTATCGATATTTTCATCGTCCATCAGCTTCATTATGGCGTTCTGATCCTCGAAAGTCAGTACAGAAAGAACGTCCGCCGCCTGGCCAGGGGTCATCATGTCTATCAGCCCTGCAACCTTCTCCTTCTTCAGGGAGGAGATTATCTCCCTCTGCATGTTCGGGCCTATCTCCTCAAGAGCATCCGAGGCCTGGTCGGCGTCAAGCTGATTGATGACCATTACCCTTTGCTCGTGGTCCAGATCCTCCAGGATCTCGACTAGATCCACGGGCGGAAGGTCGTTCAGCTTATCTTTCAGAATCTTCAGCTTTACGTTTCCTTTGAAACTGTCGATGTCGGAGGGTAGGGATTGGACATAGGACCAGGGTATGAGGGTATCCTCGCTTTTCTCGTGCCCCTTTTTAATCAGATTGGCAAAGGGACTGGTCTTCCTCTCAAAGATGTCAAGTCCCATCCTTCTAAATCGGGCATAGTCCGATGGGTCCACATCTGTGACGTACAGCTTGTTCTTCTTCAGCACCATCTTGATATCGTACACAACTTCGACATCAGAATCTTCCATGTCGAGGATCTTCTTGTCAAGAATGAAGTCCTTCAGAAGCACCACTCCTTCGGGAATCTTGACGGCGAACTTCTCGACGTCATCGACATCGATGGCGATCTCCTTTCCGTCGAACGCCCTGACCTTCTCCCAAGGCAACATCAGAGAGGGGTGGCCGAAAGGACGGCTGATAACTAAATGCGTGACCTCAGCCACCTTATCCTTATCCAGGATAACCAGATCAGAAATCTTGCCTACCTTTTTTCCCTTGAGAATAACTTTTTCGTTGAGCACATCGCTCAAGAAATAGATGTTTTCCGGCAAGCTTGGCACGCCATCTTTTTCCATACTTCCTCCTCCGATTTACCTAAAACTGACGACGGTGTAAAACTTGTAAACCAATATAATCACCAACATTATGAGATAAAGCCTGAGGACCAAAAGGGAGACCTTTACCAGAGGCGTCATCTTAAGCCTGGGCTGGCTGTACTTCTTGTTGATCTCCCTTATCTTTGCTGTCCATCTCTTGAATGTACGGCCCAACAGGCTCCCTTCTGATAGGTCGCTGTACTCACTGTACTCATCTTCGCTCATTGATGGAACATCTCCGGGAAGAGGACGCTTATTGCGTATAGAGTTGATAGAACGACGATCATGGTCACAATGGATAAGCCAATTACGTTCTGAATAAACGTATTCTTATATTTTCCCATTAACTCTTCTTGGTTGAGCAACAATATCAAGAACACCAGAGCCGCAGGAAGGAGAGTGACGGCAATAACCTGAACGAACAGGGTTATTAGGACAAGCGGGGCCCCTGGGATCAGTACAACTGTGCCTGCAACGACCAGGCTCAGGATATAGAACGCATAGAACATTGGGGCTTCTGATATCTTGTTATTGATGGAATGAGCCCATCCAAACACCTCGCCCATAGCCCATGAGCTTGCCAGGGATATGCATATGGCCCCCAGCAATCCCGCATCGAAGAGCCCTATGGCTAATGCAGCGCCCACCAGTGGATAACTGCCGATGATGGCATGGGCCGCCTGGGCGGCGTTGCCTATATCGATGCCATTAGGTGGTTTGTACAACAGTGTTCCAGTAAGTATCATGACGAATGCTGCTACGCAAACGACAAAGACGGATCCCATCAGGGTGTCCCATCTAGCAAAGGGGATGTCCTTCTCAGTTAATCCCTTGTCTACAACTGAGCTTTGGTGGAAGAATAGCATCCAGGGAGCGATGGTCGTTCCTATATTGGCCATCAAGAAGAAGAAGATCTCAGGGGTTAGTCCATTTGGGAAACTAGGCACAAAGGATCGTTGGATCGCTCCGAAATCGGGATGAAGCAGCAAAGTCGCAGGAATGTAAATCAGGTTCAGCCCGCAGAAGAGTAGGACTAATTTTTCCCAGGTCCAGTACCTCCCGTGCATGACGATGAGGATCATTAATATACAGACTCCTATCACCGTCACCACAGGCGGCACCCCGAAGACGCTCATTGCTGCAGTCATCCCCACGAACTCAGAGATCAACGTCAGGAAATCCAAGAAACCTAAGTCCATCAGCGAGAACCAGCCCCAGAATGGACCAAAAGCGTCGAATATCGCCTCGGCATGTCCTCGCTTGGTGACGGCTCCGAGTCTCACGCACATCTCTTGAACTGCGAAGGCTGCGGGGCCAAGCAATATTATAAACCAGATTAGATTGAAGCCGAATTTAGCTCCTGTTGCTGCATAGGTGGTGATCCCACCGGCATCGTTGTCTGCCACCATCACGATTATGCCCGGTCCGGCAAGAGCCAGGTACAAACTAAGCCACTTTACAAACCTGCGATACTTATAGAAAAAATTGGCCCCTAACTGCATATGTCAAAACTCCTGGAGATAGTTGCCGATCTTTATAGAGCTTGAGCGCCTCGCTGCCACGCGCATTTCTGTAACAGGCGAGCTTCTCTACTATCGCCGCCTAGATGGCGAATTGGGCATCTGGATATCTGCGCCGGAGATTTCTTAGGACCTTGGCCCTTACAGTCCGCTGGTTGAGCTTTAAACGTCGACATACACTGCTCCATCAGTTAATTGGGAACTCGCCTTCCCTGGAGTTACTTCTTCGAAGCCCGGTTGTAATCTTCTGTTATATAATGCTATCCTTCATGGTTTATTAAACATTTAGCATTTCGGCAACTTTTATATAGTATCTTGGTAAAACACCAATAATCAGGATATATTGTTGGAGAAAACCAGATAATCATGGTTCATAAACCGGACTTGGACGAGGTCGATTTGGCCATTCTTAGAAATCTCAGGGAGAACTCGAGGATACATCTTCAGGAGATATCTGAAATCACAGGCATACCGGATGCAACCATACAGTTTAGGCTGAAACGCATGATGATCAATGAGGTCATAGACAAGTTCACCATCATGGTCAACTCGAGCGCAACAGGATACGTCGTGACAGCCATTATGCTCGTACAGACGAATACTGAAAAACACGACGAGGCCAAAGCTGCTCTTGCTACAATCCCAGAGATTTCAGAGGTCTACAGCGTCCTGGGGGAGTACGATCTTTTTATAAAGATCTGGTCTAAAAGCCTTGAGGAGCTCAATCAGATTATAAACGATAAAGTAAGATCAATAGATGGCGTGGAGGATCTTCTGGAGATTGTTGTCGTGGAGAGGGTGAAAGAAGAAACGCCTCCTGTTTAAGTGAAGGATAGTTTCTACTTAACCAGAACACCCAGGATCCATTAATCAGTTTCATCTGATGATCGTGACGCTTTATCACACTTATTTATGTTGTCAAGATGGCAGATGAAGTAATGGTCACCGGCAAACTTGAGTTTCTATTATTGGTGACCGCTGATTGCTGAAAATAAGTGGGTTAAATTTGCAAAATTGAGATGCTATTGCGGCGAAAATGTTCATATATAAGAATGTACAAAGTCGCCCTTGGTGACATTGTGATGTATAAAAGAATTATAATTATAATTTTGGTTTCTCTTGTACTTACATCTATTGTGTTTGCTGAAGATATAAGGGTTGAAGGCACCGCCAGCCAAGATTACGGGTTAATTGGCGGCAACGGCTGGATGGTCGTTATCGATAATGTAATCAGCGGGCCACCGGCACTATTGGGCAGCAAGGTATCGGTCGGTATGGCAACCGTTTCTCCCGCAATTCCCAAAGGCACTATTGATCCGAATATCGCCGTCGGTGACAGCGTAGAAGCGTACGGCGCGCTGGATGTCGGATACATCAAGCTTTATGGATCCAGTGGATACTACCTCAAAAAGATTTCAGGCGATCAGATTCTGAGCCATCCTTCGGAAAAATCCGAGACATCTGCAAACGGCGCATCGCAGTTCGATAGCTGTGTTGGAAATACCGGATGGCAGGATGCTCCGGATATTAACCTCGGGGAGGTTTACACCAGCAACTTCTGCCCCTTCTCCGGAGGCCAGATGTTCAAGCAGATCTACCGCCGCTTATACGTACCGAACACCGGTCCGATCACTGCAAAGGTTATGAAGGTCCCGAGCAACGGCATCATCATGATTTGGCTGCAAGAGATGGACGACAAATCCACTTTTGTCTCCTTGCCTAACATCTTCGACAGCCAAGGAATGCTGATAAGCCAGCCCACAGGCCAGCCTGTGACCCTCAGCGCCGACGCCGCCAGGCTGGCCTACTGGGGAATCATGATCCAGTGCGCCACCTTAGGAGGGCTGCAAGACTCGGAGTACTCCTTTGTCGTGTCCCAGGGGTGCGACTGGACCGGCAGATGGAATCTGGACTCCAGCCCCAGCAACCAGAAGATCCAGATGGACCTTCAGCAATCTGGCGACAAAGTCACAGGAAGCTACTCCAACCAGGGACGAATTACAGGAACGGTCTCCGGCAACAAGTTGCAGGGAACCTGGGCGGAGCCACCGGATTACAGCGAGCCGCGAAATAAAGGAGCCTTTGAATTCACGCTTTCCGGAGACTGCAACTCCTTTAGCGGCAACTGGGGCCTCGGGTCGTCCGGATCATGGATGGGCCAGTGGAATGGCAAGCGCATGGGCGACACAACCAGACTACATGATTGGCCTCCGGGTGAGACTGAGATTAAGGACAGGGGACCAGCGTCGGGAGGGGAAGTACCTCCCGTAGCTCCGCCCAACCCGCAACCCAGCCCACAACAACCACCAATTGCACCAGGGAATGAAACGATTCATAATGAAGGGTGATACGTGCGAAGGATCCGGGCGAGTCAATTTCCAATTGAACTGAAGACCCCCCACATAAAGAATCCCAGCTCAAATACCAGGCGTAGGCAAATGGGCCTGGCAGCTCTATTTGGGCCTTTTTTTCAAAAATATTTTGATTCAGTTATCTGTTGTCTCCCGGTCGATCATCGCTTTCTGAAAAGTCGATTTGAATTGATTCAAAGAAGAGATTGTTTTAGGCAGTTGGACAGGTCCCTAGATTTGGTCTTTAGCTAAACCTGTCAGCAAACTCTCGTAACGCTGCTTTATTCTTTCCACCACGTCCATTTCATACGGCTGATGGGTGGGCACAATAATGGACGACTCCAGGTTAGCGTAATCGGGAGCGGCTGTGGCTCCATCTTCCCGCACAGGAATCCGGAGGTCTCTGGCCATGTCCTCTATCATCGGTGTTAACGGCTTTACCGCACTGACATTGTTGGCCCGTTCTCTGTACCCCTTAAGAAGCCCATCGATCTCCGCTGCTAACTCTTCTATCTTTCCCTGGCCGCAAGCCCGACAAATTTTTTCTGCCGACTCCTTGAGCTGGGAAAAAGTGCGTACACCTGCTTCGATCATCTCACCTGAATAGTGTTCTCTTATACGAACCGCATAGCCTGGTGCTGCCACTAGAATCCGAAGATCTTTCAGCAACTCCATATCCTCGGCCTCGGGCTTGTAGGGATTGACCAAAACATAGTCCAGGCCCAGACGCACTGCCAAGCTTTCGTACATCATGGTCACTCCCAATGGTTTGCTGGATCTCAGGACCATGCCCCGGACGAATTCAGGGGTGTCTGAACCCAGGCCGAAGTACTCAGCAAAGCCTTTGGTAGTGGTCAAGAGCTTTGTGCGACCCGTTTTTTTAGTGCTTATCAGGCCCATCTGCTCCAGCTCTTTAACGTGGGAATAGCTCTTGTTGCCCCTGATATCCGCCAGATTGCTCTGCTTCAAAGG
Source organism: Methanotrichaceae archaeon (assembly GCA_041494285.1). Lineage (GTDB taxonomy): Archaea > Halobacteriota > Methanosarcinia > Methanotrichales > Methanotrichaceae > Fen-7. The sequence goes on from JBGQAL010000012.1 coordinate 9,623, forward strand.
TTGCTTGTAGGCGATGATGGCCAAAGTTCTGATGAGTGGGGCATCGATCTCCTTGGGGGCGACGGATATTACATCTCTGGCCAGGGAGGCCCGAACCTGCATCACGTACCGGTCCTCGAAGCCTCTGATCTCCATGCCCGATTCACGCAGCGAGTAGTCTCTGACCAGCTCCTCGGCCAGGGCTCGTACTCCTTCCTCTGATAGGTCAGACAACCTGGAAAGGTCTTTCAAGGACAGAACTTTGCCAGCGGCAAAGAGAGCGGCCTCTATCAGTGCCTTCGAATCGATATCATTTGTTGGCAAGGTGATCCTGTAGCCTAATTCGCAGAAGATCTATTAAATGCAGCGCACCAAATCTTTCTTAAGCAGTTGTTTCAATCCAAGATGTCTTGGAGGCGATCAAAGGTAATGCAATTCTAAAGAGCCTATTAGAAACTCCTGTTCAAGCAACAAAATCTCGTCGACGAAGATAGGCCTTGGACATTCTATTGAAACTGCACCTAATCAAAGTGAAGGATTTCGCCATTACATTTAAATACACGACTGACTTCCTTGGAATCATTGAGGAATCACAAATGGTAACAGGCACAGTAAAGTTCTTTAACAGAACAAAGCACTTCGGGTTTATAGCTGGAGACGACGGAAAAGACTATTTTGTTCACGCCACCGGGCTTAAGCCAGGCGTTTCCATTGCAGAGGGAGACAAAGTTAGCTTTGAGGTAGTTGCCGGAGACAAGGGCCCCAAAGCAGACAAAGTTGAAAAGGCAGCAGCATAATAAATAAACTGATTTTCACAGCGCGAGGCGAAGAATCCAGCCTCTCGCTTGGCTTTTCGTTTTAGTAGTTATCGTCCATAATACGATAACCATATTTTTACGCGATATTTTAGCTATCTAACAAGTAAGTTCGAGTCGAGAACCAACTTCGCAATTGTCCCAGAGGCTCATGAGTGAATCCCACGTTACAAAGGTTGCCGGTGAGCTTGGGCTTAATGGCAAACAAGTCCAGGTAGTCTTCGATCTATTGGACCAGGGCTCAACGGTGCCTTTCATCACCAGGTACAGAAAGGAGACCACCGGAAGCCTGGACGAGGTGGCCATCGCAGTCATTCGCGATCGGATGGCCCAGCTTAGAGAGCTGGACAAACGGCGCGAATCCATTCTCAATTCCCTGGCCGAGGGTGGCAAGCTGACAGAAGAGCTCCGTTGCAAAATACTGACAGTAGAAACCATGGCCGTTCTGGAGGACGTCTATCTGCCGTACAGGCCAAAGCGCCGAACCAGAGCCATCGTGGCACAGGAACGAGGTCTGGAGCCTCTGGCAAAAATGATCTATGCCCAGGACTTCTCGGACCCGGCTGCAGAGGCCGTGAAGTTCGTTGACCATGATAAGGGAGTTAACTCGGCAGACGATGCCATTGTTGGAGCACGGGACATCATTGCCGAGTGGATAAATGAGGATGCAGCAACCAGATCCCAGATTCGCGACCTCTTCAGGGTCCATGGCATCTTGAGATCTAAGGAGGCCAGAGACAAAAAACCAGAGGGCGTGAAGTACAAAGACTACTTCGACTGTTCAGAGCCTCTGGCAAGTGTCCCCTCCCACAGGTTAATGGCCATGATGCGTGCCCAGAGAGAAGGATTTCTCAGCGTTCACGCTTTGCCTCCTGAAGATGTCGCTCTGGCATTCCTCGAAACCAATTTTGTTCGCGGAACAGCGCCTTCGAGTCAGCAGGTCAGGCTGGCGACCGTAGACAGCTACAAGCGAATGCTTGCGCCATCCATGGAGACGGAGGTGCTCTCCGATGCCTTAGAAGAAGCAGAAGGAAAAGCTGTCAAGGTCTTCGCAGAGAACCTCCGTCAACTGCTTCTGGAGGCACCCATGGGCCAGAAAAATGTCCTGGCAATCGATCCCGGGTTCAGGACTGGCTGTAAGATTGTGGTGTTGGATGGCCAGGGCCAGCTAATGCATAAGGATGTTATCTACCCTCACATGCCCCAGCAGCAAGAAACAGAGGCAGGGGAGAAGATCATCGAGCTGTGCGAACGTTTCGGAGTGGAGGTCATCGCCATAGGGAACGGCACCGCTGGCCGGGAGACCGAGTCCTTTGTGAGGAAGCTCAGGCTTCCGGGGAAGGTTACGGTAATAATGGTGAACGAGTCGGGAGCCTCTGTGTACTCCGCATCCGAAGCGGCTCGCGAGGAGTTTCCGGATCAAGATGTGACAGTTCGGGGCGCTGTCTCGATAGGCAGAAGGCTAATGGACCCTCTTGCCGAGCTTGTCAAGATAGACCCAAGATCCATAGGCGTAGGCCAGTACCAGCACGATGTGGATCAGACTGCCCTAAAGAGAAAGCTTGACGAGGTGGTAGAGAGCTGTGTCAACCTGGTAGGCGTTGACGTCAACACCGCCAGCAAGGCTCTTCTATCTTACGTTTCGGGCCTGGGGCCAAAGCTTGCCGAGGCGATCGTGAAGTACAGGAACGAGCATGGACCGTTCAGATCCCGCCAGGATCTTCGTAGAGTTCCCCGTTTGGGCCCAAAGGCCTTTGAGCAGGCGGCCGGCTTTCTGCGCATAAGAGAAGGCGATAACACGCTAGACTCAAGCGCCGTCCACCCGGAGAGCTACCAAATCGTCGAGGCAATGGCCATGGATCTCGGGGTCACCGTCAAAGAGCTGATGAAGGATCAAGGACTGCAGAGGGATATCGATCCGAAGAGATACGTCACCCGTGAAGTCGGGGTGCCCACGCTAAACGACATCCTATCTGAGCTATCAAAGCCGGGTCGGGACCCGCGCCAGGAGTTCGAGGCCTTCAGTTTTGCCGAAGGCGTGGAGAAGATGGAAGACCTAAAGCCCGGAATGAGGCTGCCGGGGATAATCACAAATGTTACGGCCTTCGGAGCCTTTGTGGACGTCGGAGTTCACCAGGACGGGTTGGTGCATCTCAGCCAGATCTCGGACAAATTCGTGCGAAATCCTGCGGACGTTGTCAAACTTCATCAGAAGGTCATGGTTACTGTCCTCGACGTGGACACAGAGAGGAAGAGAATTTCGCTGTCGATGAAGGTAAAAAGTAAGCAATGAGGATATAAAAGAAGCGAGCAAAGACCGCGAGGAATTTGCTTCTGCTGTTAAAGAGATTTGCTACTCCTACCCGCATCGACCCGGCTCGATCGAAAATGGCCTGTTCTCCCTCAAGGCCCACTCCATCTCCGCTAAAAGCGGCTTTATCTGGCCTGTCTCCTTGAACTGGCGTTTCATTAGCTCGGCAAGGCTCCCCTGCTCAATCCGTTTCTCTATCAGCGGTAAATAGCTCTTCTCCTCGTTTGTGGAGTTCTTATAAGCAATCTTGTACAGGTTTTCCAATTCTGGCTTCAGGCTTTCCACGCCGTGACTCATGGCCTCCTCCAGCAGAGAACGAAGGGCACCATCTTCCTCCTCCAGCTCCAGATCGCTCCGAAGAAGGGCGAGAAGGAAGGCCGATACGGCCATGTCCGAGTGCAGGCACTCCTGCTCGTCGATGGCCTTAACCTCAAGGCATTTTCTGGTGAACCGGACTATCACGCCCCGGGAGTTTACCCACTCCTGACAGAGCACGTCGGCTCCGCAACCCTTCAGCTCCGAGTAGATGCCCCTGTTTATTCGGATGTACTCATCCACGCTCTCCAGCCACTCAGGTAAAATTCCGTGGCAGATCGATGGCATTTTGCACTGGTTCTCCCGGTAGTAGATCAGCCGGTTGTCCATGTAGGATGTCAGCTTCCCCTCCACGATAGGTGAGGACGCCGACACGGCCACCAGATACGGTAGAAGCGAGCGAATCCTGTTGAACATGGAAATCAGGTTCTCCCGGTCTCCGTAAGGGATGTTTATCTGCAGGGCCTGGATGTTCAGCCAGCCGTGTTGCTTTATGTTGAATAATCGGTCGTAGGCATGGTAGTACTCTTGCTCATCGTGGTCCCAGTGAGTCGTTTGATCCAGTGTAAGCATTGGATGCATACCAAGACCCAGGAACTTGTATTCGCAGTTCAGAGCCCGGTAGAGACTCTGTAGCCCATTGAAGAGGTTGTTCTCCAGAAAGCCGAGGCTCCCCGGCCGAGAGGGTATAAGCTCTATTGCATGCTTTTGCAGCTCCTTGGAGACCTTTATCCCGCCGAAGCTGACCTCATGCTCTATGGCTCCGCTGATCCGCTCGATTATCTTGTCGGAAATCGGTAGCGGATTGAAATCCCGATCGTTTATGGAATATTCGTGCTCTGTTCCTATCTTCATAAAATCTCTTCAGCCACGCAGAGTTTATGTTCCGATCTCAATTCGTCTTGTCTGTTTATTCTAATCGGTCTGATCGGATCATTCTGATCTAATCAGCTGATCTAGTTAGCTTGATCTCTGCCACCAGCTCAGTCTCCGGCTCCTCGATCTTGACGATCTCCTCCAGCTCCTCGGGCGGCAAACCGTTGACCAGGTCCACTATCTTGCTCACCGATAGTTCGAACAAACCTTCGTAAGCCTTCCGGTCCTTCTTCAGAACCTCAACCATGGGGCAGATACTGGGCTTTTTCAGGAATATCTGAAGTATGGTTCCCAACACGTCGAAGGTGAAAGGCCCCGCTACGCAGGTCTCGGGTTTGACTGAATGGACACTGCACTTGCCGTCCTGGAACAGTACGCAAAAACCATCCGGTTTAAGCCGGAGCCTTTTATAACCCTTAATTTCTATGCTGTCAGGGCTAACCCCACTGACCAGGAGGATTTCTATCCTTTTCTCTGTAAGAGGTGGCATGGCTCCCATGCAGCAGCCACCGCCCAGAGTGCAGCTACAGCAAGCTTTGCTCAGGGCGTCACAAAGTGTTGCATCCATTAACATCGTCTCTTGGGATACATTTACGACAAATTCAACTACCGAACGGAAAAATGAATAATATGTCTACTTCTCCGAGAAGTCTATCTTGTATGAGTAGACATCGTTTTCTACAGTGGCCTCTCCTTGGGCAAAAGCTGCAGCTGCGCCTAAGCCGTATTCGCCTTCAAAACCGTAGGGTCCGATGGCTCTAGGCCATATCTCATCGGCATAGTCAGAGGCGTCGCCGGTCATGAGGTAGGACACGATCCGGCGGAACATGTCAGGATAGTTGATATCCTCTCCTCCCTCCATAGAGGGATTGTCGTTCACCTCGATGACGTAGAGCTTTCCGTTGCTCTCCTTTATGTCCACACCGTAGAGCCCGCTGCCTATTGCCTTTCCGGCCTCGATTCCCAGATCGATGACCTCGGGAGGAACCTGGTCCACAGGCACGCTCTCCACGTCGCAGTACACAATGTGTCCGTTAACCGATGCTTGGATCTTGAAGGTCTCCGATGGGATTATGTACCGGCAGGCGTACAGCAACTCGCCGTTCAGCACGCCGATTCTCCAGTCGAACCTGCTCTCTATGTACTCTTGGACAACTATCCAGTCCGTGAGCTTGAGGAACCTCTTGGCCACCTTGATGAACTCTGAGACGGTGGACGCCTTCTCGACCCTCACAGAGAAGGACGTGGATGGCTCCTTCAAGACCAAAGGCGACCCTAGCTCCTCAAAGAGGCCTTTGATGCACGTTTCATTGACATCATTCTTGCTCAAGAATTTGGTTCTGGGCATAGAGATGTTCTTTTTCATCAGGTGAAGGTACATGTTGACCTTGTCCGCACATATCTGGATGGACATGGGGTCGTCTATGACAGGTACTCCGTACATGCTCGCCATCTTGGCCGCAACGTAGGTTGTGTTCATGGGGTCGGTGTTTGCTCTTATGAATAGTGCGTCAAGCTTCGGAATCTTCTTTATGTCCACAGGAAAGATAAACTCAACCGTATGGCCCATGCTCTCAGCTACATCCCTGCATTTGACCAGGGCGATGAGCTGTGAAGAGCTGCTCATGGTCTGTCTATTGACAAAGATGCCTAGTTTACTCACTGCGGTTCACCCTCGTATCCAGAAGATTTTGCAATAACTCGGTTTCCTCTTTGGATAACTGCGAATACTTTACCGGCGCCAGGGAGGAGAGGCGGTACCCGCTTTCGTCCTTAACCAGCACAATCTCTACGAGAGGTATGCTAAAGGCCCGGTAGACCTTGTCCGCCAGAGCGGACACTCCCTCACAACAGTTTATGGTCTTGCCGAAGATGGATACGCACTTGACAACCTTTGACGTGTCTGTTATCTTCTGATAGCAGAACGGGTACTTGCCCAGGTTGGTAACGTGCTTGATCACCTTCTTGGCTTCTTCTACGTCTTTAACCATGAAATGATCAGACGGTGTGGAGAAGTAGTTAAGACCATAGATCACTGCAGGCAGCGAAATGTACTGGTAGGAGATCACCCAGTCACATACCGGAATCTCCGCCAGCTTGGCCTTTTCAAGGCATATGGGAACTATGTAAGCGTCCAGAACTTCGCTGCTGCTTGGAACAGTCTTGATCCCATCGTGTTCGTTCTTGACTATGGTGTAGTACGGCTCAGTCTTGTAGAAGTAACTCTCATTTATTATATATTGAGAGTCATTCTCTTTGAGCGTATACATGATGTCCTTTTTAGGAACTTGACTCTTAGTCCGTTCGTTCATTTAGAACATCACCGCTGGACCAACGCCTGCGAAAATAGACTTGTTATCGAACCTGGAAACTCTCCCCTTAGGTCCACTGGGGGGCGATCCTGAAGATACTCTGTTCGATATTCTACGGTGTCTACTAAGGCTACGGTGCTTGTCAGAGTCCGTGGTTGCTTCATTCTCAGAAATTTGGATCTCCTCAACGGCCTATAATTAATTGGTAGTATTTATCAGTGTCGTTCGGATGGAAGATTTTCAGCATCATTATACAGAACTTGCAGGAGACCAGCTTCGAGGAAGAACAATCAAGGGCCAAGAAGATCCAGCATCCTAGCCGCATCGGTGGTTGGAAGGGCGCAGCCATGGTTCGCGCAAACGTAGGCAGTGGCCGATCCTTCGATTGCCGATAGGTTCTTGGTGAACTCGGCCAACCGGAGTATTGGCGGCGAATCTTTTCCAGAATCAACCAAGATCACCACCTTGCTCGGCATAAACCGGGACCTTAGAGCCTTCAGCATCTCAAGCGTATCTTGCGCATCGGGATCGCCGACCACAACCACCTCGTACGCCGGACCTAAACCAAAATCGAGGGAAGCCATCAGCATAGCATAAGCCGCTGGCTGCCGGCTTACCTGAATCGAGAAGGCCCGTCCTATTTTGTCTGCCAATTCCTCGTACTGGTGATTGCCCGTTAGACGAGACAGTCGAAGAAGGTTCAGCATTGCCACTGAGTTACCTGACGGCACAGCCCCGTCGTAGATCTCCTTATGCCGAACCAGCAACCGCTCTCCGTCGTCCGGGGTGAAATAAAAACCTCCCGACTCATTGTCCCAGAAATGCTCGATCACTACGCTGTTCAGATCCAGAGCGGCTTGAAGATACTTGGCATCGAAGACTGCCTCATATAGCTCGATCAGGCCCCAGATCATGAAAGAATAGTCGTCGAGGTTGGCCTGAATTCCTGGCCCATCCCGGTAACGGTGAAACAGCCTTCCGTCCGGCTGTCGCAACTTTTCCAGGATGAAATCCGCTGCCCTTCTTGCAGCCTGGGAATAGTCCTGATCGTCCTGATCACTCAACGCCTGGCCCAGCACCTGGGCTGCTTTGGCGAAGGCTGCGATCATAAGCCCGTTCCAATCGGTCAATATCTTGTCGTCCTTGTAGGGATGGACGCGTTTTTCCCTTGCAGCAAATAGCTTAGTTATGATCTCACTCAATCTTTCTCGGATCTCTTTTTCCGGTATTCCATAGACAGAAGCTGCATCCTCCAAGGATGACCGTAAAGCTAGGATGTTCATTCCCCGCTCAATCTCGAAGTTGCCGCCTTCTTGGATGTCGAATAGTTTCATCAGTAGGCTGAACTCATCCTTGTCCAGAAAGGCCTTCAGCTCCTCCATAGACCAGAGATAGAACTTGCCCTCCACGCCTTCACTATCGGCATCCTCCGCTGAATAAAAGCCTCCAGCTTCAGAGGTCATGTCCCTGTGCACGTAAGCCAGGATCTCCCTGGCGGTAGCGGCATACTCAACTTTATGCGTGGCCTGATATGCCTCCGAGTAGGCCATCGCCAGAAGGGCCTGGTCATAGAGCATCTTCTCGAAGTGCGGGACAAGCCACCTGGCATCTGTGGAGTACCTGTGGAAACCAAAGCCAACGTGGTCGTAGACCCCGCCCGTCCGCATCGCCTGTAGTGTGGTCTCGACCATATCCAGGGCGTTGGCATCGCCTGTCCTTTTCCAGTAACGCAGCAGGAACAGGAGGTTATGGGGAGTCGGAAACTTGGGTGCAGAGCCGAAGCCGCCGTTCTGGAGGTCGAAGAGCTGGCAAAGACCTTCGTATGCGTTTGTCAGGGTGGATATGTCCAAGGCAGTTCCTGCTTCGGGAGTGCGGAGTTGATTCAGATTGACAGAGATCTTCTCGGCTGAGTCCAGCAGCCTATCCCTATCGTTGGTCCAGAGATCTTTTATGCGAGGTATAAGCTCCAGAAGCCCCGAAGACCCGAACCTGCCAACTTTAGGAATGTAAGTGGCTGCAAAGAAGGGTTTTTTGTCCGGCGTCATGATTATCGTGAGAGGCCAGCCGCCCCGCCCGGTCATCATCTGGCAGGCGGTCATGTAGATCTGGTCTATGTCCGGACGCTCTTCCCTGTCAACCTTTACAGGAACAAAAGCATCGTTGATCAGTTTGGCTACCTGCGCATCCTCGAAGGATTCGTGAGCCATGACGTGGCACCAGTGGCAGGTGGAGTAGCCGATGGAGAGAAAGACAGGCTTATCCTCCTGCTTCGCCTGGCTGAATGCCCCTTCAGACCAGGGATGCCAGTCCACGGGGTTATGGGCGTGCTGCAGGAGGTACGGGCTCTTCTCGGAGATCAAACTGTTAACCATTTTTTTCATCTTTTACTTTGGGTCCAATTGTATATAGATTTTCGCGATATATAATAGGATATACGGGTAGTGTTGGACAACGAAGGCGAGATGAAGAAGCTGTGCCGAAGACCTTCCGTCAAAATCCAATACTGCCACTACGGCGGGTCTCAGGCTCTCAGAGAGAGATCCATGCATCCCATATCCACGAGCTACAGTCCTGATGAGAGCGGTTTTTCCAGATCCCACTCGAAGCTGACCTTGATCGATCCTTCCATAGAGGCTTCCACTACGTAGAGTTTTCCCTTGCCGTTGAAGCTCAGGGCGAAGTCAGCGGTGGCCTTCTTGGGCGGGTTCCTTTCCTTTCGTAGCCTCTCGAAGGATTCGATTATCGGCTTGCTACACTTGTAGATCATATCTGAAACCAGGCCGAAATCTTGGTCCACTTTCTGCGGAGTGGTGAAGTCTTCAAAATATGCCTCCCGCCTGACTTTTCGGATCTCCTCTCTCTCTGGCGGCCTCTTCAGGCACATCCACGGCTACGATCACCGTACTACCCCCATAGGGCATCTCGATCAACTTTCTCATGACTATTTCCCCAAATATGTCAAATTTTTCGATTAATCGAAGTTGCCTTGAACATATAAGAATTCTTCTGGAATTGTAGTGCAAAGCAATTAGAACTATTCGCAACATCGTCTCCTTTAGGAGATTATCTTTAAATATGGGTCACGTATAGTAGACAGCTAGACAGCATATCAAAGCAAATCGATTCGGGCGGTTTCACAGAAGTGATGTACGGACATAACTGACAAGATCAGGCCGGGCTAAGTGGCGGTTCTAAAATTCAGACGACAAGCCTAATTGCACAGGCTTCTTTGGCTTCTTCTCTTCCACCCGAACGATTTTCTTCTTTCATATTGGATTTGATCAGGGGTTCGTTTCTTCTCTTATACTATTATACTATAATGGTACGATGGTACGCCGAGCAGCTCCCAGGGAGATGCGGGACAAACGCCTAAAGCTCCCAACGTTTTCGCGATATTCGCTTCGCTTGCGAAAACTCTGGCCCAAAGCTCTCAATCTTTGTATCGCGCATGATCATTCTCTGATTTCAGGGATGAGGAAATTAATGATTCTGAGGGCTTGACTTGGGAAAATTCTCGATAAGATTTCGGATAAGCTAGAAGATATTCAATTTGTACACCTTTGCATATGACTGAGTTAATGCAGCCAATACAGCTGCTCAACTTTACTGATTTTTCTCCACGCGGAATATTGAAAGTGCAAAATGGTGATGCTTCTACAAATGAAGAGAGAGCCACTTTATCATAAGTATTCGTGCAGTGTAATTCCTCTAAAACGCAAAGTGGCATATTGGCTACCTCAATGTTTAGACCTATATCCCTCGCAAATTGTGACGCTCTAAGAATATGAGATCTGAGACGATAAAACGACATAATTACCCGGCTAACATTATCAAATGCAGATCCTTCAACGATCGGATACGAAAATCGAATTGTTCCACCTTCAATTAGAATATTGCCAAGTAATTCTATAATGTCCGTTAGATATTCAAAGTTTTTCTGTGCTATTACTATATTTACTACTATGTTAACCCTAAATGCAACTAGATTGTTTAAGCCGTCCATTGCTTCTGCAAAGCTTCCTCGTGTGCGGGTAATCTCATCATGTATATTATTGTTTTGACCATGCAGCGAAAAGAGTACGTTTTTCAACCCTGTTTCGACCAATTTCTTCAAAAGAGGGCGTTTTCTTAATTCTCGTCCATTTGTGTAGAGAGAAATGTCATGAAACCCTACCTGGTTCGCGTATTCAAACATGGCAGGTAGATCTGATCTAATAGTAGGCTCTCCGCCTGAAAACACCAAAGTTCTAGCCGTACCAATATCTGCAATTTTATTAATAGCGTTCTTCACTTGATCAGATGTAAAATTTGGAAATCCATTTATCCAATTTGTATAACAGAAAATACAGTGATTATTGCATGATGCCCCCATAATTATAATTGCCCATTCGGGATTCCTAACATTTCCTTGCAAATGAATATCAGACAAGTTGGCATCATATGATCTTTTTTTGTGACGGTTAATTATTCCTCTTACTTGGAATTTCTTAAGGTAATGCACCATCTGATCGTCAGGAATGCGAAATGCTGGCAATTTCCCTCTTAGAATTAAGAACAAATCCCAGGTCGCTAGATCTCTCAATATTTCAAAATCAAAGACGTTGTATCTATTAGAATCCATATTAAATGTGCTATTTAGGTGTATTAATATATCCTCAGGTATGCAATAGACTTGATCGTTTGATAGATCTTTCACCAGTCTCGCAATGGACATTATTATTCAGAAGTATTTTCTAAACCCCTCTAGAACCTTCGATCGCGGGGCATTGGCATTGGAGCCCAGAAACTCTCTTCAGGGGGAGGTGCATGGAATTCCCCTCTTAATAAGATTTTATCGCCCGATCGGATGCCAGAAGTTGCAAATGTGTGGTTTACGGGTATTACTTTATCATTATGAAGCAAATTCCAATCATAGAAACCAAGCCGCTCACGCTCTTGCGGGAAAAGGCGTCTCATTAAATATTTTGCTGCATCTCCTATTGTCATTATTTTAGGGACCCTAAGAACGAACACTCCACCTGTTTTCTGCATTTTTAGTTCGCAGAATAGATAATCTCCAGGAACCCTTGGTCTTAACTCTTCCTGCAACTGGTCTATAGGGATATCAATAAACTCGACACCAGATAAAATAAGCTCCTTTAGGTGGAAGGGCATATTTAATTCAATATCTTGTGATAATTCGCCAGAAGAGTATTCATAGATAAGAAAAATATTAGACGGATTGACTCCTTCTTTTACTACCAGCTCCGGATTATTCTCTTCTGGAATATCTTCAAGAAGAAGCGCCGCAATCCCCTGATCAAACGCTTCCTTGACTGAACGTCCAAATCCTATAGCCCGATAAAAAGATGCGGCGAATACAATAGCTGCCTTATCTCCAATAGATTCGTTCATTCCAATTGCGCAATCAATGACCGTTGTAATTGCCTCGGCTTGCGATCGGGAATAGCAAGCATTTAGGATAACTAGTCGAATGTTATCTTTCAATGTTTTAAATAAAAACTGAATAGCCTTTGCACTTATTGGCTTAAGATCTCCATTATTATCAGTAAGTATAATCTCGCCATTTGAGCTTCCGTGACCACTAAAATGCACAATTTGTGGTTTATGAGTGTTTAATAATTGAAGCAAGTCATCTGGTCGAACTGCCCATGCTGAAATCATTTCTATGGAATCTCTATAATCGGTAGCTTCAATCTTATTGGTGATACCTCTAATCTCTTCATCCAATTGCAATGTCTTAGTGCCTTTTGGATTGGCTGATAAGAATAAGGCCTTAATTTTCTTCAAGCTCTTACACCATTGTCGTATTGAGAACTCAAGCCTAAATATTTTGTGGTCCATCTCTTAGATTCCGATTTATGGACTTTGCAACCTAAGCCCTTTTGCCTGCTGGACTCTAAGGACTAATGCCCGATCAACCTACATCTATGGACCGAGAGCTACAGCGAGGCTTATTCCGAAGGCTTATCCAAAAGCGCAGAAGAGCCAGACCACCTGGAGGCTCGGACATGATCAATTGCCGTGGAAGCGAGGGGCTAGACCCTTAGATCCCAGGCAGAAGGTCAACGCCAGGCTCATGGAGCTGGAGGCAGCCAAGGAGATCCTAGCGGAGATCTTCCATGTCGTCCCTTGGATATGGAGGAGATGATACAGAGCAGGCCAGAGGAGAAGAGCTGGAGCGAAGAGAGCTTGATGATATAGTTGATAGTCATCGGCTATCCCTCAATCCCACAACGAGCTTGCCCTTAATCTCCGTTAGCTTGACCTTTCCGGCACGCTCAAGCTCCTGCAAGACTAAATCAAGCTCGGTCTGTCTCGTCTGCAAGCGGCGAGCCAGGTCGCTCTTGGCCATCGAGCCACCATGCTCTGTAAGTGTCCATAGAACACGATCTTGGTCATTTCTTGGCAAGGGTCTTTTCCACCTGCTCTGAAAGCTATGGGTATCTTTCCCTGACCGCGATATCGAGCAATTCACTGATTTCTTTGCTCATACTGTAGGCCGGAGTAGGGACTCATGTGTAGTTAGCTTTTTCGGATGTCATCTACACTGATTGTGTCCTGGCCTTCCCTTGGCCAGAGCCAGCCCCTACAGGCCTCTTCATGTGGACTTTGGGAGATCTTTTCATGAACCTAAACTCTATGTGCAATCATCATTTGCCCTGTTAAGATGCAAACAAGCTGTAGCGCAGCAAAGCCGCCGTTGCCCCACCGATTGTTCCCTTTGCCCTTAACAGCAGTTCCACATTTAAGCCAGCAAAGCGTGATATGTAGTACTAAAGAAGCCATATTATCAGCATGAATCAAAATTATTTCATAATTACTTTGTATATTGCTGATACGAGTAACCTAACATGTTAATGACGAAAGGAGTGCGTGGGATGAGACTTTCAGTACGCTTTATCCGGCCTTAGCAAGGGGCAACGTGAAGCATACCGTGCATCCATGCCCCATCTCCGACTCGATCCATATGCTTCCACCGTGAACCTCGATGATCCTCTTGACTATGGCTAGACCGGCTCCTGATCCTTCGCTTTTCTTTTCCACTTTGTAGAAAAGATCGAAGACTTTGTCGTGTTGGCTTGGGTCTATGCCAATTCCATTATCCCGGACGAAAAAGATTCTACCCTTTCCATCGATCCTTTGCCCGATCTCTATTTCTGGATTCGCCTGCAACCCCATGTACTTTATGCTGTTTTCTATTAGATTGACCAGAACCTCAGTGATCCTCATTCGATCTACATGAACTACAGGCAAATTTTGAGCAACAGATACCTTGAACCCCTTGGATCTGATTTTTTCGCTAGTCTGTCCGAGAGCATCCTCGACAATCTCTCCGAATGGCACATCTTCCGGTGGGTTTACTACTCGGCCGACGCGGCTAAGTTCCAATGTTTCCATGAGAAGTTGGTCCATCTTGGTGACTGCTTCATTTGCTACCCGAAGATCGGCGTTCATCTGCTCCAGGTCGCCCTTCTCAGCATCTTGCTTGAGGAAACCCAGTAAACCGCTCACACTGATCAAAGGAGTTCTCAGGTCATGAGATACTGTGTAGATGAACCGCTCCATCTCTGTGTTCCTCCCGGCCAGCTCTTCAGTCCTTTCCTTGACCCGCATTTCTAGTTCATCGTGAGCTTTTCTTAATTCTCGATCGGATTGGTCGATCTTGTCTAGCATATTATTGATATGACACGATAGGCTCGATAGCTCGTCTTTTCCTGCTATGGGAATTCGCATCGAGAAGTCTCCGCTCAAGCCTATATTGTGAACATCGAGGATAAGCTGGGCAATTCTGGAAAGAAATGTTTTATCCAAGAGAAATAGGATCACAATTGCAAAGATAAGCCCAATTAATAGAATATATATAGAAAAATAATAAACTACAGACTGACCTTGACGATAGATGTCTCTTGGCAAATCAACTCTTAAAATTAGCGCGGGATCTCCGTAAACGTCCTTTATGAGAGCGTATCCAGCAATTGAGTTCTCTGACAATGGGTTAACCAAAACGGTTTTCCCTTTTAAAATAGAGGATTGAGCAGCAGCGAAGTCAGAAGACATATTTGAATCGTTAATTCTTTGGCTAACAATAGGTAATTGCGTCTGCTCACTCAGATGCGTTAGTTCCGAATCTAGGTAGCGACCCATAATGAGCGTCCCCCTAACAGGTCCCTTCCCCTCGCTGGTCAAGATAGGTTGTGAGGAAATAAGCAAAGGACCTTCCGGAAGGAGGACAATACCTTTGAACATGTCCGATTCGTTGCGGCAAACCAGAGTTCCTTTTTTAAATAGATTTTTCAGGAGGCTCTGTGGAACAGACGTCTCCCTCTTTGTATCAAGGTTCACCATCTTTGCGAAGACTAATTGTCCGGATGGATCGACGAACAGCATCAAATTAAGCCTAAGATTGGATAAAGATTCAACATTCAGATTTGCTGAGATATAATTTTGGTTTCGATTCATTATGAAAGCATAAGTATCATTCCATGAAGCCCAGTCTGATTCAGTTGAGTTCAACTGGTCGATGTCGAAGGACAAAGCCAACTGAGCGCGACCGACATTTTCTAGAACCTCTTGATCTTCTAGATTTGCAAAACTGCCAAGAAAGAAGGTTTCTGAGATTCCATAAAGAAGCAAAACAAGAAATAGCGTTGTGGCGAAGATTATGAGAAGAATCCTTTTACGGATCGTGATGCTACTCATCAGAGCGTTTAGTTAGTAAATACTGTTAGTAATACCTTCCGGAAGTTTATAGCCGCACGAACATAATCTCTTCCTTTGGCCTTAGCCAGCTCCTATCGGACTCTTCACGGTGACTTTGTTGTCGTAATAAGGAGGGAGGCAAAAGCCTATAGAAAATAAATTATCGACTTTTGCCAATATACCATACGTCTATCGCCGATACTTAAGGCTTTCGCTCCTGGGAGTGAAGGTCGATTGCCTCATAGATAGATAAGCAGAAAATAGCAAAAATCGAAGACTCAGGCGAGCCAACGCCGCAATCCAACAGCGCCCTTGCTGGAGGGATCTCACTAAGGAGATCTGGCCTCGCCCGAAACTCGATTATAAGCCTGGGCTTGAAGGCGGCAGAGTACTGGAATTTTGCACAGCGTCCGTTCTACGGACCTAACATCGCCAAGATGCGGAGTCTCCTGCTCGCCTTCTGCCTTCAGCTTTGTGCCACGTCATGCCCCGACCGTGTATTAGCGCGAGATCTCTGGCAGATTGCTGCGCCAATTACAGCGCGCAACTTTTTCATCCTGTCGAAGTTTCAATCTCACAGGCTCGTAGCCCGAATGCAGTGCCACGAAGGCATGCATCTCCTGTATCAAAGGATCTTGATCGGTCAGCCCTTGGAGCTACTCGTGCTGCTCCACGGAGTAGCAAACACCTCAATCACCCTTGTCATCAGAGCATTATCGGATACGTTGAGCCCACGGCACGCCCGCCACCCTATGCATGAAGCGGCAAACTACCTATATAATCGTTATACATATTTGTAGTTTGCGGTTGAGAGCTGATTTGAGCTTAAGCTATTACTGCGATATTGACAGCAGGTGGCGATCCTGGTCTAAGAAATATCCTGAGCAGGCCAAGAGGGAGATAGGGAAAAATGACAAAGAAAATGAAGAAAAATGATGCCATCATGACCGGCATCCTTGTTACCAGATTCAAGATGGGTTTAATCAATGTCGAGGATCTGGAGCAGATGGCAGAGGATATGTCCGGGTCGGAGCGGTCGTCCGCTGCAAAGAAGGTGCTGGAAAGGATAAGAGATCTGCGTACTCTTCCCCGCCGATCGGAGAGCCTCCAGATACCTGATCATTCACTTCAGATACGCTGATGGAGAGGCTTAAGAGATCCTTCAGCTTCTTGATAATCAATTAGTTGATCGGCAGCTTCTGGACTGGATGATATCTCCGAGTAATGGATATGCGATTTCTAGCGAAAGTTTAAGAGCTTATAATCATGTATATACATTATATAACATGAATGCAGGTGAAAATAATGTTGTTTGTACTATGGTTTGAGTGGAAGCCTGAGAACAAAGCAAAACTTCTGGCTCGCTGGAAAGAATTCAAGTTCCCCAAAGAAGTAAAAGTTATAGGCAGATATCTTCTGATAGGCAGACATATCTCCGTAGCAATATTTGAGGCCCCAAGTGAAGAATCGATCCTAAAGATAACTTATGCCTTCGGAGAAATAGGAATAGCTCATGTATCTCCTGCATTGCCACTTGAGGATGCACTGAAAATGATGGAAAAGATGTAGGTTAATTTCGCTTCTATCCATCACCCTATTTTTTAAAATGTCAGCAATCATGGGCCAAAACGGAAGACGTATATGTGGGGATTTAAAGCTCTTCCT
Organism: Methanotrichaceae archaeon; assembly: GCA_041494285.1. Classification (GTDB taxonomy): domain Archaea; phylum Halobacteriota; class Methanosarcinia; order Methanotrichales; family Methanotrichaceae; genus Fen-7. The sequence goes on from JBGQAL010000012.1 coordinate 26,599, forward strand.
GCTTCTCAGTGGCCATCTTTTTCACAATGGGCTTCCAGATCTTGTCCAGCATCCAGGCCGGGGCTTCCTTGGACTTATGGACGGAGGCCGAACTATTAGCCTCTGCTATTTCCTCCCTCATAAGGTCACTTCAAGGATTCCGCCGTAGCCGGCGGTCTATAAATTACCGGTATAAAGCTTAGCTATTCGTCTCCATCCCAGCCCGTATTTTCAGGTGGGGGACGGGACCCGCGCACGAGTTTACCAGTAAATATTATCAGACTCTCAAGAGTTTATACTTTAGGTCGGGATGAGGCAAGGTCCCTCGTAACCGCACGCTTTGTAGTGTTGGTCCCTATGTTCTATAATCAACGACATCATATTACCGCAGAGGTTATATCTCCATACAGCTAGACCATCCTATAAAGGATATGCATATTCATCGGCAAGGGCAGAATGTCTGGGTCAAAGGCTGGCGTCGAAGAACTACCTTGATGTAAAGAAAGATTGAGAGGCCCGAAGGAGGATAACATGAATAATAGGAAGGCTATATTGATAACCCTATTAGCTATCCTTTTGATTTTTAATTCCTTGGCCATTGCGAGGGCAAAGGTTATCGATAAGGCCCGAGGAAACACCCCGGAGTTCATCTCCCCTAGTTACATCTACTCCAGTCACATCTCTACCAATGACATCCAATCCAGTAACATCTCTCCCAGCTACATCTACTCCAATCACATCTCTACCAATCACTTCCAATCCAGTAAAATCCAAGCCAGTGACGTCTACTCCAGCGACATCCAATCCAGTGACATCTCCCCTAGTTACATCTACTCCCGTCACATCTCTACCAATGACATCCAATCCAGTAAAATCCAATGCAGTAACATCCAATGCAGTAACATCCAAGCCAGTGATATCTACTCCAGCGACATCCACTCCAGCGACAACGTATGGGTCAGTTGATGCATAGAAGGACAACAACTCAGAACGCATATCAATCGTTCTGCGCCTGGTTAGTCTTCCACTTCTCCTGAAAGCTGTAGACATTTTCCTGGTGCCAGATCCTGTAAGAACGTAATAAGAACCAATGTAAGCGATGTTTACGTTCAGGGGATAAGACCCCCACACGTTCGTTGATGAGTATTATCAACATAGAGTTTTTCTTTAGTCATGGAGGATGTTCTTAAAGGAAAAGTTGTTCTTGCTTTCAATGTGCTGGCCCTGTTGTGTATGCCAGCATTCGGGCAAACAACGGACGGCACATGATTGGAACAATAAAGGTGTTGCTCTCGCTGACCAAGTAAGCCATATACCGCTGATCCTGCCTGATATCAACGTTGCAAAGCTCGGCAGCGTAGCGGGTCTGTATCTCGATCTTCTCGGCCACTTTTCTGCTGGCGAAGATTCTGTGACCCTGGAAGGAGCCGAATATTGTGTTGAAGCTGCACTCCTTCGACCCTGAACCGGCTTTCCAGGGCTTGAATCATCTCCCAGTGGGCATGAGGATCTTTCGGGTGCATGTAGAACGAGGGAGGATAAGCGGCGCTGATTCTTTCAAGTCCTCTCTCGCGGCTCCACTTGAAGTAAGAGTCGAAAATCCACATGTACTTACCTCTTCCCCAAAGGCTCTGGATGGGGCCAGCTTTCTCCCAGGCTATGTTGTTTCAAGCGGAGAGGGATAAGGGCGAGGCGTGAAAGGAGGGCGAATGTTAGAAAGGCAGATATGAAGACCTGATTAGTTATACTGGACGGGATAACATTTTTATCCTCTTTTATTTGTTCAAGCGAATAACTTACCAAGAAGAAAACAGTAGATAAGGTCAAGGAGATTTCGACAATGGAAAATCAAAAATTTTTCGGGAAATATCGCGGTATAGTACTAAATAACATCGATCCCCTTTATCGAGGTCGAATAATCGTCGAAGTACCTGACGTATTAGGAACGGAGGTATCGGGTTGGGCATTGCCTTGTGTTCCCTACGCTGGAAGAAATGTAGGCTTCCTTGCTCTTCCTCCTGTTGGGGCAAGCGTTTGGGTAGAGTTCGAGCAAGGTGATCCAGACTTTCCAATTTGGAGCGGGTGCTTCTGGGCCGAAGGAGAGATGCCCATGATCCCGGATGCAGCTAGGACGAAAATTTTTAAGACTGAGAGTAATTACTTGGTAATGAGCGACGTTCCAGGGCAAGAGGGGTTAACATTGGAGATAGATACAATTCCAATGAAGATGGTTTTCAATTCATCAGGATTCAAGATCAATTATAAGACCTCTGAAATCTATCTGGCCCCATAGAACTCCTAGATGGAGCACCTCTTCACCATCTCCGCCAGCCTCTGCCCGTAGATCTGGTCCTCCTTCTTCAAGGCCCTGCTCGCCTTCAGCCACCTGGCCGAGACCTCTTTTGCACCCATCCTAACGCCCTCAAAGCTCCTGCCCATCGCTACTCACCCAGACAAAACTCTCTTGGCCACATCTCCTCCTCTTCTTGCCAGCTCTCCTTGCTCCAGTTCTTCTCTTCTAGCCTCATCTGGATCATCTCATCCACGTCCGAGGGCCTGGCGTGGAAGGCGACGATCTTCTTAGAGCTAGTAGAGCCGATAAGGAGCTGGCCGAGGCCGATAACAAGCTGGTAAGAAGATGATTGAATATAGGCTCTTCGGAATATTGCAGTGAGTTAGCCCTTACCATCATAGCTATTTTTAAAACAAACTTATAAAAAGATAAAAATCACATAATATGCTATGAAAGAAGGATATGCAATAATGAAAGATTCAAAAGGGAAGGCACACGAAGCACCGATAATCAAAGCTCTTTACTAAAAAATCTCCTCAATAAAGAAGTCGAAGTAGGATTTGCAGATAGCAAATGTGTTGGAATTCTTGATGGAGAAGATGAGGTCTTCATATCAGTTATAACTAGGGAAGGCCAAGAGCTAATATCAAAACACAGTATCAAAAGAATTATACCAGTCTACATGCAGCAAGATAGCAATTAGCCAAAAAAGTCATCTGTGTGCCCAGCCGGATTTCTCATCTACATCCTTCGCATCTGTCATAGCTTAGCGCATAATTTCATGTATCGAATGAGATAGCTGATAATTTCTCAAGACTGCGCCCAACTCATCCAACCGAACGGGTTTTGTGATAAATTCATCCATACCTGCTTCGAGACATTTCTGCTTCATACCGGGAAGAGCATAAGCGGTGATGGCTATTATTCTTGGCCCATTCTGGAGGAGCCTGCGAATCCGCCTAGTGCTCTATAACACAAGTTTTAAATCTCATAATATGTTATAAAATAAAATTGTGTCACGAAAAACAATATTCTGTGTGAAATTGAAAGAGGAAAACCGAGACGAGCTGAACCGGTACCTGCGTCGTGGGAAATCATC
>JBGQAL010000145.1:0-7077 GCA_041494285.1 Methanotrichaceae archaeon
TAGAGATCGTCTCCAACAATTATCGTCTGGGGAATCTTGGCTGTGAGCTTGGCAAAGTCCTCGAAGGCCTCCTCCTCGAAGGGGTCCTCCAGAAGTATGATGGGATAAGTGGAGACCAGATCCACGTAGTAATCGATAAGCTCTCCAGGCGTTAGCCTGTTTCCGTCCACAGAGTAGCCGCCGTCCAGGTAGAAGCTGGAGGCTGCAGAATCCAAGCCGATTCTGATCTCCTCGCCATAGCCTGTGATATCCAGAGCGCCCATGATTGCATCCAGGGCGTCCCTTGTCTTGGTAAGGGGCGGTGCATATCCTCCCTCGAAGCCCACATTGGTGGCACCTACTCCGTACTTCCCCTGCAGGATCTTGCCCAAGGCATGGTAGGTCTCTGCTGCCATGCGCAAGCCCTCGCTGAAGCTCTCAGCGCCGACCGGCTGAATCATGAACTCCTGAATGGACAGCTCGTTACCAGCGTGCTGGCCGCCGTTCAGGACGTTGAAGGACGGGACGGGCAAGCGGCAGGTGTTCACTCCTCCTAAGTACCTGTACAGCGGCATGCCCATTGAGGATGCTGCAGCCTTGGCCGCTGCAAGAGAGACACCAAGGATGGCGTTGGCTCCAAGGTTTGCCTTGTTTGGCGTGCCGTCCAGCTCGATCATCAGCTCGTCAAGCTCCCGCTGGGCAGAGGCATCCATTCCGAGGACCTCCTGGGCGATGACTTCATTGACGTTCTTTACAGCCTTCTGGACGCCCTTTCCACCGTACCTGTCGCCACCGTCGCGGAGTTCCAGAGCTTCGTGGGTTCCTGTGGACGCGCCCGACGGTACCGCCGCCCGTCCGAAGCCGCAGCAAGTCCAGACATCAACCTCAACAGTTGGGTTTCCTCGCGAGTCCAGGATCTCGCGGGCATGAATTCTTTCGATCTCGCATGACATATATACCACGCCTCGCCCTTTGCAGCCTTCTTTATTAAGGTTGGCGCGAGGGAAGAATTGTCAGGAAGAATCAAATTTCTAATCCGGTGTAGAAGGAACACATTCCAACAAGCAGCCTTATTAGGGCAGGCATTAGCGACTGAGTCAGCGCGACAAATGCATAACGAGCTACAAAAACTTTTTCTATGATCTGAATGTAATGAACGTCCAATAAGGAGGGCTCTGAGGATTATAGCTCTTAGGATTAGATTTGTCCTGGTTTTGAGTTTAATTAGAGGAGGGAAGACTAAATGCAGAAGATGAAAGTGATATTGGCAATTTTGGTCCTCGCCCTTTTGGGAATCCAGAATTGTTTTGGTCAGTGTTATGCATTGCCCAGCCCCGATAGCAACGAAGTGCGCCTGTTTGCACAAGATGTGTGTGGTAGTGTTGATAACAATCCACCGAAACCAACGATTTTCACAATCGACAGTCCGCAAACAATTACAAAAATCGGTACTTATCATTGGAACAGTGGAAAAGGGACCCAGACTCCCGGTACAATAGGATTGCAGGATCTGAACAGCAAAATCTATGGGCCATGGCAGGCTTCGGGTCAGCCAGGCCAGGGCGGAGTACCCAATGCGTACTGGATTGTGACCTTAACAACTGGACTAAATCTGCCCGCTGGTACGTACACGGTTTTAGATTCTGACCCATCAACATGGGCATACAACAGCGAGAGTGGTGACAGTGGAGTAGTATCTGTCGTTGGCCTTAGTGTCGGCAGCACCGATACATCAAAAGCGCCGTGTGCCGGAGAAGGGGCAATGGACCTTTCGCCAGCTAGCCCAACTGATCAGTACCGCGCCGGTCCAAGCCTGGTCCCTGGTTCTTACAAGATCTGGTACGGCAAAAGGACGGGGACCCAGATTGGGCAGCCTGACAATTGGAACACCAAACCTGTTGAGCTGCTCGACGGCAAATTCTACGTGTTCGATGTATCGACTGGTGGTTTCGGTCTGGCAAACCCCCAAATGATCAACCCGATGCTGTCTAATCCAACACCAGGCGAGTCTGTAGTCTGGTATAAGGCCAGCACCCAGTATGCCTATGTTGTCTGCTTCGAAGGGCCTTTGAACTCTACTAAAGGAACTAAAGGAGCCGTTCAGCTATCCGGTAGTTGGAAGATGGCTGGACACCAGACAGGGTTTAACGATTGGGAAGCTGACCTGGCCCTCAACTCTGATGGCACCCTGGGCTGGACGGAGACAAAAGGGGCGAACGTCGGGGCTACGCGGACAGGGACTTGGCAGTTCGACGGAACAACCTTCACCATGACCTGGATCTCGCCTGGCGGTGGAAAGACCAGCTGGTCTTCGAAGTCGGTGGGAAAAGCCTATTTGGGGGATGGAACGTACACAGTGGAGAATGCTCCTGGAGGAACGTGGACCGCCACTAAGGCCACCGAAGGGTTCTAAATGGAGAGATATCAATCGAATCTCTCTATTTAGCGACCTCGACGATCTGCAATATAACTGTGACACATTCGGTTCAGACAGTCGCCATATGCGAACTCTTGGAAAAAGAGGTCCGAGATAACCGAGAAGCGCGCAGGATTTAATTAGATCTTTGATTAAAATTCTCGAAGAAAGAATGACTGCGAAGATAGGAATTTCCACATGGGCTTATCAGGATCTATCTCTAGGCGATGCTCTGGACCGAATTATCTCGCTATCAGACAACGCCGAGATCCTTTGCGAAGCGCAGCACAGCCTTCTTGATCCATCTAATCTGGAGGCTCTGGATTCTTTCAGCCTGAAGTACACCGTCCACGGATTGATAACCGACGTCAATATAGCCAGCATACATGATACCATAAGATCTGCCTCAGTCGAGCTTCACCGCAAGGCCGTCAAGGCGAGCACTGTCGTGGGTGCGAGCGTGTACGTCGTTCATCCCGGCTTTACAAGCTGGCCCTTTTACAGAGATCAAGCCCTGCGCTCTCTTGATAAATCTCTGGAGGAGCTACGGTTGATGCAAGATGAGTTTGGGATTTCGATCTGCGTTGAGAACATGCCCAAGAGCGATTGGCTCTTCTATTCTTGTCCCGGTCTGGACCTCAAGGGCCTGGGCACTGTTCTGGACGTAGGCCACGCCAACACCTGCGGCTCGCTGGATGCATTTTTGGCCGAGCAGGACGTACAGCACGTTCACCTTCACGATAATGCAGGCTGCAGCGATGATCATCTGCCCCTGGGCCAGGGGAGTATAAAGTTCGGCCCAGTCCTTGAGATGATCAGGACCAGAGGGATTAGTGCAGTGTTGGAGAACAAGTCTGAACCGGCTGTTTTGGAGAGTCTGAATGTGCTGCATAGTGAGAGGCCTGCTGTGAGGGCTATGGAAAGTCAGGAATAGCGAATAATTATATCAACTTAGCTCTCACCGATTAGAAACAGAATTTATGCCAGGGGCAGTGTAAAGCATATCGTGCACCCTTTTCCTAGCTCTGATTCTATCCAGATCCGTCCGCCGAGAACCTCGATGATCCTCTTGACAATGGCTAGACCTGCTCCTGTTCCTTCAGTCGTCCCGCCTACCTTATAGAAGAGCTCGAAGACCTTATCGTGCTGACTGGGATCAATTCCGATACCGTTGTCTCGAACAAAGAAAACTGGAAGTGATCCGTCAAGCTTGTAGCCTATTTCTATTCTTGGCCGAGGTTGGTTACCCATATACTTTACACTGTTTTCGATTAGGTTGACCAGGACCTCGACAAGCCTCATCCTGTCTGCATAAACCACAGGCCAATCCTCGCCGACGGAGATCTCGACATTATTCGAACGAATCCTCTCTGCTGCCTGGGCCAGAGCTTCGCTGACGATCTCGCCGAAGGGCACGTTCTCCGTCGGGTTCGCAACCCGGCCGACCCTGGACAGCTCCAGGGTCTCGCCTAGTAGCTTGTCCATCCTGGTGACTGCACTTCCAATCAACTTCAGATCGTTACCGACCACCTCTGCATCCCCTATCTCTAGATCTTTTTTCAGAAAACCCAAAACCCCGCCAACTGAGATGAGGGGGGACCTCAGTTCGTGGGAAACAGTGTAAACGAATCGCTCCATCTCTGCGTTCCTGGACTCCAGCTCAGCAGTCCTCTCTTTTACCCTCCGTTCCAGTTCGTCGTGAGCTTTGAGTAGCGCTTCCTCTGCATGCCTGCGTTCGGTGATGTCGCGTATCGATTCAATGGCTCCTACAATATTGCCCCTAGAGTCACATAGAGCGGTAGCAGTTCCGAAAAGATAGGTTTCACCTCCCTTCAGGTTCGGCATGTATGCTTCTCCCGCCAGGATTCCGCCTTTTCTTTCTACGTTTACGTAGCTTCTTTCAATCCCTTCTTCAGATTTGAGCACCAGATCGATTAGGACGGGCTTCCTTATACCGTAGAAGGGCACAGCGTACTCATAGTCACCTTTTCCCAGAATGTCTTTTGCTTCGACCCCGGTCATGGCTTCAATGGCACGGTTCCACGATATTACTTTTCCATCCCTGTCTATGACAAAGGTGGCATCGGGCAAAAAGTCGATAATGTCCGACAGACGCTGCTCGGAATCCTTTAGTGCTTCGCTTGACCTTTTGCGCTCGGTGATATCGTCTCCGATGCCAATACCGCCTACGATCTTTCCTTCTTTGTTAACGAAATTGTTGGAGTGCCAGCGAATTATTCTCTCCTCGCCGTTTTTGCGCCTGATCACCGTCTCATAGTTTTCTAGGCGTTCATTCCTAAGTAGGATTTTTGTTACGTCGTCAATCATTTTGGCTCGGTATTCCTGATCAGGATATAGCCACTCCCAGATCTTTGCATGACCCAACACTTCCTCTCTAGAATAGCCAGAAATGCGTTCCGCTGCCAGGTTCCAGAAAGCGGTGCAACCTTCGGCATCGAACATGTCGATCCAGATGGCTGCGGTGTCCAGCATCTCATTGTGGAAACGAAGTAGAGATGTAAGACGCTCTTCTGCACTCTTTCGCTCGCTGATATCCATAAGAGATGCAACGCTTTTTCCTGTTCCGGAAATCACGTCGACGGTCAATAGAATATCCTTGATCTGACCGTTTTTAGTCATTAACCGGAACTCATAGGTTTTGAGGGCGGCATCGGGATTTTGCCTTCTTATACGGTGCTGACTTATCATTCTTTCCAAGTCATCCTTTACGACGAACTCTGTCCAGCTCTTCTTGCCCTCTGCTTGTTTCTTGGTATAACCGGTCAGTTTTTCGAACTCTTCGTTTGCAAGCGAGATTGTGGTGTCTTCTTCGATGATGACCATGGCAGTACCAGTATTTTCAAAAATGGCCCTGTATTTGTCCTCTGATACCCTTAGAGCTTCTTCCGCAGCTTTTCGTTCCTCATTCTCTATCTTGGCTTCTATGTACAAGCTATTGTTCTCATTCAAAGCCATAATCTGACGAACGAGGACGAGCCCAATGATTCCCCCGACCCCCCAAGTAGTAATAGATAAATCGAAGGGTAATAGGTGGGCCTGATTCCAGATTAGGAGCAGATAGGCAGCACTTAATCCAAAGTACGGCAGGTATCGAGTCCAGGCCGATTGATCGTACCTAGTCCTTATAGAGGTCCTCGTCAAAGGAAGTCTCCATTTTTCGGCCTGAGATACCCCCGCCAGTCCGAAAAAAGAGTAGCTCAACACGTAGCCCAGATCGACTAGGCCGCCAGAAACATATGTTTCTGCACTGCTCTGCATGCTAAAATAGATGTCAGAAGCTATAGAAGCAACGATTGCAGCTAACAAGAACAACATCGGCCCCATGTGCAGGGAGTTCCATCGCCTGTACAGCAACTCTAACAGAGCAAACAGAAGCACTATATCCAGGGCTGGGTAGGCTAAGGACAACGTTAAGGCCAGCAAGCTTTCTCCGCCGTTTGCTAAGATGGGCTCGATTATAAAATCCCAGAATATCAGAACGGCAGCCATCATTATTATAACAATATCTATTATAATTTTATTTCGCTCTCGGTCGGATAGCCGATCAGCAGGCAAGAACATTATCCCCAACGCGAACAGAGGGTAGTAAATAAGATAGAATCCGTCTGCCAAAGATGGGAATGGTTGCTGGTGAAGCACAATTTCGAAGGTTGTCCAGACAACCTCCGCAAGAACGTCGAAAAGGAGCCCTGATACCATCAAAATCAACGCGATTCGAACATTCTTCTCTTGTTTACCAGCGCTTAACAGAGCATAGACCATTCCAGCTGCTCCGAAGCAGCTCGCCACCGTAACAGATACGTCGCCAAAATCGGTGCGAACTGCTAGATTCTCTTTAAATAGAAATGTTATTGTCAAACTAATTAGCACAAAGATGCTTGCCAGAACTTTGGCATTTCTGTACGAGATGAACGATTTGGCATCTATGGAAGAACCCATTATGGCTCCTCGGATTTCATATTCACGCCACAACAATTTTTGTTGCCATTGTTTAATGTTTCAAATATATCTTGGGCATGTGGTATCGTAAAGCATACTGTGCATCCTTTTCCCAGCTGAGACTCTATCCAGATACTTCCTCTGTGGACCTCTATGATCTTCCTGACAATAGCCAAACCTGCTCCGCTACCTTTGCTTTTTTTGTCCACTTTATAGAACAGCTCGAAGACTTTATCGTGCTGGCTGAGATCGATGCCGATACCGTTATCCCGGACAAAGAAGACCGTATTTTCACCGTCCAGACGTTTGCCTATCGCTATCTCCGGTTGTGGCTGGTCGCCCATGTACTTCACACTATTTTCGACTAGATTGACAAGGACCTCCACAAGCCTCATTCTGTCTACCTGGACGATAGGCAAATCCTCTTCCACCGTGACTTTGACATTCTTAGAACAAATCTTTGCTGAAGACTGCGCAAGGGCTTCGCTAACGATTTCTCTGAATGGCACATTCTCAGGAGGACTGATAATGCGACCTATCCGGGATAGTTCTAAGGTGTCCAGAAGAAGTCTGTCCATTTTTGTAACGGCGTCACTAACAATTCGGAGATCAGCATCCAATCGTTTCATGTCGCCCTTCTCTGCATCTGCTTTGAGAAAGCCCAGGAAACCGCTCATGCTTATCAGCGGAGTCCTCAGGTCATGAGAAACCGTGTAGATGAA
>JBGQAL010000028.1:0-21900 GCA_041494285.1 Methanotrichaceae archaeon
ATCTTGTCCTGGGGAATCGGTTTAACCACGATGATAAGTGCCTCCTGCTCGGCCAGATCTCTATCAACATAAATTCTTCCATTCTTATCAATCCTCTTATAGATAGGATCGATAAGCATCTCCCTTTCTTTTCCCACGAAATTGAATTTCATGCTACTTGACACCAAATTGGTTAATATCCCTTCTATGGTTGTATATGTTATTATTAGATATATAACTATTATGGTAATCTAAATCAACCAAAATAGTTAAATGCATTAAGTTAGTAATATTAATAATAGGTGTGTTGATGCGATTCCTTCAAGACAAGATCGAGATCTTCGGGAAATGTTTAGATCCAATTAATGAGTTTGGCGAAATGACTTCACGGATCTACAAGTGCAATCTTATTTCGAGGATTGGACAAAAATATCTGAATAACATAGTTACTCAGGTGCCCAGTAAATGCAATCGATTTGCATACTTGGGTAAATATGGTAATCGAGGTTGCATCGGTTACTATGATGCCTTGATGGAATTTCAGGACTAAATAGCATAGAAGGGAGCGGTGATACTACACGAATTCAGACCAAGTGGCTATTATCCAAGGGGTTCCCCTTACCGCAGTCGGCTGAACATCAACGGATTATGAACTATGATGATTTGTAGTCAAGAGATGGACCGAATATTGCCGCGACCTTAGGAAGAAGCGAAGGCTTGGAAATGGTTCAGGGAGGAATTGAGATGAACAAATACTATTTTATCACATATATAACTCGCAAATTGGGAAGAGAGTATCTCGAAAGCGACGTTATCAACGAACATCCGTTTAATTGGCTCAAGAAAGCTCAATCGGAAATCAATCATAAGATAGTCCTCGCTGGGTGGCAAGAGATCTCTGAAGAAGAATACAGTATGTACGACGATGACAGAATGAAGAGCGATCTTATTCTGCCGAGAGAAACCTCGGCCGATTTAAATAGGGTGGAAGAACTGGGGCCATCTGGTCAGAAAGGTCTGGAAAGCTGAAACCTGCTTGAGGATCTGGAGAGTGAGAAAGAGTATGATCGTCAATCAGGGTTGCATAAGAGAAGCGCGCCGTTATTTAATAAAGCTCAGAAAATTGATTTTTAAAATGACGTTTACGCCCCGGATCTTCTCCCTCAATGAATCATAGGACCAGGACACAGAAGAATAGAAGGCTATGGGATGGCTGGCCAAGTCGGGAGCTGGAAGCCAGGGTCAAGCCTGGATTCCGGCTGATCCCTTATGTGCCATGACTGTCAGGGAGAATGAGATTGGACACATAAGGTTTGCGACAATTCCTAAATCATGCAGGGCAAGAAGAGATTAATTACTAAGTAATTATATGCGCTGATCGGGATTCGAACCCGAGTTTAGGCGTTGGCAACGCCTAGTGATAACCGCTACACTATCAGCGCGTTAGCCCCTTGGGGCACCACCTCCCATTTACCTTCTAAGGTAAAAACATTGCGGGAGGATGCTAGTATCCAGAACTAACTGCATCAGAAGGAGAATTCGGTTGGATGGGCAGGGGAACCTGTTTGCATACCTTTTATCTACCATGAGTCGGGCTTAACTATTGGTGAGTTCGGTTGCATGACGTTATAGTCGTGGGGGCAGGTCCAGCAGGACTAACATCGGGCATGTACTGCGCCAGAGGCGGAAAGAAGACGCTAGTCCTGGGAAATATCTACGGGTCTCAGCAATCTATGGGAGGCGTCTACGAGAACTACCCGGGCTTCCCAGACGGCGTAATGGGCATGGAACTATCTGAGGCGATGCTTGCCCAGGCCCAGAAGTTCGGGATCGAGTACCAAACGGAGATGGTGCAGAAAATAGTTCATCTTGGTGATGTTTTCCGGGTTAAAACGGAGAACTGGCAGTACGAGGGGAAGGCCATTATACTCACCATGGGTGCGAGCCATCGCAAGCTGGAAGTGCCCGGAGAGAAGGAGTTCGCTGGCAGAGGTATCTCTTACTGCGTCCATTGCGACGGGACACTCTTCAAGAACAGGACGGTGGCTGTGGTGGGCTACGGCAACGGTGCGGCCAGGGGAGTTCTGTATCTGACGAACATCTGCGAAAAGGTCCACCTCCTGACGGCAAAGGGGTCTCTGATAGCGGAGGCGGTTTATCTTGAGCGGATCGGAAAATTGACCAACTTCACCGCTACCTACGGCGCAGAAGTCATCCGGATAGTTGGAAATGACGTCGTTTCCGGCGTAGAGTTCACCGTTGGCGAGACTCCCAGGTCTTTAAAGGTGGATGGAGTCTTCGTGGAGATGGGCATGGAGCCCAACACAGAACTGGCTGAGGGATTGGGCCTTGAAATGACTAAAGGGGGTTACATAAAGGTGAACCGGCTCAACCAGGAGACCAGCATGCCCGGCGTCTTCGCTGCAGGAGATATCACCGGCGGCAGGATGCAGGTTGCCACTGCCGTGGGTTCCGGTGCCTCGGCTGCCATAAGCGCAATGCAGTACTTAGGATAGATCATGGCCTCTACAGAAAAGTGCCTCGATCCGACCAGGCCCGTGGCGGTTTGGTCCTCTCAGGATCTCCTGGACGGACGTCCTGTGAAGTCTCTGACGATTATCTTGAGGACTGTGGGCTGCAGATGGAACAGGTGTACCATGTGCGGCTACGCCAGCGAGGGAGCACCTGCCACGGCCGATGATCTGATGGTTCAGTTCAATGTGGCCATGAAGAAGCTCTCATCAGAGGACCGGGTGGTCAAGATCTACACAAGCGGGAGCTTTCTCGACCCTCTGGAGATGCCGGAGGAGGCCAGGACAAAGATCCTGGAGGATCTTCAGAGTCGTGGCATAGAGAAGCTGGTCATCGAGTCCCGGCCTGAGTACATCACTCAAAACCGCGTAAAGGAGTGTTTGTCCAGTATAAAAACTGAGTTTGCGATAGGCTTGGAGACCGCCAACGATCTCGTCCGGCAGAAGATAATACGCAAAGGATTCACTTTTCAGGACTTTTGCGATGCATCGAAGACAGTACACGATCAGGGTGGAAAGGTCAAAGCCTACCTTCTGCTCAAGCCTCCATTTCTCTCCGAGGGTGAGGCCATAAGGGATGCCGTCTCCTCGGCCAAGGCCGCGAGCCAGCACGCGGATATTCTATCCCTCAACCTCTGCAACATCCAGCGGGGTACCATGGTAGAGCGTCTCTGGGAGCGTGGTGAGTACAGGCCGCCGTGGCTATGGTCTGCCGTGGAAGTGCTGAAGAACGTCTCATATCCTATCATCTGCGATCCCGTTGCTGCAGGTACAAGGCGTGGGCCACACAACTGCGGAGAGTGTGATGCGGCCATCGCGAAGGCTATCAGAAGCCATGACTTGACCCAGGACCCAGGGATCTTCGAGGACATGGAATGCAGATGCAAACCCACTTGGCAGAAGATGGTGGAGCTGGAGGAGCAGACCTTCGGAACGCCGCTTGTTTGAAGCTGGATCAGCCTGGGACACCGAGATCATTCTTCTTTTCTTTTGCCCGAGAATCGATTACTTTCTGAATTTTCATGTAATTTGGAGGATTTAATTCCTGAATTCACCGCTCATTTTTCGGAAAAGTGCAATGTTAGTAAAGACAGATCATCAACGCTACCATCTATTTATAATTATTATAAACTCTCTTTTAAGTCTTACATTTTCGTAGATAAGTTGAAATATTTTAAAGTATAAATGCTTAAGTAGTGACCTTCAATGTTTAAAAAGATTTTAGTACCGACTGACTTCTCGGCATATGCCCGAAAGGTCCTGGAGTGCATAGGCGATATTCCAGGGCTAACTGAAGTAGTGCTTCTGAACGTTGTTGCCAGGGACCCTCTGGCCAGAGTGTGGGACCCGGTGGCTGAAGCCAAGGAAGCAGAGAAGAAGCTTGCTATTGAGAAAAAGAACTTCAAAGCGCCTGGGATTAATGTAAAAGTAAGGGCAGTCTCCGCGTTGGAAGGAGACATCCCAGATGCGATCAACCAGATAGCGAAAGAAGAAGATGTTCAAATGGTGGTCATGGGAGCCCGCGGAAGGAGCCTCATAAGCAGCGCCCTCCTGGGAAGTTCATCCAGAAATGTCCTGCGCTTCGGTGATCGGCACCTTCTAATCATGCGCTACAGGTTGCCCGGAGAATCCGACCTGGGGCCTGTTGGACCCAAAGCTACCTGGGTCAAGATTGCGGAGCCTCCAGAGGCGGAAACTATGGCGAAGTACTGCGCCAGGGTCTTCTCCAAGGTGCTGGTTCCCACGGACTTCTCTCAGCCTGCGGAAGCAGCGGTCTCCTTCGTCAAGGACATCGGTAACATAGGTGAAATCGTATTGTTGCATGTGGTTTCCAAGGGTGAGTCGAAGGAGGAGATAGACTCGGCTATCAAAGAGTCTACAGATAAGCTCAATCGGATCGCCATGGAGCTTGGTAAGAATGGCCTGAAGGTAACGCCTCGCGTAGCTGTGGGTAGCCCCGTTGATATAATACGCTCCATGGCCGAAGAAGAGGATGTGTCGCTGATAGCGATGAGCTCTGTCGGTAAGGACACTTTGAGGACTGGAAGAATTGGAAGCAGGACCTACGACGTGGCGAACAGTACAAAGAGGCCCGTCCTTGTGGTCAGGCTAAAACCGGTCTATGAAGCCAAAATAGCCTGAAATACGTCATTTTATTTTTAATTTTTGTATTTCAACATTTTGTGAAGTAGCTAGGTAAATTTATTATTTATTACTGATAGAGAACAAGTATCTAGTCTAGACTGCCTGATTCTACCTTGTTCCAAGTTCATAACAACTTCTGCAGCCATCGCAGGAGGATGTTTATGATACACACAGATTGTCAGCACACGATGAAGCTCATCACGTTACATTGATGCAGTATGCTGAATGACATGCAACATCGTTTCCATGTACCCTTCCTCCTAAGCTTCCTCTGGACAGTTTCCAAAAGTCCTCGTCTATTCTCATCCCGTTTACGCTAATGTCCTTAACCGCTCTCGCTAATTTATCACCATTAAACTTCATGCTAACCAGATTGGATGAGATAGCCCTTTAAGCAAAATCAAGGGACCCTTGAGAACCTCACTTCAATATTAGCTCAGAGGCAAGGCTCCTGGCGCTATTTCTATTTTAATGTATCTGGGGCCAGGGGCATTTATTGATCCTCATATATTAGCCAATGCGAGATTCTTTATGAGATCTATTTAATTTACCGGTATCATGCCGTCGAAGCATCGACCTGGCTGATGGACTGGAATATTTGGCTCAACTTATCTTTAGGGATGACTATACGGTGTATCTTATTGCAGAGTGGATCTCACTGTATATAATCTTGCCACTTCGAAAAGTCCAGAATATTGTTGATAACTGATAGCAGGGATTCCCCACTATTCTAATGGTTCCAACAAAATCCCGTTGTTCTCGAGTTAGATCAATTATCAGGGGAAGTCCCGTCAAGCCGATAACAGCGGTCATAGGAATACTGACCTCGTGGCTCAGCACATCGGGCCTTCGCTGCACATCCATCCGGATCATTGACTCTTTATGAGCAAAGATTATGACTTTTTTTGTTTCAAAATTTGAGATATGGCAAGGTATATCAGGCGAGTTAATAGTTTAATTGCAGAGTGAGGATTATCGTGCGTAATGAAACCAAAGAGGAACATAATAAGAAATTCTCGTTATAGATGACGCTTCGTATATGCAAGGTGCTCAGTGCATATTGATCGCATGATGACACGGAGTGTACGAAGCGGTCATCGGAAAAGAAGCATATATCATGAGGGAACTGAAGTAGCGATCGAGATACTATAAGGTGAAATGTAATGGATACAAAATTCATACTAATAGTAGATGACGATAAAACGATTCTCGAAGGTTTCAAGGTTCTTCTGGAGACGAAGAAGTACAAGATAAGCACCGCGGAAAATGGCCGAGAGGCCCTAGAAAAGGTCCGCAATAACTTCTACAACCTGGCGCTGTTGGACATCAAACTTCCGGATATGGAGGGAACTGACCTAATCTTGGAGTTTCGCCAGATCAACCCCGAAATAAAAACAATTGTTGTCACGGGCTATTCCACCCGAGAAAATGCTATTAATTCTCTGAACCTTGGAGCGGATGGGTATCTAGAGAAGCCTGTGACGCCAGGAAAACTGCTAGGAATAGTGGCAGATAAATTGCATGAACAAGAAACCGAGAACAGGCTGTACGAGGATACAGTGAATGAGCTGCTAGGAAGTAGTACTCAAGAGTAGCATAGTATGGATTGATATGTATAGTTTTCACAATCTTCAGCAACTTGTGCAAACGTGGCTTCCTGGGTGGTGGCGGTAAAGCTTTTGAGCCTATCTGTTCAAAAATCGCTTATAGTGCCTTTAGACATCTCTCCCCTTAACTAGACCATGGACGACAAACATGGCTTTGACAACATATTCTATTTTCTTTTTGACGATCTCTCTTCCCATTGCAGTGATATAGTAGTTCTTAGTCTTCATATCGCCCTGTTCATGCTTAGCTTGGAGGATTCCTGCTTCTTCAAATGAATACAGGATCTGATAGATTGTACTTTGAGTTAGGAAGACTTTTGTTTCGAGAAAAAGTTCTTCGGTCAGATCTTTTCCGCTCATCGGTTTTTTGGATAGCATTGACAGTATTATTATTTCTTTGTTTGCTTTAATGTTCCGAGCTAGAACATCGTGATAACTCTCGCCATGTTCATCTATCATTTTTGTATCACGAATTCCGTATTACAACGATACATTTGCATTCCAAGTCAAATACTCAAATTTTCCCTGTAAGGCATCCTGATGGCAACATCAGTGCCTTTATCAACGCCGCTATTTATGCTAAGATTTCCGCCCTGGGCCTCCAACAGGCGCTTGCCCACCACTAAGCCAAAGCCCATACCTTTGGCCTTTGTCGTGAAAAGGGGTTCGAAGAGCCTGGGCATGATTTCGGGAGATATGCCCACACCTGTGTCCTTGATATTCAGGATTACTTCACCTTCTGTCCTGGTCGAAGCTATGGTCAGCTTACCTCCCTGGGGCATAGCCTGGATAGCGTTACTGATAAGGTTAGTTAGAACCCGGGTCATCATAGTAAGATCAATCTTCCAGGTCAGTCCATCTTCAATCTCCATCTGCACCTCGATATTATCTGGAATTTTTTGGCTTGAGAGGATTTTCTTCACAAAGGGCAGAAGGCCGACATCCATAGTCTCTAGACTCAGGGGCCGGGCATAGTCTTGTAGGTCGGAGACTATCTTGTTCATGTAATCCGACTGCTCCTCGATGGTTATGAGATCCTTGATGAGGTCCTGCTTCTTTGAGTTTGTTTTCTCCGGCTGGAAGAGACTATCCACTTTCAATCTAGCCAGGTAAGTGGTAGTCACTATGACCTGCAAGGGGTCGCGCAGATCATGGCCAATCATCACTGCCGTCTCGCCTATGGCCGCCAGGCGCTCCGCATCCCTTAGCTGCCCGGTTCTCTTCTCCACCACATCTTCCAGATGCTCGGAGTAGCGCTTGAGTTGTTCCTCGGCAAGCTTGCGCTCGGTGACATCACGTGCCGCCGCAAATACACCGATTACCTGCCCCACGTCATCCCGATAAACGGCAGCGTTATAGAGTACTGATTTCACATGCCCATCCCGGTGCTGGAGATCAAGGGCATAATCGAACACTTTGCCATTGCGGAAGACTTCCTCGTACCCTGCTCGCGCTTTTTCTGGATCAGTGAAATAGTCAGAAAAATCAGTGCCGATGAGTTGATCCCGCATGTAGCCGGTCTCTGCCTCAGTCGCAGCATTCACGTCGGTAATTTTGCCGTCCGGGCCAATGGTCACCAGAGGGTCGAGGCTGACTTCAATCAGACTGCGGTTGTAGGCATTCGCCCGCAGCAGCGCTTCTTCAACGCGCTTGCGTTCGGTGATATCCCTGACCATAGCTAAGGCGCAGGGTTCATTTCTTATTTCGACTATCTCTGCCGAGTATTGACAGATAATCAGTTTTCCATCCTTGGTGATGAAATGGATCTCCTCCTCCCGCAAACTTCCTTCCGAGAGAAGCATCTGCACAACATGCTCTCGTTCTTTCAGATCAACCCATAAACCCAATTCAAATGTGGTATGACCGACGGCTTCTTCCCGACTGTGTCCGGTCATCCTTACAAAAGCCTCGTTAACTTCAATCAGAAGTCCATCACTTATCCTCGTGATGGAAATGGATAACGGGCTGAGCCGGAAGTACTTGAAGAATATATCCTCGAACACTCGCAGCTCATTTATCACTTCATTAATGGCTCTCTCCTCCATATTCTGCCAACTTCAGCGCCGATTGTGCACTCGAAGATCTCCTACCAGAGCAGACTGCTGACAGGGTAAAACATACCATGAACTTCTTTCCCCAGCCCAGATTCTGTCTGATACTCCGCCGTGAGTCTCTATAATATTGCTACTTCTATTTCAGGCATTTCAAGCTTTACCTCTGGAAAACATCATTGGGAATTCTTAGACGAATTTACCAGCAAGCAGGAGCATTTTGAAAAAGCTAAGACTAGCCTTGATACCCAGCTCTATGGCCTTGACGAAGGCTTCATTATCGCTATTAGGATGTAGATAGTGAAGAGCAAAGGCTTTGTCGTTCTAAACCGATGCGAATTTCAAATCTAACTCGATACCCTTTTCAGAGTATCGAAGAGCATTGTCGAACTTACTCAGACCGTTGAGAGCAGTTGCTTTGTTATTCCATGCGTCTGTATCTTGCAGATTGACTAGCAGCATCGTCCAAAGCGTTGATTGTTTCGTCATACTTATCTAGAAGTCCAAGAGCAACACTTTTGTTTAGCCTATCATTGGCGGCCTGCTGCGCAAATACTGCACAACGAAAATTAACTATAACAACAAAGCACAATATTCCGGCTTTTATCTTTAATTCCGCTTTCCAACTCCATAATTCATTAGCTATATCTTTTCGCCGGAGTCATCACTTGGTTCGGCTCGCGGTTGGAGCTCATATGCTATGCATTTCTCAAGTAACCAGAATGGCCTTATCTTATTGGCTGAACAGGCAAGCGTAGCATACGTACGCCCAGCTCAGAGATTTTTTGTTTCATCATATGAAACAACTGGCGAAACATCCCCAACTTATTATAGTATACTAAACGATTTGTAAGAGAATTGCCTGTCAATTGGAGGAAATTTATGCTATTCCAGTCTTTATCCGAACTGTGTTCGGTTCCATTGGTGGTTATAGCGCTAGCTATGCCTTTGGGACGGGCGTTCGTTCTCCGCAGGGAATTATGGTTCGACCGCAAAATGGCCTTTGCATTAAATGAAATCCCTCTTAATGTAGTACTCACCACAATCATAGTCGTGCTAGGGCTATTAGCTGTTCTTATTACACCGATACTTCCCTTATTTGCGCTTGGTGTGATAGCGTTCTTCCTTCCACTTGATTGCAGGGCAACGACAAGAAAATTTATTATTTTGGGAAGTCTCTCGATTGCCTTGGGATCATTGACCAGTGTTGATTTGTCTTTCTCCCCAATAACATCCATGAGACTTGAAGGATCGCCTTTTGCTGCGACCTTCTTAGCGATGCTAGACCTACACACTATAATTGGCATGGCGGCTATTGGAATACTTAGCCTATTCATCCTAAGAAAAGATTGTAGGAGTTTGGGCTTTAGCTCGCAAAGTTAGCCACATCTTGTTCACAATTCAAGCTACACATGGGGATTAATATGGATTTAGCATTAGTTCAAAGAGACATCTTGGCCGCTTTAATCAACCTTCACCATCAAAATAGGCAGGCTATCAAGAGCGAGGAGATCGCAGAGTTAATGGACCGCAATCCGGGAACTATAAGGAACCAAATGCAATCTCTGAGGGCCTTAAACCTGGTAGGAGCTGTCCAAGGTCGCCATGGTGGCTATAGGGCCACAGGAGAAGCATACGAGGCATTGAACCTGGATAACTGCGGAGACGAAGTAGCAGTGCCTGTTATTAGGAATGGGGTATTAGTTAAGGGCGCGACGGCGAGCGAAATAATCTTTAATAATATCATGCACTCCAATCATTGTGGAGCGGTTATTCGCATAATCGGCAACATCAGGGACTTTGACATTGGGGACGAAGCAGAGGTTGGGCCCACTCCTGCCAACAACCTATGTATCCGTGGTAATGTGCTAGGACGGGATTTTACCATGAGCAGGCTTATCCTGGAAGTCACGGGTATGATCTCGGTTCCTAATATTTCAGTTAAGAAGATTGCCCGGCGTGCAATTAGCATCAGTCCCAAAACCTCTCTCCAAGAGGCCGCGAAGATACTTGTTAACAACGGAGTTCAAGAGGCTCTGGTAGAAGACAAATATCCTGGTTTGATAAGCATGGCTGATATAACCCGGGCTGTGGCCGAAGGCAGAACTGGATTGGAGGTATGTGAAATCATGGCGCGCGGCTTCCCGACAATCGACTCGGAGGAACTTATTTACGAGGCGATAAAGATGTTGGGGAAGATGGGTGCGAGCCAGCTCGTAGTCTTGGAGAAGGGCATGCTCTGGGGAATCGTCACATCCGGAGATCTAATAAAACCCCTCGTGGCTAGCTGACCTCGATGTTATCGTATTCTCCTAGTCCGTAATACTGGATTTTAGGTTAAATATCAGGAAGTTAAATGCCTCAGAAAAACGGTGTTCTGAAGTTGCTCACCAAAGGGAGGTAAATTCATGCTGATGCAGTCTATATCCAAACTATCTTCTGTTGCATCCGTTATGATGGCACCGGCTGCGCCTTTGGCACGAGCGTTTATTCTCCGCAGGTTATGGCTCGACCGCAAAATAGCATTTGCATTAAAGGAAAATCCTCTTAATGTGGTACTCATCATAATCATAGTCGTGCTGGGGCTGTTAGCTGTTCGTATCACACCGATACTTCCCCTATTTGCGCTTGGTATGGTAGCGTTCTTCCTTCCACTCGATCGTAGGGCAAAGACAAAATTCGAAATGATGGGAGGGCTCTCTGCAGCCATGGGTGCTTTTACCATTGTCGATTTGCCTCTATCCCAAATAGCATCCATGAGACTTGATGGATCGCCATTTACCACGGCCTCCTTGGCGACGCTAGACCTAAACACGATATTTGTCATAGCAGCTATTGGAATACTTAGTCTGGGGCTCAAAATTGAATTAACGCCTGTTCAGAGGAACGTCTTATCCGTTTTAATCAACCTCCACGGTCAAGAGAGGCAGGCTGTCAAGGGCGAGGAGATCGCAGAGTTGATGGACCGCAACCCCGGAACAATAAGAAACCAGATGCAACCTCTCAAGGCCCTAAACCTTGTAGAGTCTGTCACTGGTCCCAAGGGTGGCTATAAGCCCATGGCAACAGCATATGAGGTGTTGAGACTAGACAAAAAGGAAGACGGAGACGAAGTAGCAGTGCCTGTTATTAGGAATGGTGTATTAGTCAAGGGCGCGACGGCGAGCGAAATAATCTTTAATAATATCATGCACTCCAATCATTGTGGAGCGGTTATTCGCATAATCGGCAACATCAGGGACTTTGACATTGGGGACGAAGTGGAGGTTGGCCCCACTCCTGCTACCAAGCTATACATTCGTGGCAAGGTGGTAGGACTGGACAACATCACAAGTGGGCTTGTCCTGAATGTCACGGGGATTCTCTCGATTCCCAGACTACCAGTTAAGATGGTTGCCCGGCGTGCAGTCCGAATCAGTCCTAAAGCGTCTCTGAGGGAGGCATCGAGGATACTGGTTATCAACGGGGTCCAGGGGGCTCTGGTAGATGACAGATCTCCCGGTCTTATCAACCTGGTAGACATTACTAGGGCGATGGCTGAAGGCAAAACTGACTTGGAGGTGCGGGAAGTCATGACCCGCGGCTTCCTGACAATCAACTCGGAAGAGCAAATCTTCGAGGCGATAAAGATGCTGGGGAAGACTGGTGCGAGCCAGCTCGTTGTCTTGGATAACGGCGCGCTCTGGGGAATCATCACGCCCAGAAATCTGATGGAAGCCCTCACGCCTGCATGATATCGGTGCTCTACAACCAATCGAGAAAGAGGCCAAGGCTAAACATTGGTGGCCATTCGGGAGATGTTCCAGGGTAAGCCAAAGGTTAATCTAATTTTTATGTGCCTTAGAATCAAGGATCGCAGCCTAGAATGAGCTAGAGAAACAGCCCAGGGATGTTAGCGAAAACTTTTTCATTATTAATCGTTATTAAGACCATCTTTGAGGGGGGGGAGGGGGGTTAAAGCATGGACATTTCGCGTTTAGTGATGTCAAGTATTGGAAGAAGATACGGGAAGCGGAAGAGCTTTGAGCCTCCGTCTTTTGGAGATGATAGTGAGATGTCCAAATTCGATAAGCTGATCGCCAGGGCGGCTAGATCCTGGAACACTGAGTTCCCTGGCAGGAAGGAGCTTCCCCGTAAATACGCGAAGATATGCTGGGAAACCATGGCCCTTGCCAGATCCAAACATAGAAATCCCGAGGATATACTACCCGAGGTGTGCCGGATCAGAGGGGTAGACGAATCAGAGGTTATCGGGGCCCTGGAGGCGCTGGCTCGTATGATTGAAGGGACTAATTATGCATTCAAGGAAAACCGTGAGATGGGAATGTCCCTAACCTCAAGGGCAAAGAATCTCTTGGAGAAGTTGCGGTGATGTTGTAGGTCCCAGACAAGAGAACTGTACTTAGATCTGGCAAGCCTAGAATTCCGAGAAATTGCTCAGACTAAAAGAATGATCGCGAAAAGGGGAGGTTGGAAGATGTATGGGTTACGGGTATGTTCCCTTTAGCTAGTGCATTTACTGCTTATAGAGATCTCAACCTTTCGCGATTACTAATTTGTGATTACTAATTTAAGAAGGCAATCGTCCTATCTTTCCCCTCCAAAAACACACCCTGTTCAAGATCTGTAAGCATGATTTGATTCATAGCATATTTAAGAGAATGCTACTCTTCAAAAGTGAGATTGTGCATTTGTGAAAATTCTTCTTTCTTTGTACAAAGCTTTAATAAGTAAAATAGCATTATCAATAGTTAATAAAATTATTACACTAAAGATCATTAATGTAGCATTATTTCTAACATAAATGTTGGTTATAGTTATTAAGCAATAGTTCCCAATAAAGTCGTAAGTTAAAGTGCGTATTTTCTTTTGGCGTTTACTGATATTCATTTTCCATAAAAAAAGCAAACCAATTTAAAAAAAATCCCAAATCACACTTAAAACTAAATAATTTTTTTCAAGTATTTATCACATTTATTTGTTGACAAATTTTACGCACCAGCTCGAAAAGTATTTATCTAACTCTTTACACATTAATATTTATGATACTGCCATTTGTTGCAGTGGGAATAATAATTGCATGCACTATATTGGTATGTTCATATAGAGCGATCTTCGGACCAGGGACTTTCAACCGTATCGTCGCCGTGAATATGATAGGGACAAAGGCAATAGTGCTTTTAATTATCGTTGGCTATATAGGCGAAAGACCGCAATTTGTGGACGTTGCGCTGATGTATGCAATAATTAGTTTTATTGGCACCTTAATTGTTGCCAAATATGCTGAGAGGGGAGAAATATGCTCGCGATAGATATAATATCAACACTATTTATGGCAGCCGGAGCATTGGTTATGATGCTCGGACCCTTGGGGCTTTTGAAATTCCCGGATTTCTATACACGAATACATGCCGCCGGGAAGGGCGATACCCTCGGCCAGATTCTCGTAATATTTGGCTGTATGATTTATGAAGGGTTTAGCTTTATAACCATAAAGCTTCTCTTTGTGATACTCTTTTATCTATTCGCTGGCCCTTGTAGCACTCATGCGTTAATGAAAGCCGCGTATGTTACCGGCGTGCCGGTGTGGAAGAAGGGTGACAAGAGGATGTGATGGAGATGACAGTGGCCTTTTCTCCGGAGGATATAAAAAGTGAGAACAGGACATTTAGGTTTGTCCTGACCTTCAGCGTCATGTTCATATTCTGGTTGCTCCTCTCAGCTTGGTCCGTTTATTTTCCCGAGCCCTACGACTTCACAAAAGTTTCACGAGGTGTATTTTGTGCATTAATCGTTACATTACTCACCTGGGAGATGTTTGTGCCGCGCCGAGGCGATAAGGTGCTTTTGAAGGTGCAAAGGCTCATTCCGTACATCGGATGGGAGATATGGCAGATTTATCTGGCCGCCCTTGACGTCGCAAAACGCATCCTTGGCATCCTGCCTATAGACCCTCAAATAGTTGAATTCGACACTCCAATGCTGAGAAGCGATTTTGCCTTCCTAGCATTTGCTACCTCCATCACATTGACTCCAGGAACGGTAACAATACTTGTCGATCCAGAGAGGGGTAGGTACACATGCCACGCCATAGCCAAGGAGCCAGCAGATTCTCTGGCGGTGGACCAGGGAATGCAAAAATATGTGGCATGGGTCTTTATGGAGGAATCAGAGGAGGGAGAGAAATGATAGTTCCTATTGATCTAATACTTTTGATATTTATTACATTAATAGCGATAGGCGCACTGTGGACTAAGGACCTTCTAGCTGCGATACTCCTGACTGGTGCTTTTAGCTTCATAATGTGCAATATATGGCTACAGCTGGGCTCAACCGACGTAGCGTTTACCGAGGCGGCGGTCGGTGCGGGAGCCTCAACTGCTCTAATGATGG
Source organism: Methanotrichaceae archaeon (assembly GCA_041494285.1). GTDB lineage: Archaea > Halobacteriota > Methanosarcinia > Methanotrichales > Methanotrichaceae > Fen-7. The sequence continues at coordinate 14,707 of JBGQAL010000028.1, forward strand.
CCTGTTTATCGAGAGTACCAAGGTGGGAGAAATAATGATATCCCGAGAAATTAAGACTCTGACTTTATTCGGGCTCATCACAGCGATCATTCTTACAGTGGTATCCTTTTATGCAGTTGAGGATCTGCCCGCTTTCGGGGACGAAAATTCCGCCGTAAATAAATATATTAAACTATTTAGTGTTGATGCAGTCGGATCGGTGGATAACTTAAATGCAGGCGTCCTTCCCGAAGAAATAAAAAATAAAATAGAAAAGATGGGATTTATTCAAGGCCCTACATGCCCTGGCTGCCAGAATGAGAATTATCCAACCATCGAGGGAAACTACACGATCAAACGGATCGAGAAGGGGACGTGGGAGGGTGGACGGATCTCGGAAGGGGGATGGAATGTTCTCATCAGAGAAGGGGAGATGTTTTATAACGATCCTAAAGATCCCCAGGAATGGTATTTTATTAAAGATGCAGTAGAGGGAAAGCTGAACGTCTACAGGTATAACTGGCCAGTTAGGGTCATACAGAGAACCGTAAATGAGACGGCTATGATAAACAGTGTGACCTCGGGCCTTGCGGATTACAGAGGTTACGATACAATGGGCGAAGAAACCGTCATCCTCACCGGTGCTATTGGTGTAATATTATTGATAAGGAGGCGAGGAAGACTATGACCCCAAAGACGAGAGTATACAAGAGAGACCTCATAATAGAAATGACTACGAATATAATGTTCCCTCTGACATTATTATTTGGACTGTATATCATGATAGGCACAAGCGGGACGGGAGGTGGATTCCAGGGTGGAACAATACTTGCAACCGCTTTCATCCTTTATATAACCGTCTTTGGCCATGAAATGGGCAGAAAGAAGATGCCGGAGTCCACTAATGTCTTGTTCAAGAGCCTCGGGCTGTTCTTATACAATGGGGCTGGTTGGATATGTGTCCTTTTCACCCTCGGTACTGCGAATTGGCTGAACATGTCTGCATGGTGGCCTATTAGTGATTTTGTTGGCGTAGCAGGGGCGAGGTCATTTCTGGTGAGTTACATGGTATCGGCGGGCATAGGATTGACAGTGATGGCTGCATTCGTCTCGCAGTATTTCGATCTGGCTTGGAAAGAGGAAGAAGAGATGGGAGGGGATGAAGAATGACCGTCGATTGGATAGTCCAACATTTCATTGAAAAATACAACTTCTGGATCGCCATGCTCATCATCATTATAGGTCTTTCTGCAACGATAGTAAAAGAGAATTTCTTAAAGAAACTTATCGGGCTAAGTATATTTCAATCAGCATTCTTCATGTGGGTAGTATCCCTTGGGGATGTAGGAAGGAATATCTTAACTACGTGGGGCTTAAAAACGGGAACCATACCGATTATATGGGAGCAGGCGGAGGAAAAAGGTTACATATACGTGAATCCCCTCCCCCATGTGCTCATGCTGACTGGGATTGTCGTGAGCGCTGCGACGACTGCAGTCGCCCTTGCCATTGTGATAAGGATATATCAGCTATACGGGACCATAGAAGAGTCCGAGATAATTGCGAAAGAGAAGGAGTTTGAAAAAGAGGGAGGTGAGGTGAGAAAGGCCCATTCTTCTGGTTGAACAGTTCCCCGTGCTCATAGTTGGGTTGTCCATGTTCCTTGCCTATACTATGCTGCTTGTGGGATATTTCAATAGGAAGCCCCTTCTCTACATGTCCCTGGCCTGGAATTCCGTCTGCCTGGTCTTGTCCCTGTTCATGCTGAATCACGTCCTAACTGTTGGGCCTATCCGTTACTGGCAGGGAGGGTGGAGGCCGCCCTGGGGGATAGAGTACGTTGATGATGCCATGAATTGCTACCTATTGGTTATAGTAATATCGATTGTTATATTAGGTTTAATATATTCCAAGAGAAATGTAGAGCATGAGATAGAAGAAAAGAAACACGTCACCTTCTATGTCCTTGTTCAGCTCATGATATGTGGATTGTACGGTATAACGATCACTGGCGACCTGTTCAACATGTTCATCTGGCTGGAGATAGCCTCTCTGACGGCTTACGCATTGATAGCTGTTGCTGGCGGAAGGGCACTGCGACCGGCTTTTAACTATGTTATAATGGGTTCAATCGGCGCTTGCTTCTATATCTTTGGTGTTTGTTGGATTTATTCCGTCACGGGAACACTTAATTTCGGTGATATGAGGCTTTTGCTGCCACTTGTATATGACAACAAAGCGGTTCAGATGGCCTTTGCCATGATAGTTGTTGGGGTGATGATTAAGGCATATATATTCCCCCTCCATCTATGGCAGCCCGATGTATACACCTATGCTCCTTCCACAATAAGCTCGCTGATGGCTTCAGTGCACGTGAAGGTGATGTTTTATATCCTTATCAGGATGTTTTACTCCGTCTTCACGCTAAATTTCATCAGGCACTTTATCGGGCTTGATATGTTAATATGCTGGGTTGCGGCAATAGCGATACTGGCAGGTTCAATCTGGGCCATAAAACAGCGAAACCTGAAGCGGATGCTTGCTTATTCTTCGATATCCCAGATGGGTTATATACTCTTAGGAGTTGGATTATCTCCCCTGTCCCCCTGGGGGCTCGTTGGGGCAGTTGCGCATATACTAAATCATGCCATAGGAAAAGGCTGTCTATTCATGACTGCTGGCGCTATTGCTCAGCAGGAGGGATTGCGGGACATAAGGGATTTTGCAGGCCTGGGAAAGAAGATGCCGTATGCCAGCGCAGCCTTTACGATTGCTGCAATCTCGATGATTGGAATTCCGCCCACTGCAGGATTTGCCACGAAATTGTTCTTGATCATCGCCTCTTTTGATGCCGGTCAATATCCCTTTGTGGCGATATTGCTGCTTAGCGGCCTCCTTAACCTGGTTTACTTCTGGAGGGTGATTGATCAAATGTACTTTGCCAAACACGAAGATACAGAGGATGTTGGAGCAGTCAAAGAAACGGCAAAGTCGCTTCCGCTCAGCATGACAGCGCCTATGCTGATACTTGCTTCCCTTTGTATCATCGTGGGCATCATCTGGCTTACAAATATTCCTCTGCCTTTGATCAATCATATCTTATCGAATTTGAGAATGGGGGTGACCATTTAATGGAGCTAATGACGCCGTTGTTTGTTATCCTGTGCCCGGCGATTGCAGCAGCTTTGATCCTGTTATCCAGGAACCATCCGAACATTAGAGAGGGATGGACGATAGCGGGAAGCTTAGCTATGTTCTTGCTCGTCCTGTCTATGGCCCCGGAGATTCTGAAAGGAGAGACGATAAAATGCATCCTGTTCCAGCCGATGTTCAAAAATGTCTATATTGGATTCAATGTTGACGCCTTTGGAGAAGTCTTCGCCATAACTGCATCCTCTCTCTGGTTTCTGGTCTCAATCTACTCCATAGGATACATGCGAGCGCTGAAGGAGCATGCACAGACTAGATACTACTTTGCTTTCTGCCTGGCCATAATGGGAGCCATGGGGGTTGCCCTATCCGCAAATTTGGTGACTTTCTTCATATTTTTTGAGATGATAACCGTCTCCACATATCCCCTAGTAATTCATGAGCAGACACCTGAGGCGCTGCGAGCGGGGCATAAGTATTTCGCCTATCTGATGCCCGCAGGCGCCTTCCTCCTTTTCGGGATCATGACCACTTATTATCTCACAGGCACCACGGATTTCACGCCCGGAGGTATTAAGTCTCTGCCCACTGCCTCGCATTTAATACTGGTAATGCTCTTCTTCGCCTTCCTCCTGGGATTAATCAAGTCGGCGTGGATGCCTTTTCACTCCTGGCTACCCACAGCGATGGTAGCCCCGACCCCGGTGAGTGCACTACTGCATGCAGTAGCGGTGGTTAAGGCGGGCGTCTTTGGTATAGTGCGCATAGTTTGCTATGTATATGGAGTGGACCTGATGCACGAGCTCAACCTGTGGTTGATCTTAGCTATAATCGCCAGTTTTACCATGATTGTCGGATCCTTCTTCGCCATTGCCCAGGACGACCTTAAAAAGAGGCTTGCATACTCCACCATCAGCCAGCTATCCTACATAATTCTGGGAGCAGCGCTATTGACAGAGAACGGAATACGGGGGGCGATGCTCCACATACCCTTCCACGGATACATGAAGATAACCCTGTTTTTGTGTGCGGGCGCTATAATGGTAGCGACAGGGAAGAGGAAGATAAGTGAGATGGGTGGGATAGGAAAGACGATGCCCATTACTATGCTCGCTTTCAGCGTAGCAGCCTTGGGCATGGTGGGAATCCCTCCGGTGGCCGGGTTCATTAGCAAGTTCTATCTCTGCCTGGGCGCATGGGCGGTACCGTCCCCCTACGGGATGATGTTCTTAGCCGTCATCCTCATAAGCTCGTTGCTGGACGTTATTTACTTCTTCCCCATAATATATACTGCATTCTTCAAGAAGCCTGAGGGAGAGCTAAGCGGGAGCGGAGAAGTGAAGGTAAAGGAGGCACCCCTCTTGATGGTAGCCCCCCTTGCAATCACTGCAATCATCTCCGTCGTATTCTTCGTATACCCGAATATGTTCTACATCCTCGACCTTGTAAAAATGGCCATAGGAGACCTCTTCGGAGGAATGTGAAGATGAAATTTCCGTATTTTATTTTGTCGGAATACCCTAGACCGCAGGAATGAAGGGCAAGATGCGAAGGTTCCAACTGGTAAGGGATGGCATCATTATTGGGGTGATATTGGCCTCTTTGATGCCGTTTTTGATTGTGGAGTCCTTAGCCTTAGCCAACCCCGAAACGGTGATGAACAGCCAGTTTGATGGATCTCTCGGAGGGCGAATCCCTCAAGAGGAGTGGAACAGAACCTTCGGCGGGTCAAGTGATGACGTGGGCTCATATGTTCAACAGACCAATGATGGCGGTTATATCACTGCTGGATACACGTCATCTTTTGGTGCAGATGCACCTTATTCCTGGCTTATAAAAGTCCAATCCAGAGGGGATCTCTGGTTGATAAAGACCGATCCAGATGGGAAAAAGGAATGGGACAGAACCTTCGGTGGTTTAGGCAAGGATCTGGGATTCTGTGTCCAGCAGACCAAAGACGGTGGTTTCATCATTACAGGTGCGAAAAAATCTTTTTGGGTTCTCACCAATTATGATGTTTGGCTCATCAAGACTGATCCGGAGGGGAAGGAGGAGTGGGAAAGAACCTTCGGTGGTTCCGGTGAGGGAGTGGGCTTTTCAGTCCAGCAGACCACAGATGGCGGTTACATCATCGCAGGTTACACAACATATCCCGAAGGCCAGAAGGCCTGGCTTATAAAGACCGATCCTAATGGAGATAAGGAGTGGGATGTGGCCCTTGGCAGGAAAGATACTGAGGCAGCCTCAGTCCAGCAGACCACAGATGGCGGTTATATCCTAACTGGTTATACTACATCTTTTGGTGCTGGTAAAGAGGACGTCTTGCTCGTCAAGACCGATTCGAGGGGAGCTGTGGAATGGGCAAAGAACTTCGGTGGCCCCAATAAAGATTTAGGTTTGTCGGTTCAGGAAACGAAAGACGGCGGATATATCTTCACAGGTTACACAGAGTCCTTTGGTGCCGGAAAGGGAGACGTCTGGCTAATAAAGACCAATTCGACGGGGATTAAGGAGTGGGACAGAACCTTCGGCGAGCCCAATTTTGATTTGGGATCATCGGTCCAGGAGACCAGAGATGGTGGTTATATCATCACAGGTTATAATACAACATCTACTGAATCTCCCAAAGGCAATTCTCAGCTTTTCAAGGCTGCTAATGTTAGTCGTGTTTGGCTTATAAAGACAGATTCAAAGGGGATTAAAGAATGGGACAGAACCTTTGACGGATCAGGAAATGCCTGGGGCAATTGTGTACAAGAGACGCAAGATGGTGGTTACATCATAACAGGCGTCACAGAATCCTACGGCGCAGGCAAAGAGGATGTCTGGCTGATAAAAGTAAAATGAGTGGTAGAATATCAAAAGAGAAAATATAGTATGTCTGGAGGGAAAATCATGGAAAATATTTCGGAAGAAACGAAAGAGAGGGAAAGAGGAGAGTTCTTTTGGCATACCTATTATGGCTTTCCCTCTGAAATGCTGGGGTGGGTTTTGCTAGTGGTAGCCCTGTCATATTTTGCATTTGTGGTCTTTGTGGCTATCGGGATATTATGATATTAGTTAAGAATGGAGATCAATTGTAGATATATGATAAGGAGATGATGAAAATGGAAGTAACACTTGCAGTTATCGCCGTATTGGGAATTATCGGATATGTCTTTCTATTTCTCGGGACCGCGGAGCCGCGTCATCGTCAGGCTGATCTCTTCCTCGGAATCGTTGCTTTCTCCCTCATTGTAATGGTAGTAGCAGGTTTATTCATCCAGTGGCCCATCGAGTTCGGATGGCAAGAAGTAACAGCATTTTACGCGATATACGGTTTCTCAGCATTCGTCTTTCTTATTTATGCAGCCAAAGGGTTGCGTCTTTGGCTCACCAAAGAAGAGGATTACTATGAGAAGAGGGGGGTGTGAAGCAGATGATTGGATGGTTGCATCCGGGACTCATACTGATCATTGGGGCGTTATTCGTACCGCTTTTCAAAGGTAAATGGAAGCAGGCATATTTGATTGTTCCCCCAGTAGCAGCGCTTGTTGACGTTGTTCTCATGTATACAGGGATGTTTGGAGAAATTCCTTTCTCAGCATGGCGTCTGCCCTTTTTAGAATACGAACTCGTCTTCGGAAGGGTGGACAAACTGAGCTTCTTATTCGGACTCATATTTAGCCTTGCCTTAGTTCCGGTGATTATTTACTCGCTGCACGTAAAAAGCAGCAGTGAACATATGTCCCAGCTTGTATACGCGGGCAGCGCTCTTGGAGTTGTCTTTGCAGGCGACCTGATATCCTTGTATTTTTTCTGGGAAATAATGTCGATTGCGTCAATGCTCGTCATCTGGCATGGAGCGACGGATAAAACACATAGTGCCGGATTTAGATATATCATGTGGCACATAGCTGGCGGCATAGTCCTGCTGGCAGGCATTGTTACGTATATCGCCAGCACGGGTTCAATCGCCTTTAATGCCATCGGCTGGGGTTCGGGCAGTGCTCTTCTGCCATCTTTATTAATTTTCATAGGTTTCATATTAAATGCTGGCGTTCCTCCGTTGCATGCCTGGTTACC
>JBGQAL010000212.1:0-3526 GCA_041494285.1 Methanotrichaceae archaeon
AGCTGTCTAAGAGCGACCGAAAAAAGAGGGTAATTCAAGGAAAATTGGACATCTGGAGAACGAAAATAGCGCGAACTTTGAGAACAAACTCTGGTGGAGCAAGTAAATAGGAATTCTCTATTACTCCTAAGTAGTCTATCAAATTCTCTTTAGATCTATCATCATTACTTCTATTATTCTCAGGAGTATGTGGGGTGCTAAAGCGCGGTACACGCGGTACAAACGGGACACAGCATCTATTGATATTTTTATTCTTGTACCATGTAAGTATATCCGTCCGGTCGCTGGTGGTACACGCGGGACAAAGCATCTACTCCGCCCCCAGCAGCTCTGCTTTAACAGCCAGAACCCAGACTTTCTCTTCACCAATCCGCTTCTGTATCACATGACCTTTCTCCGGCTTCTCAACTAGGAGGTTATGCTGTGCGATATGTTTGATAAGAGTAGACTTCTGAATAGGAAAGATCTCACCCTGGGCCCTGCAATGCTGGTATGCCTCTGTGTAGGCAACTTCCATAGAGAGGTATACTACTCCCTCTCCATGCCTCTTCGGCCAGTTTTCTCGCCTCATCCTCAGAGATCGCATCCTGAGCAAGGCAAAATTCCAGGAAACAGTTGAAACCGGTATATAGTAACGCCACCGCCTCAGGAAGTCTAGGGTGTCTGCCTTCTTTCTGAGCTTTCTCCCTTAGCTGATTGAATTGTTGGAGCAGCTCAAGAGGAAGGGCGTCGAGCTGGGGGGCCAGCCATTCCAGGTAACCTCGCATGGCCTGGCCAAGGATGGGCCTCTGCGCTTGAGCTTCATTGAGCTTGTCTTTTTTAGCGGCTCCAGGAGTCATCTCCAGGATGAAGTGCCGGGCCAAAGTACTCTCACCATGCGGGATTTCCTCACCCGTGATCAGTGCCATGCCCCTAGGCGGATAGCTGACTCTATCCTTGAGCCTGGAGGTCATCCTACCTCTCCCGGTCCTATCTCCAAAGGCTCTAGTTAATTGTTGAGCTGTGCTCTCTAGCTTGTCCCTCTCCCGGTAGTTATTGGCCGGATAAAAGTCGTCAATTACAATCAGGCTGTCCTTGGCCCCGAAAGTCGATGCTTCAAGAGATGCAGCAGTATCACGAAAAGATGCGGGGAGAGACTTACTGTCAAACCATCCGAAATGCGAGAGGAAAATGGCTGCAATGGTAGACTTCATAGAGCCCGTAGATCCAAATATCCACATCAAGAACCCTGGTTCAATGCCAGCAGACCTCAGAGGCTCACACAATGGAGACAGGTAGACCAACGCCAGGAGAGGTATGGTTATCTCCCTGGATGCCACATCCAAGAGGTCTAAGCTTGCCTTGAGGGCTTCCTTCAGATTCTCTCCTTTTTCAGGCAGAACATACCTAGCTAGCCTCATGTGAGGCTCCACCTTGGCCTGAGAATCGATCGCTCCGCCTGCGTGAAAATAGGTCCATTGACCATCGATCTTACGCCACCCTAAGTGCGTAAAAACAGTCTCCTCAGGTATGCAGCCGTTAGACGCCATAGTCTGTATGCAGTGCCGTATCTCATCCTTGACAATCCAGCCGGCTTCCATGGCTGCTTGTGCTCCCCAGGATGGACCTACCCAGTTCAGAGATTCGAACGACGTCAATGGAACTACAACTGGGCTGAATCGTGTTCCATCTGGACATATTGCTGTGACTTCAATAAACCGTTCATCTTCGAAGCCGTTATCTTTCTTCACCTGCCTTAGCGGATAAGGCACAAAATTACAGAGCTTCTTAGGGACAAGCGCATCTATGCCTTCCTCCCTTCTTATTTCCATTCTACAGAGATACCCTTGATCATTGATGCCGTATTCACTGCCTCGAAGCATTGAAGAGGGAGGGTCGTACAAGGGACCCAGGCTTGATGTTTTGGCAGGAGATATTTGCTTGGCTCCCAGGTTTCTCTTGATTTCCTTTAGCCCCGATTTAGCGTCACGAAGGAGGGATTTCCGATCTTCTGCCTTGGGGATAAAATTTTTAAGCCAATCCAGGGTTATGAACTCGCCTTTGCGAGCCAAGTAGGCTTCTGTGGCTTTTATCTTATCCTCCAGATCGCCTGAAATGATCAACCTTTCAGCATAGGTTTCAGCGCCATCATCTAAGGGCAGATAGGGTTCCACTCGATCGATGATCTCTTTAAGTTCTTTCGGACCACTATCGCCCTTTGCCAATAGGAAGTCATCTAGCCCTGTCTTACCCTTCTCATCTAGTGACGGAAGAGTAACTATTTTGACTTCTTCTGCTCCTTGTCTGTATAATTGTTCGGCGAGCCGTCCGAAGGCCGAGTATCCTGGATGATCCCTGCCTATGTCACTGTCATAAAGAAGAACAAAACGTTTACTCTTCCAATCGCGTTGCAGTTCTGGAATCAGGGCTTCAGAGTCACTCAGCTTCTCACTCTCTGGAAGGAGTCCAGCCTCAGGTCCCTGCGTCCTCCAGTTATAGATACCGCTAAGAGCTATAACAGGAAGGCCTTTTAGGTGGCCTGACAAGCACTTGAGTTCACCTTCTGTAATAATTAGTTCGTGAGTCTTGTCCAGGTCCAATCCTGGGGGGATAAAGAGATGGTTTAGCTCTCCAGCTCTCCGGAGGTACTTCACCTCCTTTCCGTCTTTCAAAAACGGTTCATCCAACCTAACTGTGAAGCATCCAGAGTCGTTTGGGTACCCGACGTAGATACCAGTGCCTACTGCATCGCTTCTTAGCAGAAGTGTTTGAAGTTCATTGGTAGAGCTTATGCTTCTGAGAAAGCCGGATTCTACGAGTCTCTTTACCTCTGGATCTTCAACATTAACTCCATACTTCAGGATGAGTCTGCTCTGGTGTGCTTCTGAAAGGAGACTCAATCAAATTTCCCCCAGAAGAATGTCAAATTCAATACTGTAGCAGTACTGGTGCCAGCCTCTTTGAACATCTTAGTGCCATCGAGACTTTCCTGCCTCCGCGATCCCACTCTAGATTTAATTGAGCGAAAGGTATTTAACCTTCTGAATGAATATAACATTGGCAACACCTGTTTATATTTTTTAATATTCAGTCAAGCAACCTCCAGTGATACGGCTCGACTTGGTCGTCCACTCTCAGTATCGCCACGCGTTTGCCCACGTGCTGTTTCAAGGAGATTATCAATTCGGATGGAAGGAATACGTTATACGAGCCGACTGTTGCAAAGGATGCATTTTCATCCAGCTTAAGTAATAACCCAACTACTTCTTCCCATTGCGAGAGTCTACAGAGTGAGTCAGGAAAGACCGTCATCTGCTATCACTTCCTTGCTCATCTGAGACCACTTGAGGCGATTCCATGCTTGGCTTGGCAATCTTGCGGGATGCTTTTGTTTTTGACGCATCCAAGTGCCTTCTTAGTGCTAGCTCAACTTCTGGCTTAAGTGCATTGTACAACCTTCCATGCTTTTCAGCCGCGAAAATCCTGAACTCCTTCAGGAGATCCTCATTCACATCAACTACTAGCTGCATAGGAAGCATTATTGCCT
>JBGQAL010000135.1:0-7449 GCA_041494285.1 Methanotrichaceae archaeon
TCCAGGCTTGGTACAACCTTGTTAAACCACATCAATCTCTGAGAATAGAGATCAATGAGGGAAGAAAAAGATGGACGCAGCGAACTCCGGCAATGGCTGAAGGTCTAACTGATCACGTATGGAGCCTGAGGGAATTGTTGAATTTCAGAGTGCCAATTCAATAAACGACATACACGACCAGAAAATAGAGAATGCCATTAATTGTTTTCCTGTCCTCGGCCCTCTTTCTCCCAACTCTTGGTTGCGGTTGGCAAGAAAAACTTAATGTGCTTCCACTGATCCTCAGTTAAGTCTGAGAACCTCATGCTATCCCTTCAACGGAGATTATTAAAGTGGTTTAATAATTCTGAAAAGGGTTCTATAGATGATGTGATTATGCATGGATGATCAGCACGAATACCCCGGTCATCTTACGATGCTGATATCCCACTTAGTGTCTTTCCACCAGGAGCCTTCCAGAAGGGTAGCGTTGTAGCCCATGAGCTCCAGGGCATAGAAAAGCGAGTATGCTGCGGGAGTGCCGTAGACAAGCTGGGTCTTACTCTTGTCCAACCGCCTGCCAAGGATGTCGTCCAGGGTTTTGGCGTCATCAATCTTGAAGTTGTCCTTGTAGAGCTTGGGAGCATCCAGCGGTAAGGCGGCATTGGTCAATTTGGCTTGACCGTACTCCGAGAAGTCCCGAGCGTCGAGGATCTGGATGTCCGTTCGGTTTAACCACTTGCTCAATAGGTTCTCAGTTACAAGAAGGCTTGGGACAACATGAGACGTGTAGTTGGATTCTTTGAGGTTGGGCACCGATTTAACTAAGCCTTGTCCTGCCTTGGTTGCTTCGTCTATGCCTCCATCCATCTTGGTCAGGTTTTTATGCCCTAGGTAGCTCAGGGCCCAGAGGATGTACGAACCCCTATCGTCATTGCCACCGTATATCAGAATATGATCTGAATCATTCACTCCGATCTTCCGCAGTGCCTGTTGCATCAAGACCGGATCCAGATTGCCCTTTGATTGGGTATCCATCCAATTCAGGTTCCTAGCCCCAGGAAGATGGCCATTCGTGTATTCCTCGGGTGTGCGTACATCGATTATTACCATGCCATCCGTCTTCGAACCTGCCGAGAAGATGAGCTTAGGTTTCGCATATTCGATGGCTTTTTCCGCGGTGGCATCTTTGCCTCCGTTGGAAGGCGTACTCGCTGGAGTTATTATATTCCCGGCGTTGTCGCATATCTGTGCTTTTTTGGCCAACCAGGCATCGAAATTGGCGTAGTCTGGGCAGGTACAGCAGAACTCACCAGTCTCGGTCCCCGCCTGGACTTGGCCTATTATCATATTCAAGTTCAGAACGGCTAGAATAAGCTGAAATATTACCGTCCCTGCTACGATAGAACTCTTGGTATGCACACCATCGATGAATCTTCGTTTGCTGCGTCCCATGCTCAACTCTTCCCAGACGGAGGACTTCATCCTCCAACATTGTATTTTAGGCTTACCAGCAACGGCAAGATATAAATACATATGATCTGACATTATAGTAAACTTAAGTACTATGATGTACTTGTTTAAACATTGATTTTGAGGTAAGACCTTGCAGGGAAAATCAATAAGGATTGAGAGGATCTTCAACAGGAGTACAGGCAAAGCCGTCATCGTTCCCATGGACCACGGCGTGACTGTAGGGCCCATAAAGGGCATCAAGAGCGTCAAAGCTATTGCGGAGGCCGTAGCATCCGGGGGTGCCGACGCGGCCATAGTTCACAAAGGCGCTGCCATCTTTGGGCACAGAGGATACGGCCGAGATCTAGGCCTGATAATCCATCTCTCAGCCAGTACCAGCCTCGGCCCCGACCCAAACAACAAAGTCTTGGTGGCCACCGTCGAGGAGGCCCTCAAGCTTGGAGCCGATGGAGTAAGTGTACACGTCAATATCGGAGCCGATGACGAGGGCAGTATGCTAGCCACTTTCGGAGAGATCTCACGAAAATGCAATGAGTGGGGCATGCCTCTGCTGGCCATGATGTACCCTCGTGGAAAGAAGATCAGCGATGAGTACTCCCCCGAGGCCGTTGCCCACGCCACCCGTGTAGGGGCAGAGCTAGGCGCTGATATTGTCAAGACCAATTACACCGGAGATCAGGACAGCTTCTCCCTGGTGGTCGAAGGCTGCCCGGTCCCCGTGGTCATAGCAGGCGGTCCCAGAGTTGAGTCGGAGATGGATCTTCTGTCCATGGTGGAGGGGGCTATCAATGGAGGCGCCAGAGGCGTGGCCATAGGACGAAACATCTTCCAAGCCGAAGACCCGACTTTGATCACGAGAAGGATCTGTGCAGTGGTCCATGACGGAATGAGTGCGAATGAGGCCATGGGGATCTCGTCTCCTCACCAGGCTGACAATTTGTGAGCCTCTTTTCTTTCGTAAGAACAATGAAAATGATCGGTTTGACTGGAATGGATTGACCCACAGACTATGTGGAGGATTAAAATTAAGAAGAAAAAGCGCAACCTTATTGGCAATGAGATTGTTGCTAGGTCCCCTCATTTTTATCCTGGTCGTGGTAATCCCTTCCGGAGGGACCGATTACACTTCTATGCAAAGCGGTCCTCATCTCATCGTCTCCTCAATAAACGGGACACTAGAGATAGACAGGCCCGGAACAATTTGGTTCGATATTAAGAACGATGCCAATGCATCTGCTGTTGGCCAGAATGCATCGGGCCAAAGGTTTCCCCCTTGGTTACAACCGGGTTATGGAACCAACGTCTCCGATGCCATGGGTGTTTCTGCGGAGCTATTACCAAAAGATGCCAGGTTCGAGATGCTCACGGGCCCTCAGCTTGCTGGATCGCTGGAAAGCGGAAAAAACCGGACTGTCGAGTTCAACTTGCGAACTGACGGGACGGCAGTGCCGGGAGTCTATCCCGTTGACCTATTGGTTACATATCGCAGACTCTCGGAGGTGCAGATATCTGGAGATCCCGAACAGCCGGATGTGGCTTTTCAATACGCAAATGTTTCCGAGACTATCCCGGAGGAGGTGAATGTAGTTCAGGGGCCAAGGATACTAGTCGATGAGGTCAAGGACGGTGTACCAACAGGCACAGAATCGGAGTTAAACCTCATCTTAGCCAACAGTGGCGATCTTCCTGCAACAAATCTTCGAGCCCAAATTTTATCCCAGCCGCCTTTCAGCTCTGCCGAAGGTTCGTTACTTATTGGAAGTCTAGATCCTGGACATTCCGCCTCGGCTAAGTTCATGGTCAAGGCAGAGAACGCGACCGTCCCTGACATTTATGTCCTCCAGATCAGCGTCGACTACCGGGATGGCAAGACCCTACGAAAGGAGGAGCTGGCAGCCCTCGTGCCAGTGAAGAGCCAGTCGGAGACAGGGCCTATGCTTGCTCCTGCAGCGGGAGCACTGGTTCTGATATCCGCTGCCTACGTCCTCGCCAGGAAGTACCAGGGAAGGTTCAGAAGAAAAAGAAAGAGACGATGGTAAGGACGAAAAGAGTGCAAAGGCTGCAAAAAGCGGAGCTGGTCCAACCAAGAAAAGTGACTGCCAACTCAAGCTATCAGCCGTTCGAACTGGGCCTGGGCTCTTTCCAGAATCTTCTCCTCGCCCGGGATGACACCGCCCATCATCAGGGCGCGGCCATTGACAATTGTTGTGTCTACGCCGCCTGCCATGCTATAGATCAGGTGGGAAATAATGCTTGTCTTCGGTGTAAACCACGGCTTCTTGAGATCGATCAGGGATAGATCAGCCAGCGCTCCCTCTCGTAGTCCTATGTCAAGCCCAAAGGCCTTGTAGGCGTTTTCCGTTGCGATCTTCCACACCTCCCCGACCGGCATGACATCCGGCCTTCTGCAGGCAGTCTTCTGGACAATCGCCATGGTCTTCATCTCCTCGAAGAGGCTTAGGTTGTTATTGCTCGAAGCCCCGTCTGCCCCCAGGCACACGTTGACTCCTGCCTTCAGCAGGCTAACTATTGGAGCTATTCCCGCAGCCAGCTTAAGGTTGCTTACTGGACAGTGGGCTACGTTAACCCCGCGCCGGGCGAGCAACGTTATGTCCTTTTCAGACAAACAGACGCAGTGAGCTGCTACCAATCTATTGCTCAGGAACCCAAGAGAGTCCAGGTATTCCACTGGGCTTTGACCGTGCTTCTTGATGGACTCCTCCACCTCCCCCTTCGTCTCCGACAAGTGGATGTGAAGCATTGCATCGTACTTCTCCGCTAGATCACGGGCGCGCAGCAGAGTCTCCTCCGAGCAAGTGTAGATGGCATGGGGGCCAACAGCGGGATGGATCAGATCGTCTCCGCTCCAATCTTTGAGAAACGACTCTGCCTCAGCCATGAACTCCGGCCGAGCATCGAAGAGCACTCCGGATAAGAAAGCCCGAAGGCCCATCTCCTTTGTCGCAGCCGTAGTCTCATCCATGAAGTAGTACATGTCGTTGTAGCAGGTTATGCCGAACCTGATCATCTCCAGGCAGCCAAGCTTTACTCCCCAGTGGATGTCCTCTGGCGTAAGCCGGGCCTCCATGGGCCAGATCTTCTCCGTGAGCCAGGGCATAAGGGCCATGTCGTCTGCGTAACCGCGGAAGAGGGTCATGGCAAGGTGAGTGTGAGAGTTGACGAGGCCGGGAATCGCCAGCTTGCCGTGACCGTCGATGGTTTCTTCCTTGGTCTCATCCTTGAGGTCGCGACCTATCTTGGAGATCCTGCCGCCATCGATCAGGATGTCGCGGCCTTTCAGGAGAGCGCCGGACTGCAGAAGCGAGACGTCTTTGATCAGCATAGGCTACTAGCAACGAAGAGATGAATATTAAAATTATCGAAATGGTGGGACGATGGAATAGAAACTGAGAAATAGGATGCATCAGGACATCGCTAGGCTTAAAAGGCATGGGCATAATGGAATGCAATTGAGCTGAGGTAGCCAAGCGGCCTACGGCGCTGGTCTTGAGGTCCAGAATCAAGGACATGATAACCAGTGGTGCATCGCACCTCGTGAGTTCAAATCTCACCCTCAGCGTTTATTTACGGGTAAATTTTAAATACGTTGAAGTACATTTATTTTCTTGGTGACGCAGTGGTTAAGGCCGACAAATCCAGATATGTATGGCTCTACCTTCCTTCACAAAATGATAAAGGCAGATGGGCCGAGCTAGCCGAAAAAGCAAAGGTGCCGCTCTCTAAGTTCATTATTGAGATCGTTGAGAATGCTTTAGCTGAAGAATCAGATCTGAAGCCGCGTGGAGAGATGGTCAAAGAGCTATCCCGAATCAAAGGGGAGAATAAGAAGATGGCAGATGATCTGAGGCTCAAGAATATAGTTTTGGAGAAATATGAAAACGAGCTTAAGCGTTATCGTAGTGAGGCTTTTCTAGTGGATGAATTCCAAGGAACTCGAAAGTACAGCAAGGAGCTTATCACTCTATTGAAACAAAATGAAACCTTAGACAGTTACAAGATACTTGAAGCCCTTGGAATAGATCCAAAAGAGGCTGATCTCATTAAAGGAGTATCCTCCGAGCTAGAGCAACTTGAAAACTATGGCCTGGTTGCTTCCACGCCTCGCGGCTGGCGGTGGATAGGATGAGCCTAAGCAATATCAAGGTATCAACGAGGACCAAAGACAGCTCAAGGGAGCTAATAGAGCGTTTTCATAGGGATTGTGTCATCCGAGGACTGACACCAGAATCTACAGTGAGATATATTTCGACCTTGAGGATATTTGACGGCTTTCTGCGGGCGAAGGGTCTTGATCTGGTCAAGGTTGACGGAACGATATTGAGAGATTGGCTGGAATATCTACGCATTGAACGGAAGGTCTCGCAAAAGACTTTAGAGAATTACTTCACCGAGATAGGTAGCTTTTATGAGTTCCTGCTTTACGAAGGTTTGGTTGCTGCCAATCCCGTCTCCGCTGTGAGGAAGAGGTACCTGCGTCGCTACAAGAATGACAGTGAGGAGCATACACATAAGCTGGTCTCTGTGGAGGATATGGGCCAGCTAATCAATGCGACTATGGACATCAGGGACAGAGCCATCATAACCCTCCTCGCGAAGACAGGCATAAGGAGAAGAGAGCTAATAGCTCTAGATGTGGATGATGTGGACTTTGTCGAACAGAGCGTCAAGCTCAAGCCCACAGCAAAACGCTCAAACAGGACGGTTTTCTTTGATGGCGAGACAGCTCTCATCCTTCGGCGATGGTTGAGGGCACGGGATGGAAGGAACCCTAACAGCTCGAAAGCCCTTTTCCTCAGCAATAAAGGCGATAGGCTGGAACGCACCGGCATATCTCATATGATCGTAAAAAATGCTGAGCGCATAGGTCTCCATAATCCAGGTTCAAATCGGATGGAAGATCATTTTTCGCCACATTGCTGTCGTCACTGGTTCACGACCCATCTAAGGCGTGCTGGAATGCCCCGTGAGTTCATCCAGGAGCTTAGGGGTGATGTGCGAAGGGAAGCCATAGATATCTATGACCATATCGATAAAAAGGAGCTAAGGGAGAGTTATCTGGCGTATATACCGCAGTTAGGCGTGTGATTGAGCCTCGACAATAATGTTTAAGACCAGCTTGGCGTGAAAGAATGAAGAATATAATTATCGTTGACGAAAGAATTTCAGAAACTATCGTGACGATGGTGATTATCCCTGTTATGACATCCAGGGAGTGGACAAATCACTCCAACAAGTCCTGGAAGACATTCCCTGCGGTACGAAAGTTCGCGTGACTCTTGAGATCATTGATGAATGAAGATAGCAGATAACAAATTATCAGGTTTCGTGTGGATATGACTTTCAATAGTGCCTATGTGTGGGTAAATCCTAAATGAATTTACTTCAAAAAATTAAATTTATACTGTCCCATTTAAAGATCTTCAAGCTTCTCGGTGCCGATCTTCTTGACTATGGGTTTCCAGATCTTTGCAGGCATCCAGGCGGGTGCGCCAGCGGGCTTATTTACCTGCTTACGTTCTCCAGTGAAGATATGCACTTTCTTTGTTCCTCGTTCCCTCAGCCTAATATCTGTTACACCCCTATTAGCCGCTTTTAACGCTGCCTGTCTCGGCGATTTCCCTGTGAAGACCCCTTCCTCGTTGCCCTTAGCGTCTCTGAGGGCAAAATTTCTTGCTTCCTTTTCAGCCATAAAGTACTCTCCAATCAAAAATGTGTTTGCTGGTACTTACTTTAAGAATATATAGGTTAATGATACCGTTCCTATAAGGACCATTTAATGATACACGTGTTATAGGCGTATTTAGTACATATCAATATATATGACTTTTCTGAAAAGACAAAACACACTAAAATCCACTTCTTGCTAACTGTTCATTCCAATAAACTATGTAATGATTTATCGACAATTGCCCCTTATCGATCTTTCGATAGCTATCAACCCTCGTTTCGCATTAACGGTCTAATTTCCAAACA
>JBGQAL010000071.1:0-13093 GCA_041494285.1 Methanotrichaceae archaeon
AAGCCTTCAAACGATGTTTGAATTGTGCAAGAAACAGGCAGGGGTGAAGTCGCGTGGTGGCTTGCATGTTTGGGGGAGGCATAGTCCGGCGAGTATCATGGTAAAGCATGGTTGCGATATCTATTCCTTACAGCAGCTAATGAGGCATTCCAGTATCAGTACGACTGCTCGTTACCTGCATACGGATGTGGCAACGCTTAGGGAAAAGCAGAATAGGTATTTGGACGTTTGAAGATGGATTATAACAGGCAAACTGTATAAAACAACTATAGGTTTTTGATATAATATAGCGCATATCACTCAATATAAGCAACCATAGGTATATACGTTCATACTTAGTATTATTATTGGTGAATGTAGAATGAAATTAGAAAGCATGAGGATCGCCCATGCCCACTAAGTCGGAACTGGAAAACCGAATCGAACAGGTAGACGAGATCCTAGGCGTCCTTCAGGAAATCCGAGATGCTGCGGTAAGCGAGTTGGAGCAGTTGTTGGCAGAGGCCAGGTAGGTATGATCTTTATGGTCCCTATAGATTTCAAAGAAGCGATCACTCAGGACATCAAGGAGATTGACCTTGCTTTGAGCGTCCTGAATGGACTTAGGAATGTCAACCTGGCCCGACTCGCGCTGCTTCATGAAGCTGAGAAGAGGGGTTCAGAGGATACAGTTACACAGAGCAAAAAGGCTTAATGGATGCCTAAATTCTCACTTGGCCAGGTCGTAGCGACACCAGGGGCCTTAGCAGCATTCCAAGAAGCTCAAGACAGCATTTGGCTGTATCTCCAAAGGCATAGCAATGGAGATTGGGGCGAGGTCAACGCAAGAGATGCGGCAGAAAATGAGCTGTCACTACGAGACGAATTCAGGCTATTATCTGTCTATACGATTACTAGCGGCATTAAGATCTGGGTAATCACTGAGCGTGATAGAAGCGCAACGACAATCCTGTTACCAGAAGAGTATTGAGAGTGGGTTGCAGAGGCAGCCGAAGATGAACCAGAAAGTATTGAACAGCTCCGGGCAGATATCGCCGCTCTAAGAACCGACTTGAGACCCTTCGACGACAACGAGATGATGAATTAACTCGTGTTTTCAAAGAGATCGCCCTTGACCGACAAAGGCTGACTAGACTAGAGAACCACCTGAACCCGATGCCATCCCAGAATGAACTTGATAGGATGTCCTATAATTGCGCAATCTAAGCACGCGAACGGCTACATGTGAATAAGCTTTGCAGCATTGTTCTAAGAAGAATTAACCCCTTCATTTTGAGGGAGTTTCCAGCAAGAGCGATCTATATTGGCTATATTGGCTGTTTCTGCCATTTATTATATTAAACGAGATCCTCTTAATCAGATAAGTAATAAAAATAGCCCATATAACCAATATGGACAGATTCAAAGTCAGATAAAAATCAGCTAGGGTTCAATTATCCGCTTGAAAATGAGCTCTGACCTCTGACACAATTCTTTCATATGTCATAGTTTCTTCACCAATTACATTTTTCCCAAAGCAAATACATGGACGAAGAGAGCCAAATTGGACAGGTTCACTCATGAAGTAATTGCCGACTAAAGTATCATTTGCTAAATATAGCGGCAGACTTCCCGGTTCATTTTTCAACTCTCTTATTTCAGTAACGCCATCAACAAACTCAATATAGAATTCCATCTCTTCTTCAGATTGCAGTGCGTCCATTAAACAAGAAAATACCCAATCGAAATTATGCGAAGAAATATTCCAATAAAAAATTGCTTGCTTCACTAATGATTCAATATCGGCCATATGATTACGATTGTCTTTTCCTTGAGTGATTGTGTATTTGATGGCCGAAGAGAATATCTCTGGAAAATTTGAGTAAACTATATAGGCACGCTTAATGAGTTTTTTAATATCGTCTTCATTTAATATATAGACGTCACTGAATATTCTGTCAAACGGCTGACAAAGTAGTAGTTTCGGAGGAAAAGTTGACTGGATGGATGTAATTGGACTAAGATGAATATCTAATTCGATAAAGTCTATTATGCTCTTGAAACCGAAACATCTCGCTTCCGCTTTTAAGATAGGAGTAAATTTCTTTTTCACTTTATTGATATATTCTGATTTTATGAACTCATCGATTCCATTTATATGATACATCTCTGATAGCTTTTTGAATGCTGCTAAGTCATTCGAAATGCTGTATATCTCTGTTCTAGAACCACCTTTCGGCCTGCCCCGCTCATAACTAATTCCAAGTATATTAGAGCGTTTAAGAGCTCTTAATGCATCCCTAATCGTTGTTTCACCAAGTGTTGGAAGAAGCTTTCTCAGTTTTATGTAATCAAATGATTCAGCTGGTTTCTTCAGATATACTTCAAGTATCCTACGAGTATTCTTGGTACATATATCAATTTCATTCATATATTATAAACTGAAACTTAATAATTAGTTCTTAACATATACATATTTTTTCACCTAAATAAGGTTTGCGTCTGGGGCGTCCGTCCCAACGCAGAACAGGTGAAAAAAAATGCATAACAAGACAAGCAATAAACGTGCTATTTTGCATGTCGGAAAGGGACCTGAGATGAGCCCAGATGTCGCTGGCGTGAGCCATGAGCCTATTGCTTCCAATCCGAAACAATGTATGGAGGAGCCTTCGGCCCCAGCTAATCATGAGCCTGTGTTTTCCTTGGAGTTTAAAGGCTTAATGCCATTTCATTTAGAGGAAGTAAAGGCCGGATTGACAGATAACATCGTCAAAGAGGGAAAGTGCCGCGATAAGATATCTGTCTGGCGTGATACTGAACAGGACCTTCTCGTTGTTCTGGATGGTATCGCGCGGCTTGAAATTTGCCGTGAGAAGAACCTTCCCCTACCTGAATTGAATTATATCGACCTGCCGGATAGGGAGGCTTGTCGTGAGTGGATAATCGAAGCCCAATTAAACCGCCGGAACCTCAGGGGTTGGTGGGTAGCGTATTTCCGGGGACTGAAATACAACTCTCAAAAGAAGGAGGCTCACAGGCCCAACGCCGAGGAACTCCATCAAAATGATGGAGTTACCGTAGGTGAGACTGCGAAGAGGCTCGCACTGGAAGCTGGTGTAAGCGAGGCCACGATAGAGCGCAACGCTAGATTCGCTCAAAGCATAGACCAGCTTAAAAGTGATTTGGGCGATGAGTTCGGGAAGAAAATCCTAAACCGTGAATTCAAAAATCTATTCCTGGTAGATATAAACACGCTTGCCGAAAAATCTATCGAAGACAAGAAAGCAATAGCTGAAGCCTTGATCGCAGAACCCGAGTTATCACTGGAAGAAGCCGAGCATATGGTCCATCCTTCTACAGCGGGAACTACGCCGGCTGAAACCGATCAAAACACCCCAGAGATCATTGATGATGAAGTGGGTCAACAGAACGAAGATTCCAGTGACCCTGACCAAGTGATTAAGAAGTTCAATATCAGATTACTCGGGTATTGGCCAACTCTTCAAAGTATTGATCGAGTCAATCATCCAGAACATCTAGGCAATGTAATAAGAACCCTAGAAGATTTGATCAGAAGGCTAAGAGTGATAGAGGCGAATTCCAGCAGCAGCTGATGAGAAGATGACTCTTGGTAGAAGAGCCATCTTTGTACCAGCTGTCTCGCCACTTTTTTTCAGTCCTTGGAAAAATGACCTCAGGTTCAACGGACATGACTATAAGTGGTGGACTGCAGACTCCTTTTTCCAGTATCCCTATGCTTTGATCAGCGCACCGATTGGTATGAAGAATGCCATATACTGGAGAGATGAAGTCGGATACCCAAGAGATGGCATATTAATGACCGATTCGGGTGGATTCCAGATCGCATCGTCTAACCAAAAAGGAAAGCCAGCTAAGATCTCCCCTAGAGCTAGCTTGCGCTGGCAGGAGAAAAACGCAGATATCGCATTCAACCTTGATGTCCCGCTATTAGACGACAACGACTTCAACGTTAATCTGCGGAAATCTCTGGAAAACTATGCTTTGTTTGCAAAAGAAAGGGAGAACTACGAAATGAAGCTTTATAATGTACTTCATGGACATACCATTCATCACTTCGAAAAATGGCTTGCAGCCGCTGGCTCCTTTGAATTTGACGGTTGGGCGATTGGCAGCGGCTCAAACATTTACGTTAAGATATTGGCCTATCTAGTGTTACATGAACACGATGCTCCAAACTTGCAGGGCAATATTCATTTTTTTGGCACGTCTTGTCTATCTAGCATGCTAGCATTTTCAATGCTATCGAAGCACTTTGACACCGCCATAACCTTTGATGCATCTACATACATCCTGGGTGCTCGTCTAAGAAAATGGCTAACCCCAATGAGTGTAAGGCATTATATTGACGTCGGAAGAATAGCCGAAAACCGCATGGAGGTCAATCCTTGTAGATGTCCGGTTTGTAAAGTTTGCACCATCGACGACATTTACAGCCAAACCAATCCGGCGACACCTATGCTGCTTTCTTTGCACAATCTCAACCAATTCATCGTTGTCAACGACTTCATCAACCGGCTAGTGGAGGACAACGATGCGCTTCAACAGTACGCAGAATCGAATGGAGAGTTAGAGCTGATCCAGAATGTCAGCGGAATGTTTGAGCGGTACGAGCGTGGCGGCTACAACGACGTGTATGAAAGGTACAAGGCCATATTGGATAAGAAGCCAAAAAAACCAATCAAAAAGGTCTCTTTTCCCCAAACCCGCCTTCCGACAATCGTTTCAAGTCCGGTTTCAGGCTAATCTCAGTCGCACTAAATTTTTACGGCGTTCTTATAGTGGAAAGCGTCAAAGGGCGTTTCCATTGAGGTAAAATGAAATTGAACTTTAAACGAAGATTATCAAGATCAGCCGAAAATAGGGCAGCAACGATTACTATTCCTAGATCGGTTGCGCAAGCATGGAAAGAATACGACTCTGTGGACATCACATTTGACGGCAGATGCCTGGTCATTGTGCCATATACTGAGGCTAGTGAAGCTGGAACGCAATAGGCTCATGCAAATTCCAAATAAAATTTAAGCAGAGTCTAGAGGTTACCATGATAAATAAAATAAATTTAGACCCATTCATGGGTAAAATAAATGGATATAAATTATCCTTTTTTGGAAAGTCTACAGTAGGTAGACTATTGGAACAGAACGGCGACTACATCACGATCGAATTGAAAGACGGCAATGTCATCATAACTCATATTGATTCTTTGGAGTCAATCTGGCCCATCCGGCCGAAGCAGAAGGCGATCCAAAATGACTGAAGAAGGGTCCAAGCTCAAGCTCGAGGATTGCCTGTTGCGAGAAGAAAAGACAAGAAAAATTACCGGCGTGAATTACGATCTTGTTGCCGAATTCGTGACGCAGGATGCACATTTCATTCATATAATCGAGAATAGGAAGACCTATCTATACAATCAAGGTGTTTACCTAGGATATGCACATGAACTCCTATCAAGCGTGTTATACGACTTATTCAGCGTGTATACAAAGGAAAACGGCCAGTCCATCCTGAGAAAAGGAGATCTATCGGAGATCCAGGCTAGAATCAACGCGAAATGCGGAATTTCTATATCAGAACTAAACGACGCCAGCAGCAACGTGTTCAATGCATCGAATGGTACGCTTAACCTTGATACTCTGGAGCTATTCGAACCTTCACCGGATAACTTAATCTTAACGAGATCGCCCGCATTCTACGATCCCGATGCGGAGTGTCCAGCCTTTATGGGATTCCTAGAGGGGGCTTTACCATCTAGCCAAATGATTGACGCCATCGGAGAGATGATCGGCTTTATAATCTGGCCTCATTATCAGACCCATAAGGCATTCATGCTTTATGGGCCAAAGAGAACCGGCAAAGGCACTACTACTCGCGTGATCGAAGCCTTAATCGGCGCAAATGACTGTTCTCATGTGAGTTTGCAGGATCTGGCCGAGAACAGGTTCGCAAGGGCACGATTATTCGGAAAGAAACTGAATACCTATGGCGATTTGCCTGCAATCCCTATCAAGGATACAGGCATATTTAAGAACCTGACTGGGCAGGACACAATAGACGCCGAAAACAAGTTTGAACAAATCTTTAGTTTTAGAAACAGAGCCAAGCTGCTATATTCGGCTAATCGTTTGCCCATGCTGAAATACGAAGACGATGCTTTCTATAACCGGTGGATCATTGTTCCGTTTGAAAACAGCATCTATGGGAAGGAGGACCCGGATTTGACAGCTAAGCTGACGACGCCTATCGAACTCAGTGGCATATTAAATTTCGGTCTAGAAGGACTCAAACAGCTGAGAGCAAATAATTGGCACTTCAGCTATGGCGAAACGGAATCCGGAGAGCTGTATAGGAGGGCAAGCAATCCCCTTGTTGCGTTCTTAGAGGACATGTGCATTCCCTCAGATGAATATGTAGTTAAAGCCGAACTCGTTAAGGCCTTCAATCAATATGCCCGCGAAAAGGGATTGCCTCCTGCGACGTCTAATAAGGCCTTTGGAATCGCAATGCAAGATCAAATGATTATTCCGGTGGAGACAAAGCATCCTAAAGTAGGTGGAAGTCAGGTTGAAGCTTGGTCCGGGATTAGCCTAAGGAAGGAAAATCAGTAGATAGAGACGTATATTGGTTATATAGGCTATTTTTACTTTTATTGATTTTATGGAAAAGCAACTTAAATACTAAAATAATGGGAAAAACAGCCAATATAACCCATATAGGGCGAGCATAAGGTCAAATTATCTAGATTAAAGCATCAATAGTACCACGTTCTTATATACGTTGATCGTCGTATATGCGTATCAGGGCAAAGGTCGTCCGATCACCTTATTTTCCCCTCCTACATCACAGAGGCTTTTGCCCTCCCTCCTTATTCCCGCTCTGGCTTTCACCAAGGAATTTCCGGTACATATGACGACCGAATGGGCCGCATATCACTATTACTACAAGTATTCTTAGTCCGATTATTCCTAGCCTATAATTGCGTCGCTGCACATTTAATTAAATTTAAATAGTTTAAAATACTACTAAGTAATAGGAGCCTCCTGAACTACTCCCTAGAAACCCTCGAAGGCTCCTTTCATTCCCTATCATCTTACTCAGAGATATGCTCTGTGATATTGCTTTAGGCTATTACTAAGAACGCTATTTCTAACAGGTAATTGCACCGATGCATATTTAATTAAACTTAAATAGTTTAAAATAATCTTAATTAATTGGAGCCTCCGAAAGATTCTACTCCCAGATTATGCTCTCGTTGTCTCCTCCCATACATCCACAAGCAGGCTTTAGAACTCTCCAAGGCTTCTGTGCCCTCAAGGATAAAGACCCTGGAGAGCTGGCTGGAACGGATCGGCTCAAAGCGAGTTCAAGAAGAACTTTAAGAATTAATCTTTCTTTATTATCTTTGAATGAAATATTATTTAATGATGAGCTATCCATTAGGGGAAGGTGAATGTATAGAGCCACAATCCCCGAAAAACCCTTTTGCAGAGCTTATGGAACGCCCACGGATAAATCATTTAGACCATGAAGCTTACCTTTGATCATGGCACCATCCTAATTGAAGGGGATATACGGGTCCCGAATTCCACCTGGGATGAAAGATCCAAGTCTTTCAGGGCAATGGCTCTGTATTACAAGGATATCATCGATTTTCTAAAGACATCTGGCTTTGACTTCAGGGATGATGTTCTCGATCTCGTACCCTGTCCTGAACTTCAAAGCAGCGTTGTATTGAGGGATTACCAGAAGCAGGCCATGGATGCTTGGATAGCTAACGATAAGCGTGGTATAATCGTACTTCCGACGGGAAGCGGTAAAACAATTATCGGAATAAAAGCCATATCCTTGCTGAATACCTCAACTCTAGTAGTAGTTCCAACCCTCGATCTGGTGGATCAGTGGCGCTCCAGCCTAAAGAAAGAGTTCAAAGTGGAAGTGGGCGTTTTAGGTGGAGGCGAATGGGATATAGAAGCTTTAACTGTGTCCACCTATGATTCTGCTTACATTCACGCCGATAAGCTCGGAAATAGGTTTGGTTTAATAATTTTTGACGAGGTTCACCACCTTCCTGCTGCAGGATACAGGAACATAGCCGAGATGTTTGCCTCTCCTTTTCGGATGGGCTTAACAGCCACCTTTGAGCGGGAGGATGGCCTACATACAGAGCTCAACCGGCTCGTGGGTGGAAAGGTCTTTGAAAAAAGGGTAAGAGACCTTGCAGGAGAGCATCTTTCACCCTTTAGACTTGAGAAGATTGCAGTTGAGCTAACCGAAGAAGAGAAAAAAGAATACGAGAAGAACCAAAAAGTCTTCTCAGACTATCTTGCAAGAATCAACCTCACCATCAGAAGTCCAGCCGACTTCCAGAAGCTGGTTATGAGAAGCGGGAGAGATCCACAAGCCAGAAGAGCACTGCTTGCCAGGAATAAAGCGAGGGACATAGCCTATAACAGCATCTCGAAGATGGGGAAACTCTCAGAGATCTTGAAGATGCATAATGGAGGCAGGATATTCATTTTCACCGAACACAACAAGCTAGTCCACAGAATCTCAAGGCAATTCCTGATACCTTCTATAACCTATCGAACCACGGGCAAAGAACGAAGCGAGACTCTGGATAGGTTCCGATCAGGCATATACAGGGCAGTTGTCACCTCCAAGGTCCTGGATGAGGGCATAGATGTTCCAGATGCTGATGTCGGCATTATTTTGAGCGGAACAGGAAGCCAAAGGGCCTTTATACAACGGCTGGGACGAATCCTTCGAAAGAAAGAAGGAAAGGAAGCAGTCCTATACGAGATCGTAACCGCTGAGACAAGTGAGACCGGCACTGCTAGGAGAAGAAAAAGATCATTGAAGCAATAGCAAAGGCGATGGCAATAGTGATGGCAATTGCCGCAGGAATTGAAAATGCTTACTAGCGACCTACTTGTTACGAAGACTTCGAAGGGAAAAATCGAGCCTGTTTATGCTCTTTTGGATCAGGATAACCTAGAGATTGCCCTCTCGGTTATAGGCATTTTTCAGGAGCATGTAGAGAAGACATACGGTGAGCTTATCGAAGAACTAGAAGGCATTGAAGAGATCAGCTACCGCTTGATCAGGGGACTCGCCCAAATCCTAGAGCGGCGATGCGTTATAGATACAGACTCGGTTATCGATCCAATTGTTGCCAGAAGGCTGATCTTTGAGGAATCCAGGGGATTTATTACCAGCGAGGAAGAGAGAAAGAAGGTTCTGGGAAAGGTTGCCAGGAAGCTATCGATCGAACCTGATGACCTGGAAAAGGCTCTCTGGGCTGACCAAGAAGGGAATCTGGTCATAAAAGAGTTCCAACCCATTGCTCCGGATGATCTGCTCAGGCATTATAATCTGTCCCTGGCTCAGACTCTACTCTTTAGGGCTACGGGAATGGAGATTCAGATAGAGGATAACTACCAGCCAGTGTTCAGGAAGATTAAGCAGCTTGGCCTCATATATTCTATACACGATGGTAAAATATCCCTGGAAGGACCTATTTCCCTGTTCAAGCTAACTGAAAAATATGGCTCTGCCTTCGCAAAACTGCTGCCTGTCGTAATGGAGTCCACCAGATGGAGTTTGAGGGCCAGCATATCAAGGAAAACATTCCAGGGTAAGAGGATTTACGATTTCTCTCTGGACCATACACAGAAACCAAATTTCTGCGCAGAGTTTGAAACGTCGGAGATCGGTTTCGATAGCGCCATTGAGAAGGAATTCTATCAGCTTGGCTTCAAGGGCTGGGTAGTCAGAAGAGAGCCAACAGTATTGAAAGCGGGCCAGTATGCCTTTATTCCGGACTTTTCCCTGGAGCGAAATGGCACCAGGATATACGTTGAGATCATTGGCTTCTGGACACCTGAATATCTCAAACATAAGATTCAGAAACTAAACCAGTTGCAAGAAAAAGAAAGCATGATCCTGCTCGTGAATAGAAACCTGGCATGTACGGGCTCAGAGTTCCAGGCAGAAAATCTCCTTTTCTATGATAGAAAAATTCCGCATCTGGAGATAATCAAGATTCTGAGGAGATATGAGGAAAAGCAGCAAGCAGAAGAAATTACGAAGCTAAGATGCATAGAAATTTCATTTGGCAGCGATGCAAGTGTTATCAGCCTTGACGAGATTGCAAAGAGATATTGCGTTAGTTTAGAGGCTCTAAGAGAAGTGATCAAAGGCCAGAATAGACCAGATTATTCACTATTGGGCGACCAGCTTGTAAGCAAACAGGTCCTCGAAACGATCCAGGGCGAATTGATGGGTGTGACGAGACACGATGATGCCCTCAAAATTTTCGAGAGATATGATATCAAAGCTTATAGCCAGGCACTCAGCTTGCTGGGGTATAAGATTAAATGGAGCGGACTGAACCCGGAAAATGCAGAACTTATCAAGATGTGAAAGGATTACCACGATCAATCTGTCCGCTAGGTGGTTTCGTGAACACGAACGCCGTCTCTCCCCAAGCCTTCTCCAGCAGCCCTTGATAGTATGAAGCATCGAACTTCGATGCGCTTCTCTCTGGATCCACCTCCCACTTGCGGGCATCTCTAATCACGTAGCCTATCTCCATCCCTGGAGCCAATGGAATTCCCTGTTTCATGTGAGCCTGGACAGCCGAGGCCTCCGCACATCTTCGGGAATAATTCAGCCTGCTTACTCTCTTATGAATAGCAAGTTCCTTAACATCGGCACCATCCAGCTCGCCCATGTATCTCCTGTAGACCTCCCGAGCTTTGGGCTCTATCCTTCTCAGATCCTCTAGGCTCCTTGCTTCGGCCAGGACCTCGAAGACTTCCTGTTGCATTTTGTTGATGTACTCTGGGGTGTCACCCTTTCGCGCCATCACGCCCCTGATCTTCATCTTACCGGTGTTAAGCCTGCCAAAGTAGCGGTTATAAGCTCCTCCACCATCGCTCATGGGTAGGAAGGTTATCCAGTCGTAGGAGTCCACCTCCGTTAGAATACCTGTCTCTTTCTCAACGGCCTCCTTGAACACCGATATGGGCTCACCTATGACCCAGAGGCAGTCCACTATGCCGTGTAGGACCTCGAAGCCCATGTTCTCGGCCATTTCCTTGATCTGCCATGAGGAGTTCCCTGGAGGGCTCAGTGATCCTCTCGTGGACCTGGATAATTTACCGGTACTTTGTAACTTACTATGTAAGTCGGGAATTTGATCAATCCATTAGATTATCAATCATCCATCGAACAAAAAATTTCTCTATCCTGTGCGTGGGACAGGACCCCCGCACGAGTTTACGAGTAAGGTTGCACTCATCCTCAGCAGTATTGAAGCTCTGGGTGGCATGTAATTTGTTTCAGATTAACCTCGGGACATATACTGCATAACTCCGCGGCGTCGCCCAAAGTTCGGTCCAGTCCTAAACTCCGGCTAAATTAGTAACCATATTTTTGTATAAATTCTTTTGTTATCGAAGTCAACAGCAAGTATAAATAGTTTCATAGTTATTACTCTTAACCATGTCATACATCGTAAAGCAGAAGATCCACGGAAAGATCTACGCTTACGAAGCCGAAAATTCCTGGGTCCCCGAGAAGAAGCAGGCTAGACAGAAACGACGTTATCTTGGAGTATGGGATGAATCGACAGGTCAAATAATTCCTAAAACTGTAGAACGAAACGTCAAAACAACAAAGATATTCGGATCACCCTATCTTCTTGATGCCATAAGTAGTGAACTTAACCTTAGAAAGAAGTTGTCAGATGCATTTGGAGAAGATGGTGATGCTATTCTTGCCATGGCCATGAGCAAGCTGTTATGTCCAACATCGCTGAAGAATATACATCATGTTTTAGAGGATTCGTTCATCCCAGAGATGTATTCTCTCAAAGATACATTTAATTCGCAATGGTTATCAAGTTTTCTTAGCAAACTTGAGGCCAAAGAATCTGCAATGGAATCATTTCATAGATCTTTAATAGATCAAGATAAAGAAACGCTGGTCTACGATATCACATCACTATCATCAAATTCAAAGAATATTGATTGGCTTGAGTACGGCTATAATCGAGACGGCCTGGATCTTCCGCAAGTTAATTTGGGCTTAGTATTATCGGTTGAGAGACAGATACCACTTTACTATAAGATCTTTCCAGGTAGCATCAACGATGTAGTCACCCTTAAAAATCTTATTGCAGAAATAAACGCCCTCGGCATAACCAAAAGTATGTTCCTTCTGGACCGTGGATTCTACAGCGAGAGTAATATCGTTGAGATGAACTCGTCAGGTATCGATTTTATTATCCCATTGCCCTTTGTAGTAAAGAATGGCAAAGGCATGATTAGCGAGACTAACCGAGATATTGAGAACCCGGTCAATGCCAGAAGATATGAAGGCGGTATATATTATGTTGTAGAGAGAGATATCGAAATCGGCAATGTTAAAGCTTATGGATATCTTTTCTATAACAAGAAACGAGAAAGCAACGAGTTAAATTCCTTCTTTAACCGGATCATCGATATCGAAAGCAGCCTGGAAGGAAAAGAATTTTATGGAAATCCGCGAGATACTTTTAACCGTGTTGCTGGAAACTTCGCTAGATATTTCGATTGGGAATCTAAAGATAGAGTTCTCCACCTGAAGCGCCGGAGCAATGCAATTTCTCAGGCAGTCAACAGGTTCGGAAAAGTCATACTTTTATCTTCAACAAAAAGAAGATGGGCGGAGGTACTTTCTCTTTATCGACAGAGAGATGCAGTCGAGAAGGAGTTTGACAACCTCAAGAATGACTTGGATGTGATGCCGCTAAGGGTAAGTAAGCTTTCTACTCTTAAAGGATTACTTTTCATATTTTTCATTTCACTTGTCATTAGATCATTGTTACTTCAAAAAGCTAGGAACGCAGAACTGCTCGGTAAGAATTCAATCGAGGACATCCTCTTAGATCTCGCCAAGCTTAGAGCTATTAAAATTGGGAGTGTCTGGAAGTTGACCGAGATCACTAAGAAGGAAAGGATTGTTCTGGAGAAGATGGGGGTCGGGATTCCTATCAAACTGAAACATGGTTATTAAAGAGCCGGAGTTTAGG
>JBGQAL010000089.1:0-11255 GCA_041494285.1 Methanotrichaceae archaeon
AAATCAGCCCCAATTAAGGGTCCGATAGGTAATAGGTCATGGTTAAGAGTAGTAACCATGTCGATTTATAAGCTTGATTTTCTTATCGATGTCTGAAGACATTATAGTTTCGTATAGTTATTAATTGCCCCGGAGTTTAGGCTCTAAAGGATTACGAAGCTGGCCTTTCCCGAAGCATCAAGCAATACAAGGCTGGCAAGGTGAAAACCTTCGAAGATAAAGACGAATTCCTGAAGAGCATTACTGGTGGAAGGATAGAGAATGCGATATAAGTTTTAGCTCAAAATAGCAAAAAGAAAGTTAGGTCCAATTACATAGACCCAATTCTCGCAAGAAGCAATTATTTTGATTTAGAGGATTTCCCTTTGAGTTCCTCTTTAAACGTCTCGATAATCTCGCCCGCGCAGACCTGACAGACTCCCTTTTTTCCAACTTCTTTCTCTGCCGGTTTTCCACAAAATGTACATGTCGCCATGATCAAATCACTATCCTAATAAGCACTTCCTATGCATTTAAGGTTTCTCCTTCGTTTCCTCTACCCATTGGTGATGCATACCGTAAGCCCTCCAAACAGCCTGCGCCCACTGCTCGACACGCCTTCTGTGCTCTTGGGGATCTGTCGCTTCCAGCACATCAGCTACATTGACGCTTCCCCGGTCGTCCGGCGCCTTCAAGTCCGGAAAGTCCCGGTATTTCTGCTTGACCAACCTGTTCAGCCGCTTATCCTGAAAGCCGATAGCAGGCGAGCTGCTACGGCAAATGATGTAATAAAGGCGCAGAAGGTGAAATGCGTTAGACCTCGGGCTATGAGCCTCTGAGTGCTGAAGAACATAGCAGTCAACCGAAAAGCTGATGCACTGCCCCGTATTCAGAATCGCCGCATTCCAGAGAAAGAACCTTGCCGAAAAAGGTCATCGCGCTTTTCACCTTCCCTAAGGGGTGCACCGCAATATGGACAGGCTAATTTGGATTTTTGGTGGGGTACCGTTGGAGGCGAAGAGGGCAGAGAAGGCGAAGAATGCGATGGTGAAGATGGTGACGATGAGGGCATCATATTTCTCGCATCCCCTTTTGCACGTTCCTATTTCACAGTTGCCCGCATTTTCGGATCGGCGGTTTCTCACATTCAAGGCGCAGGAACCTTTTCGGGTACGATCTCAGCTCCGAGGGTGAACCTGCCGTCTTTGACTGCTACGATGGTCACGCCCTTCTGCGGAACGTGGTTGCCGTTGGGGTAGCTGATATTGCCTGTGACGCCCCGGAAATCCTTCGTATTCTGTATGGCTTTTTGAATCGCCTTCGGGTCGGTCGAACCAGCACGCCCGATGGCATCGACCATAAGCCGCATCGCATCATACCCAAGGGCTGCAAACGCATTCTCTGGGTTGTGGCCATACTCCTTGTTGTAGGCGGTGATGAACTCCTTGACGCCCTCATCTCCGCTGTTCGGGTCCATCAGGGCGTGGGTGCTGAAGAAGACGTTGTCGGAAGCATTTCCCCCAAGCTTCAGAATCTCCGGAGTGTCGTAGCCGTCGCCGCCCACAATCGGGCCGACAAGACCGACGTTCCGGAACTGCTCGATGACCGTGCCTGCATTGTACGGCATCGCGGCGATGTAATAGAAATCAGGCTGCTCGGACAGATTCTTCAGGTCGGCTATCTGCTTCGATAGATCGGTTGAGTTATCGGTGTACGAATCTTCGAGCACTACATCGCCGCCAAGCTCTTTGAAGCTGCTCAGGAAATAACTGGCTAACACGACTGTGTAATCAGCACTCTTATCCACCAGGAGGTATGCTCTCTTGCCGAAGTGCTTGGCGGCAAACTCCGCTCCTGCAGCAGCCTGAACGTTATCGCCAAAGCAGGCCAGGTAAACCATATCGCCGATCTGATCCGGGATCTTGGGCGAGGTAGCGCCCACAGTGATGAACGGCAGGCTGGCCTTCTGGAATATCGGTCCTGCCGCCATAACGGAATCCGTATCGGAGAAGCCTATGCCCGAGACGACCTTATCCGCATCTACGAACTGCCTGGCTATCTGGGCTGTGAGGAACATGTCGTACCGACTGTCACGGACCACCAACTCGACGGGACGACCGAGCACGCCACCCCTGGCGTTGATCTCCTTAAGAGCTAGCATGGCCCCGTTTGCAGCCGGTCCATCGAGAACCGATCCTCCACCCGTCATTGCGAAGCCACCTGCAATCTTTATCGCTTCACCGCTTGTCATTGGGGCTGCTTGTTGAAGTGAGGTGTTCTGCGACACATTTGCGGACATGGCATGTACGATGGCCATCGAGATCGGTAGCAAAAGCAAAGCAAATATAAAAACGGGAATGTATGCTCGTCTCATCAATTATCACTCAGTCAAAGGCAATGTGAAGCACACCATAAACACCTTGCCGTAGCCAACTATAGCCACCTGATACATTGACTTGTATCGTCTTCAATTGCCCTTAATCAACTCTATGTGAACTACGAGCATGAACTATGAAGAAGCACGTTATATCGCCATTTATTGAGACAAAGGAGTAGCAAACAATTAAACAACACAGATCTCCAGCAAGGTTACACTATTAGATCGAAAACCACAGAAGGCTATCGGGACAAGAGGATTGGCTTACTTCCCTCGGCCTCGATGCCCTCCACAATCCTTACGCCATGATTTTTTACTTTATAACGAATGGTTTTTGATCGTTTCCGCCCTTCATCTTCGCCCACATGCACTCTGGATCTACGCCGTATTTGAACATGTATGGGTATTTTCTTAATTGATCGCTACCATCGCCGGGCCTGTAGACCTTTTCGCCATGGTAATCGTTTACACCGTTAGGCTCCTGTACTAACTGATGTTCAAGGAGAGGTATGCACTCGAGCCAGCTATTTGATTGAGACTGTTGCATGGCCCACTCCTCGACATTTGCCGTGCCGTTGGTCGGAACGTTTGAAGGCAGCTTCAAAGATCTACAACAGTTTGTGCATCCTACTAGCAGGACTCCGCTTGTATCATTCAAATGCAGGTAAGATCTTATGATCTTCCCGGGATCTATCTCTATTTCCTGGTCGCAAACGGGACAAATAGTTTTTAGTGCCATTTCAACAAACCTCCTATAGCTTAAGATAATAGTGTCATTGAACTTATTTATACTTGAGCAATTATAGCCTGGAGATAATTCGATAAGAAAATTGCGCCGGATAGTCCATTGGCTGTCCTAGATGATTACTAAGAAACCCCAGAGCATCCTTGCCCAGGAGTCGTTCGCGTCATTGATAGTCCTTTGGCAGGAGGACATATCGCGAAGCCGTGGGTCTGACAACTATCCATCCAAAGCCTTTTAGTTTGCCTACACGAAAGGTCAACCTCCCGGAAGCAGTCCTTTAGCAAGAAAACGCTACAAATGTGATTAGAGGTCAAATGCCAACAACGAAAAACGGTCAGTACAGAAAGGATATCCACCCCGGACAGGAGGTGGATGTCGTATTGAAGAACGATCAGCGTACGGGCAAGAGAACCCGTGGAATAGTGAAAGAGATCCTTACCAACTCATCCCACCATCCCCACGGCATCAAAGTGCGACTGGAGAACGGACAGGTTGGCAGGGTGCAGGAGATCCTGTGATATCCCTGCAAACGATATCTATGCAACACTTCACGTTCAACTAGAGAATCTTCATTCGATCTTTAAGCGATTCAGATTCTCTGCTTGCTCGAAACCTTAACCTTTTATCCTATTCTGGCATTGGATTTCTCCATGGTAAAAGAAGTTCATGCAGCTCACATCCTTGTGAAGAACGACAAAAAAGCCTTGGAAGTCCTGGATAAGCTAAACAAAGGCCTGAGCTTCACTGAAGCTGCAAGAAAGTATTCAGATTGCCCTTCGAGCAAGAGCGGAGGAGATCTTGGATGGTTTGGCAAGGGCAGAATGGTGCCCGAGTTCGAGAAGGTCGCTTTCGAAGGTGACAAGGGCAAGTTGCTTGGCTCGGTGAAGACCCAGTTTGGGTATCACTTGATCAAGGTTCTGGACAAAAAATAATCAAGGTCGAATGACCACTCTCTTATGTTTTGTCCGTTCTGTTATGCAAAGTATGGAGATCTTGAAGGAAGAAATGGTCCGAGTCGGTTTAATCGTATTATAACCTTGACCCAATGAGGGCTGAATGCCTACTACCCGAAAACGTAACAGGCTAGAAAATAGTTAAAGGTATAGAGATAACTACAGAATTATCTCTATATCCAGCTCTTCAGCTAGTTCCTTATAACGGTTTCTTATGGTGACCTCAGTCACACCTGCCACATCCGCAACTTCGCGCTGCGTCCTGCGGTCCCCGCATAGGATCGAGGCGATGTAGATTGCTGCAGCAGCAACGCCCGTTGGTCCGCGCCCAGAGGTCAGCTCCTTCTCTGCTGCCTGCCGTAGGATCTCTATGCCTTTGGCCTGCACTTCGCCTTTGAGGTTCAGCCCGGAGCAAAACCTGGGGATATAGTCAATCGGACTCGTCGGCATCAGCTTGAGTGCCAGCTCTCTGGAGACGAACCTGTACGTCCGCCCGATCTCCTTCCTGCTGACCCTTGAAACCTCTGCGATCTCGTCCAAGGTTCGCGGCACGTTGCACTGCCTGCACGCTGCATACAACGCAGCGGCCGCTACGCCTTCTATGCTTCGCCCGCGAATGAGGTTCTTGTCAACGGCCTTTCTGTAGACAACTGCTGCTGTCTCTCTGACGTTTCTGGACAGTCCAAGGGCCGATGCCATCCTGTCCAGCTCGGACAATGCGAAGGCCAGGTTTCTCTCGGTGGCATTGCTGACCCGGATACGCCTCTGCCACTTCCTGAGCCTGTAGAGCTGAGCCCTGTTCTTGGAGGATATGGTCTTTCCGTAGGAATCCCTGTTCCTCCAATCGATCATTGTGGAGAGGCCCTTGTCGTGTATTGTGTAGGTCATGGGCGCGCCGACCCTTGATCTCTTCATGCGCTGATCGTGGTCGAAAGCCCTCCACTCTGGCCCCTGATCTATGAAGTTCTCATCTATGACGAGACCGCAGTCGGAACACACGAGCTCTGCTCGCTCATAGTCCCGCACCAGAGTGTGGCTCTTACACTCCGGACACTCTACGGTGAACTTCTCGAACTCGTCAACCTTCTCCTTCTCTCGTTTTAGCCGGGTCTTCTCCTTGATCTTTTCCGGTTCAGTCCTTTCTATCTCTCTAATCTTTTCTATCTCTTCCACTTATTACCATCTCTCCCCGACGTCTCGTCAACGTAGAGTCTCTTTCCGACGTGGACTGCGGCGTTAATTCCTCTGTTTGGCCGAACGATGATGTAGGGATGCTTTACAGGGCCGAATATGTCAAAAACTCTCCCGATCTTCATCCTCTTCTGGTCAACGACTACAGAATTAGTTTGGAGAATCTGTGTCTCAATTCCTTCGACTGGCTCGCTACGTACTATCAGTCTGTTCTGAACTACATGAAGGGCGGTGCCCAACCTTCTCAAAACGGCCACCTTCATCTATATAGATATAGAAGCCCTATTTAAACCTTCCGAAAACGTTTTATTGATGACCTCAATTCCGCCCGCCCTAAAGCTTTATCTGCCCTCGCCTGCATTATCAAATGATGTTCGAGAGACTGCCCACTGTCCCGCTCTCCCAGGAGCTAATTGATCGTGCCTTCAAGCGCGCTTCAAAGGCCGGAATGATACCAGGTAACGACGAGTCGATGGTTCGAACCGCCGGAAATGTGCTCTCAGATAACCTGGCTAATCTTATCCGGAAGTTTCCATCCTTCGAGAACCTCCCGCCCTTGTACCGGGACCTGGCCGATATCCTTGTTGGCATAGACGCTATGAGAATCAGCCTTTCTAGGCTCCATTGGGCCTCCAGACAGGTGAAGGACATCTCCCGGGAATATTCCGGAAAGATCAAGCGAGGCCAGGACAAATCGGCCATGAGGAGATCAGCCTATGGAAGGATGTCCTCGGTTATCAAATCCATAGAGAAGGACCTCATCTTTCTCAACGAAGCACGGGACAAACTGCGCAAACTGCCCAGCATCGATCCGCAGATGCCGGCCATTTTAATCGCCGGATATCCCAACGTCGGGAAGTCCAGCTTCATAAGGCTGGTCACAGGAGCCCGGCCTGAGATCGCCAGTTACCCCTTCACTACTCAGGGGATTTACGTGGGTCATTTCACTAGAAACGGCCAGAAGTATCAAGTGATAGATACCCCAGGGCTCCTTGATAGACCCTTGTCCGAAAGAAATGAGATGGAACGACAGTCCGTGGCTGTCCTGCGCCATCTAAATGGAGTCGTTCTCTTCATTATTGACTCGACGGGCCACTCCGGTTATCTACTGGAGGATCAGCTCAGGCTTGTAGAGGATATTAAGGGTTGGATAGAGCTTCCCGTGCTTGTTGTAGCCAACAAGGCGGACTTGGCGAATTACTCCGAGTCTCCAACAATGTCAACTCTAACGGGCGCAGGGGTTGACGAGATTCTGGACATTCTTTTAGACCGTCTAAATAACCTCAAGAGTTCTGCTTGATCACGTATTTTATCAGATCCGGAGAGAGCTGGACCTCTCTAGAGACTGTCATGGCTATCTCGGTGGGGTCCAACCCCGTGGATCTTAGCTGCTCTATTCTGCTTAAGACGTCGTCGTTGATGTTGCAGTAATCCTGAAGGGGTTTTCTGTTGCCCCCAACATCGCCCTCTATCAGCTCTATTCCCTGCATCACCAGGAACATCTCTCCGGCTTTGGGCAGAGTCTTTCGGTATGGCTCAGGAACCTGTATTGCCCTTATTCTAGGACAGTTCTGGAGCAACCTGAAAATGTCCACGTTGGATGCGCTAAAAGCTAAATGGACCATCTGCTCATTTCTATTAAGCATGTCAATCTCGTTCTTTGAACTCACTATTCTAAGCTTCAACATCCTCACCTTTTACATCCTCTTACATAGCCAACATGCTCCAATTATTGCTTCTCGTTTATAAGTTTTTGGTTTCAAACAATATTGCTAATTCTTAACAACCAATTGTCCTGCACAATGGTTCTGAACAATTATCTCAATTCCTTGATGATTGTTCTTTATTCAAATGCTTTAGTGTGTCAATTTTCATATTACTGGAAGCGAGATGCATTATAAGCGTAACCATTTAATTCCAAACGTGGGACGTATCGAACAAAACTTAATTTAGTTATTTAAATTTATTAAAATTTATTTTCTAGTTGAAAAAAGATACTCGTCATAATCTCTGATAAATCCATCAAAAGATTTCGATCGGCGGCTATTCATTTTAACTAATTCTGCCGATGTCTTATCCATTCATATATGGCTACTTGGCGCTTCTTACCTAAACTCCGCCATCTTTATTAACCAAAGGCGCACTAGTAATAGTTAATTCCCCAAATCAGCCCCAATTAAGGGTCCGATAGGTAATAGGTCATGGTTAAGGGTAGTAACCATGCCGATTTATAAGCTTGATTTTCTTATCGATGTCTGAAGACATTATAGTTTCGTATAGTTATTAATTGCCCCGGAGTTTAGGTTCTTATCTGATCCATCCGGATTGTGCACAATAAAATCTATTACAAACAAAAAACTTATATTATAGTAATAGTAGCCGCTCGAATAACTATATTTACTATATTATCATATTAACTAAAAAACAATTATAGTTGCCATGAATGCAGCTTGAGGATATAAAGCTGTTCAAAAAAATGCTTTTCAATTGCCACCTCAGACACATCAAAACCAAGCTCACTTGCCATTTTTTCAACCTCTGCTAAGCCCGTAATGCTGGACAGCAGAATGAGGGCCCGACCTTCATGAGTCAGGTGGGGCCCGAGGTCTTCAAAGAACTTTTTTATAGTTTCTCGTCCGCTTTCGCCTCCGTCAAGAGCGAAGTTCATCCACCCCACAGTCTTCTCTTCTTCGGATGTTGGAAGGTACGGAGGATTGAAAATGACCATATCGAACTTGGCCTTGATGCCCCGGAAGAGATCAGCTCGAATTACTGGGATGCCGTATTCTCTCACCATACTCACGGCGAAGGGATTTATATCGGTTGCCAGAACCTCTCGAACTATGGGGGCAAGATTCCTTGATATCAATCCATTCCCACATCCGACCTCCAGCACCCTGTCAGAATCCCTGGCCTCAGTCATGGCGGCCTTAAGGAGCAGATAAGTATCTTCAGCGGGCTCATACACCTTGCCTTCGTTCCCGGACTGTGCCATTTAGATACTAAATTGGGAGCGAAGTACAATAAGGTTTGCTTAGATGCCAACTTAAACGCTTAGCAAATAATTTCAGACCTTCGCTTTCAGGTACAGGTTGTCAACGAACTTACATATCTCCCTCAACAAACAAGGGTTATTTGACCAGATTCCCGCCTCGATATTGCACTCCAATCCGCCTCTAGTGAGATTGGCCGAGGTCAATATCGCTTCTTTCCTGTCCACAAGGTAGAGCTTGGCGTGAAGCTGTTTGATCAATATTATCTCGCCCCCCATTACTTCCACTTCTTCCCTGATGTCGTCGCCCAGTCTGTTCGAGAAATCTGATTCTTCGTCCCTTATGAACACTCTCAGCGATCCGCCCTTACCGATGAACCTGGCTATTGAGACCTTGATGTTTTCCCATGTTTGTCTCTTGATCCACGGTGAGACTATCTCTATTTCGAATTCTGCTTCGTCGAACATCCTGATAAGATTCTCCTTTAAGGTGTAAACCTCCATGGGCTTAAAGGTCCCCAAGAAAACGAGATCCGGATCACCAGCTCGGATGCAGGCAGCTACGTACTCTTCCAGATGCTCCAGCCTTTTTGCGGACAAATAATGTGGAGCCATCTTCGCCGATCTCAGATCACTTCTTATCTCCTGGAGCTGATCCTTCCACCTCTTTGAACCGATAAGGCTTCTCTCCAGTTGTAACCGTCCAAATTCATTCCTTTTCCACTCCTCTTGCAATGCGCTGTGTGCCACCTCTAACATTTGGTAATCCTTCTTAAGCCTCCGATATCTGCTTTCCTTAAGCTGAACGATGGTGAAGGCTAGCACACCAAATGCGATAAAGATCAGCCATATCAGGTAATCAGCCATACAGCGCTAGGCCCCTTATTACCCTTAAAAGCCTATGTTATAAAAAGATAACTACCTCAATATACAAACCCTACAAACGAACTTTGAAGGCCAGCGACTACGAGTCAAGCTGGGCAAATTGAGACGCGAACTAAAATAAAGAAATGAAGTTTGCCGGGTTGATTTACATCATTCCCGGCATTCCCATACCGCCCATTCCAGGCATGCCACCCATTCCTCCCATGCCTGGCATTCCACCGGGCATACCGCCTGCACCAGGACCTTCTGGCTTCTTCTTGGTTGATGACAGGACATCATCGATCCTAAGTATCAACGAAGCTGCATCGGTTGCCGACTGAATGGCCTGGACTTTTACCCTCAAGGGATCCACAACGCCCAGATCGTACATATCCACGATCTTGCCGGTGTAGACGTTCAGTCCTGCCTTCTTGTTAGTATCGTGCCCTTTTTTGAGCTCCACAAGTTTGTCAATGGAGTTGAACCCAGCGTTCTCCGCCAGGGCTTTTGGCACGACCTCCAAAGCCTCGGCAAACTTGGCCACTGCAAGCTGCTCTCTTCCTTTCAGGGTGCTCGCGTACTCTCTGAGCCGGAGGGACAGCTCGACCTCGGGAGCTCCGCCACCGGGAACCACCCTCTGGTCTTCTATGACGTCAGCTACTGCGTGCACAGCATCGTCCAGGGCCCGCTCAATGCTGTCTAGGACCTGCTGGGTTCCACCCCGGAGAACCAGCGTCACTGCCTTATTTCTGGCACCGGAAACAAAGGTCATGGCCCCGTTGCCCACCTTTTTCTCCTCCACCAGATCCGCAGTTCCAATGTCAGACGGCTTCAGCTCATCGAGGCTTGTCACGATGTTGGCTCCCGTGGCCCTAGAGAGTCGGTCGAGATCGCTTCTGTTCACTCTTCGCAGTGCGAGCACTCCGGCATCGGCCAAGTGGTGCTGAGCCAAGTCGTCTATGCCCTTTTGACAGAAGACAACGTTTGCTCCGCTTGCAAGGACCTTGTCCACAACCGCCTCTATGGCCGCCTTTTCCTGATCCATGAATAGCTGGAACTGTGAAGACGTTTTTATCTTCAGCTCCGCCTTAGTCTCGGTGTCTCTGACCTCGATGGGGGCGCTGAGCAGGAGGATCTTTGCCTTCTCGATAATCCTAGGCATGTTCTGGTGGGCTCGGGTCTTGTCAACCACTACGCCTTCGATGAGCTCTGAGTCCTCAATACTTTCTCCGACCTTTTTCTCCACTTTGATCTTATCCAGGTCCACCTTTCTCTTGCCGCCTATAGTCTCCACTGCCGACAGTACGATATCGACTGCGTAACTGGATATCTTGCCCTCTGGGGTCTCTGCCCACTTTCCGGTCATTGCCGTCTTAGCTATCTTGTCCAGAAGGTTTCTTTCGTTAGCCGGGACGTCTATTGCCATAGAATCCAGGATCTCGAAGGCCTTCTTGGCAGCTAGGACGTAACCGTCCACGATCACCGTAGCGTGCACTCCCTGGCCCAACAGGTCCTCTGCCTTCTTCAGGAGCTCTCCAGCCAGGATGGCCACTGTTGTGGTTCCGTCTCCGACCTCAGAATCCTGGGTCTTAGCAGCCTCGATGATCATTTTGGCTGCAGGGTGCTGAACCTCCATTTCCTTCAAGATGGTGACACCGTCGTTGGTTATGGTCACATCCCCTGTCGAGTCCACCAGCAATTTGTCCATGCCCTTAGGGCCCAGGGTGGACCGCACAGCATTGGCAACTGCGCGGGCCGCCATTATATTGTTGGAGGTGGCGTCTTTGCCAGACTCCCTGCGAGTATCTCTCAGAATGATGATTGGCGTTCCACTTAGTCCTGCCATCGAACAATCCTCCACTATCTTATCTCAGGATTACAGTATTTGCTCTTCTATAAAACCTTTTTCCAGGATGGCGAATACCGTTAAATAGTACAAATGCGAGAGAAAGGCTGCCTTCTGTGCGGGGGTTGCCAAGTGGTCAAAGGCGCTGGATTCAGGGTCCAGTCGTGCAGACGTTCGCGGGTTCAACTCCCGTCCCCCGCACTAATTTACCAGTAAAGCATATATACCTTGGGGTCCATTTATTCTAATTGTGATACCCCATGGTGATGCCAGATAAGTCTCGCTATGTTTACCTCTACCTACCTTCC
>JBGQAL010000240.1:0-2630 GCA_041494285.1 Methanotrichaceae archaeon
GATCACCAGGCCTTTGTCCAGTATCCGCTCCACAACATCAGCCAGGTTGCTTGTTTTGTTTGGCGCTAATCCCATCATATCTTCACCGGTCGATCGAAAACAACTTATCTTGGCTTACTGATTCTTTAGGCAGATGGAAGCAATTTATTCTCTAAAGCAAGACTTACCTACGCTTGGCAAGCTCTGCTTTGATCCTTCTCTTATGGGCGGCTATCGCATTTTTGTGTTTGATCTGCTGGCCCCTCTGCTGTCCCTGGACCTCCGCCTTCTGAGCGTTCCATCTCCCCTGGATGCTCAGCTTATTCCGGCGAGAGGTTTCGTACCATTCCCTTTTGGTCTTTCTTAATTGAGGTATAACCTCGTCCCTGATCCGTCTCTTATGGGCAGTCACAAGCGTGTGCTGCCGCCTCCTATTCTCCATAACCTTGCGCACCATCAATGCCATTTATCTTCCTCGGGGTTAGTTTTACATTATTATTCCATATCATTATTACAATGATCTGCGATGGGCAGATGTGTTAGACTCATTGCAATACATTCCTATCCTAATCACGCACTCGTACACCGCTCTGGAGAAGAAAGGACCTTCAACATTCCCTTGGATATCCCTCCCTGTTTCTCGCGCTCCATCCATCTCTTGGAGAATCTGCAGAAAACCAGCTATCCCGCAGACCTGTCCCTCCTCCGGAATCACAGGTCCTCTTGGAGCCGCTGTCTCATCGTCTTTCATATCTATCCAAGTAAGTCTGTTTTCTGGCCCAGGTCCATCTCAGAGGCCTTTAGAGCGAGCCGAAGCTTGTACATGAGCTCAGAGTTGATCCGATCATACTCTTTCCGTGTCGTCTCGCCGAACTCGTAAAGCAGACGATTCTCCTTTATCTGACTCTTGATCTTCTCTGGGTTGTACGTCTCTTTGTAAGCAAACTTGTAGATCTGTTCAATGGTCCAGAACATGTCGATTGAGGGTATAGAGATGCCGAGAGAACGCAAGACGATATCGTCTATTAGGAACACTATCTAAACCCCTTTCGCTGCTTTCCCAGAATGTATATGTCCACGAAGTTATAAGCAGGCCAGGGTCCGGAGTACTGCACCTTGACCTCCCCGTACCCGGAAGAGATCTCCCCTACCCGCTCGGAAAACTCTGGGATTTTTGCCTTGTCCACTAGAAAGGCCACATTCAATATCAGTCGGTCGCTGAATAGCTTGAGCTCTTTCGAATCAACCGAAATGGACCGCAGGTTCTCTAAGAATTCGGATCTGCATTCTGATCTCTTGGCATCCCAGCCTTCCACGCCCTTGGGCAAAAATATCTTGATGCCAAGCTCGACCTTGTTGTCCACAACTTCGAAGGCCTTCTTCATCGCTGCGTAACCTGCCCCCATAGCAATAGTTAGCAGCTTTCGGTTCTTGAAAATCATCCCGTAGGCCACGGGCAGCACACTGTACTCGGTCATCATGACCTGCTCTACAACTTTCCTGTGAGTCTCGACCTCATCCTCATTGACAGCGTACTCTCTGAAGACGGCATCGCTAATTACCGGTGTGACGTCCTTGTACTCTAAAGTGTAGGCCTCTTGGTCTCCAAAGCCCAGATTTCCAAAGCTCTTCTTATCTTCAGGAGCTTTTATTACACAGTAGACATACTTACCAAGGCTTTCTTCTGGTTTATGTCCCTCAGTTCGCAAGGTCCTTCTGGCCACAGGAGCTACACCTCTTCTTCAACCACTTCCATATCGGACCGATGGCGGAGTCCAATTCTTCTGTAGCTTTGGAGCTCCCCGCCATCGTCGAACTTCATCTCGTACTTTCCCAGGATGTCCTGGGTGTCCGGAACAGCCTTTCTCTCCAAAACCTCGGACTCTACCATCCAACCCTCGCCGTCTCTGGAGATGCTGACTATGCTATCGACTTTTTTGTTAAAGAGAGTCTCCGCCATAACGCAGGCTTTTTCGCTTATCTGCTGGACCTTTGGCTTACCTGTCATCTCAAATCCACCTATGGAGTGTAGATAATCTCACCCTTCTCGGATGGAAGGACTTCCACAGCCCTACCTTTCCAATCACTAACACTGTCTCTTAAATTATATATACTGATATCCTCAGCGAACCCATAATACCGTATAAATTTAGCTAGTCTGTGTCTCCTGGCTTGGCTTGCATCAGAGCCCATGGACTGCTCATCAAAGGTTCCATCCGGCTTGAGGCACAGATAGAAGGTTTCCGTTATCATCCTTCCATCCTCTGTCCTGGCTGTGATTACAACGGCATCCGTTTCGTTGAACCGCAGTCCAGGAGGTTTTCTTCTGAAGAGATCGCCAACTATCTTGTGAACGCCCGCTTCCTCAATTACAGCTTTAGTTCGTTCCATAATGATCTCTAAGAAACCT
Organism: Methanotrichaceae archaeon; assembly: GCA_041494285.1. Classification (GTDB taxonomy): domain Archaea; phylum Halobacteriota; class Methanosarcinia; order Methanotrichales; family Methanotrichaceae; genus Fen-7. The sequence goes on from JBGQAL010000240.1 coordinate 2,390, forward strand.
GGGATACGGACTTTATAACCAGCTTAGTCTTTTCGGCCATGTCCTGAGACGAGCATGTCTTGGTTGCTATGACGTCGATGCAGAGCTGCTCAAAGCCTATGTGTCCGTCGCCGTTGAGGGTTTTCAAGCCATTGGCAATCATTATGCAAGCTCTTGTTCCAGGCTTTTGGCCATCTTGGAGCTTATCCCTTATCGACCGAACGACGCTTACGATCTTTCTAGATTGCTCAATTGATATTCC
>JBGQAL010000218.1:0-3343 GCA_041494285.1 Methanotrichaceae archaeon
AATCAGCCCCAATTAAGGGTCCGATAGGTAATAGGTCATGGTTAAGAGTAGTAACCATGCCGATTTATAAGCTTGATTTTCTTATCGATGTCTGAAGACATTATAGTTTCGTATAGTTATTAATTGCCCCGGAGTTTAGGCACTAAGACGTTCAAGCCTCCTATATTCGCTACCAGGAAAATAGCGAGGACTAATTCCAAGAAAGAACCGCGCTCTTTCTTCTCAGCCGTCTGCCTCATTTTGGGGCCATGCGCGAAGGACGTATTGGGAGTCATTGAATTGTCATCTTCAATTCAATCATGGTTAAATTCAGATGCTAGCTCGTCAACTCCAATCATATTGAGAAGGATATGAATCCAAAAATTGCTCGAAGTTTTCGTTGCTGGGCCCGAGGTCTAGACACGACGGCTGTGTGCTTAAGATTTGGATCTTATGAGGATGCCATTTTGGTCAAAGCATCAGAGGCTATCGCTTAGTCAGGGTTTCAAGATATTTCATGCTATCTTTTCTTACCGCAAGATTTCTCGGGATTTTAGCTCAGAACGATCCACAATAGACTTTTAATTCCTATGTGTTTATCTATCTGCAACTGGTTTATACAGATGTGTACAGTGCAAGTGTCTATTAATAATAGCTTATACTTTGTACAAGATAGGAGAGTTTAAAAAATGAGACTAAGAGTAGTAAGCTCAAAGAACGAGATAACTAGCCTGAACCCGAATGAGAAGCTGGTCCACCTTGCCTTCAGGGCATCCAATGTCGACTTCCTAAACCTGATGCAGAAATGTCCCAGGCTCAGAATGATTCAGGTGCCTCCATCCTACCACAAGACTATGTCCAATGCCATCCAGGTATTCCTGGAAATGCAGGGCATCGAACTCCTGCAAGGGGACGTCTGGGGTCACAGGAAGGACCTGGATGAGTACTTCACCGTAGAGGACGCCACCCTGGAAGAGATCAGAACCTTGACTTCAACTGGCTTGGACATTGACGAGATGGCAAGCCAGATCCAGAAGAAAGCCAGGCTAGGTCCCGACTTGATCAAGTACATCGCCAAGACCAAGATAACCGCTTGAGCCAGATTTTATCTGGCCATTTTTCATAATTTAATCTTATATCTCCATTCCTTTATTTATATTTCACTACAATCATTTATATCTCATTCCCTTAATTTTCATCATTGTACTAATCCGACTGGAATCCAGCGGTAATTTGTTTAGGAACCCAGCCTCTCTGGAAAAGTTCATCTGATCCTTGTTGCACCTATGACTATGAAATGCGACGTGCTGGTTGTGGGAGCTTCTGCTGCCGGCATGATGGCAGCGATCTCAGCAGCAAGATGCGGATCTGACGTGATCCTCCTAGACAGAAACCCCTGGGGAGTTGATCATTTAGCGAATACCTTCTTCGAAGGCATGGCATCCCAGACGGGCTTTCAAGTTGATGATTGCTACATAAAAAGATCATTGCAAGGGATGCGAATCATCACGCCTTCCGGCCGTTGCGCAACCGTACCTGTGAAAGGCTACTTCATAGACAGAAGACGTTTCGACGATCACTACCTGAACATCGCTGAAAAAGAGGGGGTTATGCTTCTGGAAGGCCAAGCAACTGGAATTTTGATCGGATCGGGTAACAGTCGAGTATCTACACTACAAGGGGATATCCAAGCCAAGGTAACGATAGATGCCTCTGGAGTGCAACCCTTTCTGGCTCGTCAAGCGGGCATTTCTCCAATTCGCCATCCTCTGGACATTGCCTGGGCCATAGAGGCAACCGTCCAGCATCCAGGCCTCGGAGAAGAAGACTTCTTCGAGTACTGGATTGGCAGCATGGCCCCAGGGTGGAAGGCGACTTTCTCGCCTGCAGGGGAAGACCTGGCTACCTTGGGCGTCTTTGTTAGGGGACACGGTATGGACATTAATCCATTTTTCCAAAGCTTCCTTGGTAGGTTCAAAGCATACAAGGCCGAAGCTTACAGAAAAATCGAACAGATGAAGGTACTCTCCATAAAGCAGGGAGGCGACCCAATAGCCGTTCTCCCGGGAGAGATAGTCTCAGACGGCTTTATGGTGACAGGAGGGGCTGCAGGCCAGAGCGGGCTTATTTACGGTATGCGCGCCGGGACCATCTGCGGTACAGTGGCCGGCCAGGCGGCTTCAGACGGAGACGTGTCCAGAGCTTTGCTGTCACGTTACGAACGACTCTGGTGGTCTGAGTTCGGCTTAGTATACCGTTTGGGCAGGGCATCCCTCGAAACTTTAAGAAACATGGACGATGAAGACATTGATGAGTTGGTCAAAGGCCTCTCTGGAAAAAATCTGATTCTGATGGGCTCATTATGCCGTAAGGCGCTAGACGCCGGCATTAAAACAACATTGGTCCAGCCAAAGTCGGTTCTGAATCTTGTGATCAATATCGCCAAAGGCTGAGCTCTAAATTGATGCTCCGATCTTATCAACGAAAATTGGAAGAATGAGTTGCAGACTTCATTTTTCCGCGACATAATCCCGCAATATCTCAAAGCTTTCTGCAAGGGAAAAGATAAAGCTTGGGTCGTCCTCACTGTTCGTGAGATGGCCAAGCTATTCATGGTAATGCTTGCAGTTCTGGTAGTGTCCACTGCGACTGTAACTTCTGCCCAGAGGACTGTTCCTGCGGGCGAGATCATCGCGAAGGTCCAGAACAATCTGCCCATAAACTACAACGACGTCATTATTACTGGAGATCTGGACTCGGCAGATTGAACCAGCCGAAGTCCATAGTGAGTTCGCAATAGTCAACTCCACTGTGCAAAACGCGAGTTTCAACGGAGTATCCTTTGAGAAGGATGCCTCCTTCTGGGGTACAACTTTTAGCAACGCCAACTTCAACAAGACGACCTTTTTGGAAAACTCGGACTTCAGCTCGGCCAACTTCTCCAAAGGAGCCAACTTTTTTGGGTCCCAGTTCGGTGCTACCAGCTTCGGCAATTGTAACTTCGGTGGCCCGGCAAAGTTCGGCCTGACCAGGTTCTCAGGCCTATCCTCCTTCGGCGACGCCTTATTCTCCGGGGAGGCCAATTTCAATCTGGCTCGCTTCAGCGACGCCTCTTACTTCTCTAAGGCTCATTTCAAGGATAATGCCCTCTTCGGCCTAGTCAGGTTTAAGGACATCGCGAGCTATGAAATTGCTGCTTTCGACGGTGAACTGAACTTGGGTCCTGTATGTCTATAATTGATAGGATTTATATATCTTGAGTTTGATTCCCCCTCATGGGGGAGTAGTTACGCAATCGGATCTAGATGCATCAGCATTCTGGTGCTGGCACGAAGGTTGTCCGGATTACGGAAAGAAGGGAGCA
>JBGQAL010000111.1:0-9418 GCA_041494285.1 Methanotrichaceae archaeon
AATCAGCCCCAATTAAGGGTCCGATAGGTAATAGGTCATGGTTAAGAGTAGTAACCATGCCGATTTATAAGCTTGATTTTCTTATCGATGTCTGAAGACATTATAGTTTCGTATAGTTATTAATTGCCCCGGAGTTTAGGAACGAATAGAGAACTTCAACGATAAAATTTTCTTTACTTAATTGATCATTTGGTTGATCGATTCTGGCAAATAATTCGCTTTTATCGGTGGTCAATGTGATAATATTAGCATCTTTAAGAACAGCCAGCATACGTGGTGAGGTTATTTCAGTGGTAATATCGGATTGGTTCTTAATTCGTGAGTCCCATAGGAGAATCGAGGGAATCTCTCCGATATGGTCGATTCTCGGAAAAGACCCTTCGATGAGTTTCTTTTTGATTTCCTCGCGTGGAATTTCGGTGGTTTTCTCAATATAATCAAGGTCTTTTTCTGTTATATCTTGAAAATCGATCCATAATGGCTTACCGTCTTTCCCAAATGAAAGATCTCCTTTCGAATATTCTTTGGTATTGCCACCTATGTCAAGTGTGGCAATCTTCAGGTGCTTTTCAGGTGGAAGTTTGTCAGGCTTTTTCTTATTATCTTCTATTGTCTTCCCCTTACCTGCCAGAACTAACACCAACAGTCCGCGAAGCGGTACACGGAGCAGTCGTAACAGTCGCAACATGGGCGACAACCCACCACTGTTTGATATTATGGGGAGACTCAATGTTAATGGCGAGAAATCCAATAGTGCGATGACGATTATAAAAAGGTCGAGGATATGTAATGGATCGGTGATGAATGAAATTCTGGACTTGTCTTCTACGTATAACTTCAAGACGTATTCAGCAATAAATGCTGCAATAACGATGTAGTTCACATAATCAAGGATTGCTTTCATTCCCTCTGATAAATTATGATCGAAAAATGGGAAAATCACTGCAAGGGCCAGAACTGTCACAAGTCCGATCATCACGTCATCATTAAATATTCGATAAACGGCATCCCTCCTTAACATAAGTCAGTGATTATAGTACGAGACGAAAAACTTTTGGGTGCTAACCATATGGGCAGATGTGCTGGAAATCAGATACTTGAGCAACGAGAATTTCTTGCATCGGAATAGATCCCTGGTTGGGCTTGGTTGAAGGAATAAAAGAGAGGTGCAATTCCTGTAAAAAAACAAGACACCTCTCAAAGCTCCTGAATTTATATTGAGTATAATTTCTCAGACAGCCATGCCGCCATTTCAGAGTCGATCTCCTCAGCCCGTCGCTTCAAGATCGATCCATCGAGTCTGGAAAGCGCTTCCCTGGAGACGCCCATAGCCTCCAGCGCCGGCCCGAGCTTCTTCCTACGATGGCTGAACAAGCCTGTGGCAAGCTTCATGAAGCTTTCATAATTCACATTCAGCCTATCCGGCCTGGGACGCAGACGGACTATGGCGGACCCGACCCGAGGGTTCGGTCGAAAGGCAGTTCTCGAAACGTGCTCCAGGATCTCGGCCTTGGCGTAGTGGCCGACCACCATGGACAGTCTTCCGTAGTCCTCTGTTCCCGGCACGGCGATCAGTCTCTTGGCAAACTCTCTCTGGTACATCAGGACCGCCAGATCGAAAGGCTTGCTCAGAAGACGATAGGTTATCTTCGAGGATATCTGGTAGGGTAAGTTAGAAACGACCTTGTTGTAATCTGGAAGCTCGACCTTGAGGGCATCCCCATCGATGACCTTGACATTGGCGAACCTGCCCTTCAATCCCGCCGCCAAGCCGCTGTCCACCTCGACGGCATATACCCGGCCTGCCCTTCGCGACAAAACCTCAGTCAGATTGCCTGTGCCCGCTCCTATCTCCAGAATGCTGTCGGCCGGATTCAGTTCTGCATAATCCGCAATCCTCGAAAGAACGTCGCGATCCACCAAAAAGTTCTGGCCTTTCCGTCTCATCTTCTACGGGATTCGGGCAGTCGACGCGGCTCGGTGGTGAAGATCCTGTACTTGATCTTGTCGTCCATGAGCTCATCCTCAATCCTGTTGTCAATGAGCTTCTCTGGGTAGTGCAGACCTTTCACTCGCTCTGTTAGGTCCTTGAAACTCTTGAAGGCTCCTTTCTTCCTTTCGGTCAGGATTGCCCACATAAGCTTCTTACCAATCCCAGGAAGGAGCTCAAGCGTATGCATTCTCGTGGTGAGGGGCTCAGCGTCGTTAAAGAACCGTATGAACCTCGCCTCGCTCTCCAGGACGATCTTCTGGATCTCAAAGGGCAGCTCCAGCTTGGCGCTGTTTGACAGCTCACTGTATTCGATCCTGCGGTTGACGTGGTCTATCACATCCCGGTCTCCGGTGCCGATGTAGACCTTGTCGCCGACGTGGGGAACGACTCCCTCCTTAGGTGTCATCTCCATGAGGACAAAGTTGGTCTCGCCAACCGACTGGACTAAAGGCTGCTTCTGATAGCTTCTAGAATCAGGAGTTCGGCCATAGGGGAGGTAATCGAGAATCCGAGCTATTTCTTCCCTCTTAGGAGGTCTCCCTTCTGGCATTTCACTCTACCCCCTGAAAGCTATCTCTAGAATTGCGTCGAGCTCTTCTTCGCTGAGGTTAAACCGCTCTTTTGCGTAAATTGCCCTGAGCTCGTCCCTGGTCTTGGGCCTGATATCAGCTATCTTTATGGCTATATCCGGACTCATCTTCTCCAGCTTGTTAAGCTCCCCCACCATGAGCCTGCTCTCCTCGGCAGTGCCCTTAGCGAAGAGCTCGGCGTGCCTTATGGCCCGACGAAGCTCGTACCCTAGCTCCTCCTCGCTGGCCCTTCTGGTCCGGATCTCATCTAGGATGGCTCTGACCTCAGCCAGGGTCAGCAGCTCCTCTTTCAAAATGTTCTTGACAATCATTTATCTTTGTGCGGTTAAGTGTTCGGGAATTGCGATCACAGTCTTGGAAGCATTGCCGTCTGTGACCTTCAGGACATAAGCCCTGCCTCTCTTGCCCACTACCTCGCCAGTCCTGCCGTGGAACTTGGGATGGGGCATGCCCTTGTGCTTGCTAGAGTCAATGATCACGTGGACTTTGTCGCCTACCTTGAAGTCCTGGATCGCCCTGACAACAGGTGACATGCCTCTAGTCCTTACCGTTTTGCTCAGCTTATCTCTTGTCTTCTTTCGAATTCCATGATGATGAGCCATCTGATTCTCCACCTACATTAATTACATCCAACTCTTCTACGACCGCGTCAACTCCAAGGGATTCTGCGAGGCTTGGCTTGGTCCTGCCGCCATCTCCGGATATGAGCTCCTTGATGTAGAGTCCGCTATCGCCTCTGATGGTTACCCTGATTGATCTGCCAGACACCTCGGTTAGATCTGCGCTGTACACGTTCCTTGCTCTGAACTTATCTGCTCTTCTGTGAGAGACGCGAGTTGGCGTGCGCTGATCAATCAACCCAACCAATTCTTTCAGGACTGATTTAAGCTTTTCTTCTGGCACCTCAGATCCGAGCCTGACCAAGGCCTGGTAAGTCTTCTCAAAGGCGGCGTCCTTGATCTTTTCAACTTGATCGCTTTTGACCATTTCAAGCTCGCCTACCTCCACTTTTCCGGCCGCTTGCCCGTTTATCTCTTCCCTTAGCTTATTCAAGTCAATAGCCCTTCTCTTCGGTCTGACCGCCTCGACGATGAAGGGCCGCCCTGTGCCAAGCATCATGGCGTCTATGTCCTCTCGGCCTGCTCCGTGAAAGGTGGTGTCCTCCGCCAACGCAGCCGCCATGACCGCGGGCTTGATCAGCTCATCTACAGACTCCCGGTACATCCTGCCTGAGCCTTCGCATCGCGGACAGCCTTTGCCTTTGCAGACCCGACACGGCCATCTGGTCTGAGGGATGCCGCGTATCAATTTCCTGTATCGTCCGTAGATGTAGACAGAGGCAACCTGCAGCTCCACCTCGCTCTTGCCCAGGTTCAGATGCACCACCACGTCGGGCTTCTTTAGTTCGACCTGTTTACCAGTTTTAGCCGCAACGAGCTTTCCCACCTCTCTGTTCAGCTCAGACTTGAAGGGCTCTGCGTGGGTCGAACCGCCATCCGCCAGCAACAGCTCCTCATTCTCCGCCAGAAGGCCGCTCATCTTTGTACCGACAAGGAAAGTGCTGTACTCCATGTCCCGGAGAGCCTCTGCAGCTCGATCCGCCCACCTGTTCAGGTTCTCCGGTCTCATCTCACCCAGGCAGACTGAACACCTGGCATCTTCTTCGTCCTTCCTGCCTATGCAGAGCCTTGCTGAACGGAAGGAGGGGGCCAGATCCTCAAGCAGCGACGTATAGTTAAGCGCCACAGCTTCCATCGCGAGGACGATCTTGATGGCGCTACCGCGCTCTGCGTTGGTCAGGCCTGTGGACAACATTGCAAACTGGCGGCCCAGACAGTTGTCGCAGATGGGACCGAGTGTCAATATCTTGCGCGCCGTCGCTAGAATGCCTTCCTTAGAATTCTCGATGCTCATAACTCTTCTTTTCTCTACGGTCAGCTCATTGTTTATAGGACTGCTGGTGAAGGTGATGTGCTTGGGTTGGATAGCTGGGGGGCAGATTAGGTTGCGATTCTCTGTTGAGACCGGTCCGGCACGAGTTCGCGGGGCTTCACCTCGAAGATTTACATCATAAATTGTATACGAACACGTAGGAGGGGAGAGATTTGAGGATACGAATAGTCGTCGAACTCATTTCAAAACTCCCAATAAATTGGTTTGGGCAAGATTTCTTGTATCCTACATATTCCAGCTGACTCTTATTGGAGCCCAAAATTGCCGAGAAGTGAGTGCCAAAGTTAATTTTGAAATGGGATCATACATAATCAGATCATCTATCCCAATTTCCAGCCCCAAACCAAATTTAGCCTGTATTTTTAGGACTCGTTTTGCGGCCTATTTTCAGACGTATCTTTCAAGTAGAGCATCTACCGCAGCTTTGATCGATTCTCTGGAGTTATGGCCGGGAATCCAGCCCAGACCAACAAGTGCGTCTATAGATAGCTGCATGACCTTTACGTCGCCTCTCCAGCCTCTGCCATCAAAACCACCGGTGTACCTGTACTTAGCACCGACAAGGCCCATGCTCTCCACCACTACATCCGCGATCTCCGTTACATCCACAGCATCATTAGACCCGATGTTGAAGATGTTTGTCTGATCAGAAGAGTGCTCCACTGCGTAGATCATGGCATCGATGCAATCTCTTACATCCAGGTAGGATTTGCGCTGCTCTCCGGACCCGAGGATCTCTAGTTCTGCCGGATTTTTCTTCAGCTTGTTTATGAAGTCCACCAGCACTCCGTGAGTTCCCCTCTGGCCAACGATGTTGGCAAAGCGGAAGATCCAGGATTGCATATCGAATGTGTGGCAGTAAGAGGATATGAGAGCCTCACAGGCCAGCTTAGAGGCTCCATATAGTGAAATGGGTTTAAGCGGACCGTAATTCTCGGGCGTTGGAACCAGGCTTGCCTCGCCGTATACCGTAGAGGTGGAGGTGAAGGCGATCTTCCCTACGCCAGTCTTTCTCATTGCTTCAAGGAGGCTGTAGGTTGCAAGAATGTTCTGCTGGAGGTGGATCTTGGTATCCTCTGCGCCTAGCTTAACGTCTGGATTTGCGGCCAGGTGAAATACAAAATCTTTTCCGGACATAACCTCTTCTAGTGTTCCTGTATCAAAGAGATCCGCTTCCACTAGGGCAAACCTGGGATGGCCGAGTACGTGGGCTATGTGCTCTCGTTTCCCAGAGCTGAAGTTGTCGAAAACAGTGACCTGGCTGGTTTCCAGGAGCCTATCGACGAGATGGCTGCCTATGAAGCCTGCCCCGCCGGTTACCAGGATGGACATGTCTTCTAGCATTCTCTCTAGGATCTGGAGGAGATGGAGATATAGCTTATCATATCCTGCCATCTTTGTTTGTTGATCAACTGGAGTTCGCGAAATATTCGGTCGATTTATTTCAGAATTGGACAATAAATTACGGATTAGAAATCCTGTTTTATCGAAATAAAACCGCACATTGGCGGTTAATATGACTAGGCGCCGACAGCAAAGTTTATATAGAATATCATTCAAGCAGATTACTAATGGATCTAAGCATCTTAATCTACTGTATGAACCTCAAAACGCGGTTATAGCAGTCACTATTCTAAATTTAGCTTAGGCCATATGGTTAAGGACACACGCATAATGCAATGCGTATTGCGTCAAATTCCCCTTTGCCATCTGCCCTTGAAAATCTAACCTTGAAAATTTAATAAGGAACATCTTGAACATAATTTGAATAAACCAAACAGGAGGCAAGAAGAATGATCAACATCTCGGAGGTGCCTGGCGATGATGAACCGCACCATGAAACTGCTCATGCTCTCGGACATATTCGTCCTGACGGGCTTTGGGCTGATCCAGCCGATACTGGCGATATTCATAGACCATGGCGTGGCTGGTGGTACGGTACTGACCGCAGGCCTAGCCAGTACCATCTTCCTCCTGACAAAGTCCCTAGTGCAGTTACCATTCGCGAAATACATCGATGATCATGGTAAGAAGACCCGATGGCTGATCCTGGGCACCCTGCTCATAGCTTCCGTGCCCATACTTTACGTTACCGCCGATACCATGTACAAGATCTATCTGGCGGAACTCATCTACGGCCTGGGCAGTGGCCTCGCATATCCTACATGGTTGGGCCTGTGGACAAGCAATCTGAACCAGGGGAAAGAAGGCTTCCAGTGGTCCATTTATTCGACATCTACCAACATTGGCACCGCGGCCGCAGGCACAGTCGGTGCAGCCATGGCCAATGTTGCTGGGTTCACCACCACCTTCCTCTTAGCTGGGGTGATGTGCCTTCTGGGATGCGTAACGCTCCTCGTGCTAGAGAGCAGAAGTTCCGAGAAGGTCGGGGACCAAAAGAGAGCAGAAACCCATTTTCGTAGATCTCGGAGGGCATATTCTGCCCTGGAAGGACTGCTGAAGCTGTGATTCGAGGATGAAATCTACATTATGAACCCTACGATCTTGTGGTCTCGGACAACCGGTATTGGTATTATTAGAAAGAATGCTAGCATCAGGATTAACCCGACACAGAATCGCAGGATGGCTATGAGGACATAATATAGACGGATAAAGCTATTTTATTTTTGTATATATTGTACTCATATTGCAGATCTTATTCGAACAAAAGCCGCTTCCAAAGATTTTTAAATCCACCTGTCAGATACCTTTGTTGCAGTTAATCTCATGTATCGCCCTAACCACGCTTTTCCACTCAGGGCAATAATGCACCTGATTCGAGTAATTTTCGATACCCGTGCAATTCATACTCCACGGGTGTACGAATAGAATTCCACGGCGATTGGGATCGCTTTTAACAAATTCCACTATGTTCATGTCGAGGTCATCAATTAATACGTCTGATGGTATGTTATGTTTCATCCCTGTCCTGGCGTGGTAGTATTCCGTTAAGCACGGAAAGTGAGTACTCAGCCATTGTTTGGTAGCATCTTCTGCGTTGGGCCGTCTAGCCGTCACAACGCACACATTGTAATCAGCAAGTTGCTCTATGCCTTTTTGCGAACCTTCGATCAATGGAACACTTAGTGTGTATTCTGGGTCGGCCAACAACCTAGATATTTCAGACCATATCTCTCCTCCAGAAAAGGTCCAGTGTGCACGATTGACATCGCTTTTAAGATACTTCAGACCATATTCTTTTTCGATTACCCTCAGGACCGCCCCAACTTGATCCGCCAATACCCCATCAATATCTACAGCTATCTTCAACTCATGCCTCCGACAGGCAGTATACTAGATCCTATTGGACCTCGTTTATCCTTCTATAAAGCATAGCACACCCTTAGTGTTTCTTTTTTAATGTATCTTATTCCTTGCGCAAGTACATCATGACATGCTTTTATACAATTCCGGTTCCTTAGAGATTGTAATTATCTGAGAAGTATCTGAGAAGTGAACATGCTTGGAAATGTTTCAGGATTTCAGAGGAAGTTAAGCTACAGAACACACGGTATATGCTGCAAAAATTATATGTTAACGCTCATTAATATAATTGAAGGCAGTTTGAAGCAAACCGATATCAAGAGAGTAAAACATGCGGGGTACGGGATTCGAACCCGCGAACTCCTGCGAGACAGGATCTTAAGTCCTGCGCCTTTGGCCAGCTTGGCAAACCCCGCGCTAATTTAGCTAAGCGTAGCGATTTTCGTCTTTTTTGAACCGCTTCACCATTTAGACTAAAAAGGGTTTTAGGATAAGAAGATTTCCGATGCATTAAATTAATTATGCGCCCTTAGAGCCTATCGGATCTTCCATGTCAATCTTAGAAAATTCACTATCCATCTTTCCATGACACTGCACCACTCAACCAACATGTCATAACATCCCGACTACTCGTTCACTTAGTAATGATTTTCAGATACTAGGTGTCCAATTACCATTATCAATGGGGGTCAATATTCCGGATTTATTTAGCGAATATCCCATCGGAATTCTCCCCCAATTCCAAAGGCTAGAATTCGCTGAGGTGTTATTGGTTTGTATTGGTATTGCTATTTGGCTCAAAATAGCTTGACCGTTGCTTCCATTCAACTGAACTGGCGCGGTTGCTTCGCAAATCAATGCTAATGCCAAAAGGATTAAGCCGCATATGGCTATATTTCTCATATTTGTCCCCCATGAGAGTTTTAATCCAAGCAGTTAATTTCAGGATAGAATTGAACGAATATAAAGACGTGGTACTGCAAGACTGAGGGCAATTTCGTGTCCCAAGGGCACTATGGATAATGGCACAATCCTGCCTCCCTAAATCATAGCAGAGATTGAAACTTAATTTCATCTCTGGCTCTTGCATCTCTGGTCCTGTGTCCTTTTTCTGCATGTCCAGCAATATTTGTACCCTCTTCTGCACTGTAGCTAATCCTTGGCGGCATTTAGTAGTTTTGTGATAATATTTTTCTCTGCAAAAAGTTATGCATGAACAAAGGATAACTAAATATTTGTACAATGATATTTTTCTAGCTTTTTTTCATTTTCTAGTTGATTAACAGTGTTGAATAGTTCAAACTCGATATTTACTTCTTCTCCTATAAGGGTAGATCCGCCACTTCTTTTCTAACAATTTCAATATGGTCGATTCTTCTATTCAGACACTGTCTCGTAAGCACGTTTAACTCTATCTCAGCCATATTCAACCAGCTGCCGTGCTTAGGGGTATATACAAACTCAAACCTGTCCCACAATGCCTTTGCCTCATTCGACGGAAACTCTTCATAAAACGATCCGGGGTTGTGAGTGCTTAGGTTGTCCATTACCAATGTTATCTTTTCTGCATTTTTGTATTGATCCGCAATCTCTTCTATAAAACAAGCCCAGTCCAACT
>JBGQAL010000250.1:0-2147 GCA_041494285.1 Methanotrichaceae archaeon
GCCTACTGGACAGCTCACTGCAGCTACTCAAGTGCACATTTCGCACCTTATCGCCAGGACGCCTGCCCTGATCAAATCCGATGAAAAGAGGTTGCGCAGATGAAAGAGGATAAGCCGAAGAAACCTGCGGCCAAGAGCATGATGGGGGCGCTAAGGGCTACGGACGGAATCATTGAAATGATCTGAGAGTGCTACGGAAGGCCTGTATCTATTTATGCTCCATCGTGCCTAGCGACACGTGATTCGCTTTTTTTGTGTTCCGCTCGTAATTCTCATCCCGCAATTTTTGACATTCTTCTAGCATCTTTTTGGAAAATTTGGTAAATGAAAATTGATCCATAATCATGAGTGCCTGCCCTCCTTACCCATGTAACAGAATGGTAGATGATGATGGCTCAGCTAGCCCAAGGTTTAAGCAGTCGTATGCGGCTTCTTAGATTGCGCGATCGATCCATAATTTGATATGTCCGTCTCTTGGTCTTTCTTCGCAATTGTGTGTGGCGATCCATCGAATCCGCAGGTGCAAAAACGCCTCGGACCGACGAGGCACGTAAGTATGGAATAATCTATCTCATCATCATGAGTGGTAGATAGAGCTTCAGCTAATATATACGCACAAGAAAAAAGTCTTCTAAGTGCAAAGTAGAATCATTGCAACGGTATCAGTAATACGAATTCGGCATTCATGAATTATTCCGGTTGAAAGCAACCCGGACAGATAGCATCTGATCTGGGGAGCTCTTCCTATAGCCATCTGGTAGCAAATTAAATTTATATATTTACTATAATATTGTTATTTAAAACCTTTAAAGTCTGCTTAAACTGATTTCCTATTATAGCCCGAAGGGCCCTATATATAGATATCGTTCATTTTATTTTTTGTTTTTTTTGTTCATCATGGTCCAATCTGTCGGCCGAAAAATTTCGAGCTAAAGGAGTGCAAACAGAAGCTAATAAAAGGGACGTAGAAAAGTTGTTGAGCCAGCTCTATGTCTGGCTCAAGGTATCGGGGATCAAGCAGTTATATTGGACTTGGCAATGTACTTGATCAGATCTGTACTGAGTCTTGATTTCCTTTGGATCTGATTTGCAACATCGTCGGCAGTCGCTCCGGTAGCTGCCAAAGCACGAATCTCCTCGATAGTAGCGTCCTCGACGGTGTAGTACTCATCCAGGTCCTTTCTGTGGCCCCACACGTCCCCTTCCAACAGCTCGATGCCCTGCATGTCCAGGAATACCTGAATAGCATTGGACATTGTCTTCTGATAAGAGGGAGGTAACTGAATCGTTTTGAGCCTGGGGCATCTTCGCATCAGGTCGAGGAAGTCAACGTTCGATGCCCTGAAGGCCAGATGGACCATCTTTTCGTTGGGATTGAGATTGGGAATCTCAGTTCTTTGACTAACTACTCTAAGTCTCATATTCTTCTATCAACCTTTGTTGCTTTTATATACCTATAGACACTTTCAATTATGCACTTCTGTACAAATAGACCTCATTTAAGAGGACACGAACGCCATAACATTCCAAACTACTGTTGGCTATGTCAAGCTAGTAGATCTTAGATCCTTATATAAGCAAACGAAAAAATTGTTCTGAGATCTAACTAGAACTTACAAACAGAATTTATAATTAGGATCAATCCCTCCATTTTGAATAGGCTTGGCTACCGATGCCCAAAAGAGTTTTTTAAAGGCAATGGGATATCATCCAAAATATATCGCTAAAAGGTCTTTTGCATCTGCGTGCAGTGAGTCCTTCGCCCCATCATGTCGGTCTTCAGGCGGCAATGACAATGATTAAGTTATTATCTGCCTCGCATCCTCCCATCGCGGAGCGCGTGATGCGAAGCATTATGCGGTAGTAGATCCTGAAGCCCCCCCCCGCCAGGACCGACCTCCCTAGCTGCAATACAATGAGTCCAAGTGATAGTTGGGTGATTGGATATTCGTTCATGGCCAATCAGGCAACATAGGGGTCTACAGAAAAAATCTCGGGTCTGAGCATGTTAGATGCCACCCAAGCAGAGATCTATCCTCCTAGGGCCTGTAGAAGCCCTGTGGAGGCAAAGATGGGTATCTGGAAAGGCATGATTTTTGATTCAGAATGGAGGATTGTCTCTGTGCCAGGCGTCACGAATGATACCC
>JBGQAL010000185.1:0-4719 GCA_041494285.1 Methanotrichaceae archaeon
AAGTTGGAGTTGAGAGAGTGCGTCCACAGATCCATAGATATAAATCAAATTTAAAGAAACTATTATTTAGATTGTGAGTGATAATTCCTAATAAAAAGTATTCGACAGGTATTATTCGAAAAATAAATTCGCCATCGTTGCGCTACCAATCTATAAAGTTGAATATTTATTATGTTATGGTACTATATCAAGAGGATTGGCCCAGTTCTGGCCGCGACCCCCTCGAAGCGACTCAAATATTTGACATTACCCCACCGATGTTCCTATCAATGTAGATTATTTGCTCCTACCTACCTTGATATAATCAATTTTGTCCTGGGGAATCGGTTTAACCACAATGAAGAGTGCCTCTTGCTCCGCCAGATCTCTGTCAACATAAATTCTTCCATTTTTATCAATCCTCTTATAGATAGGATCGATAAGCATCACCCTTTCTTTTCCCACGAAATTGAATTTCATGCTACTTAACACCAAATTGGTTAATATCCCTTCTATGGTTGTATATGTTCTTATTAGATATATAACTATTATGGTTATCTAAATCAACCAAAATAGTTAAATGCATTAAGGTAGTAATATTAATAGTAGGTGGGTTGATGCGATTCCTTCAAGACAAGGTCGAGATCTTCGGGAAAAGTCTAGATCCAATTAATGAGTCTGGCGAAATGACTTCAAGGGTCTACCAGTGCAATCTTATTTCAAGGATCGGACAAAAATATCTGAATATCACAGTTACTCCGGTGCCCAGTAAAAGCAATCGATTCGCACTATTGGGTAAATATGGTAATCGAGGTTGCATCGGTTACTATGATGCATTGATGGAACTTCAGGACTAAAATAGCATAAGGGGGAGCGGTGATACTACACGAATTCAGACCAAAGTAGGGCTATTATCCGAGGGGTTCTCCTTACCGCAATCAGCTGAACATCAACGGATTATGAACTATGATGACTTGTAGTCAAGAGATGGACCGAATATTGCCGCTATCTTCGGAAGAAGCGAAGGCTTGGAAATGGTTCAGGGAGGAATTGAGATGAACAAATACTATTTTATCACATATATAACTCGCAAATTGGGAAGAGAGTATCTCGAAAGCGACGTTATCAACGAGCATCCGTTTAATTGGCTCAAGAAAGCTCAATCGGAAATCAATCATAAGATAGTCCTCGCTGGGTGGCAAGAGATCTCTGAAGAAGAATACAGTATGTACGACAATGACAGAATGAAGAGCGATCTTATTCAGCCGAGAGAAACCACGGCCGATCTAAGTAGGTTGGAAGAACTGAGGCCATCAGATCAGAAAGGTCTGGAAAGCTAAAGCCTGCTTGAGGATCTGGAGAGTGAAACAGGCAGAATCCATCCCAGAGGCAGATAGCAGAAATCGAGCCAGATAACGGCAAAATCTTAGGGCTGGGCGAAGAACGTGACCTGACAAGCCCCTGTATTTCCTGTGCTCCGATCTTTCACCGTCTTTCAGCTCATGACCATCCTGGAGGAGACCCGCCGCTCCTTGATAATCGTCGAGCATGACCCCTGCTCTACGAGGACGCCCAAGGGATGGTTGAGTACGTCTCCCAGGCAACAATGCTTTTGACATCCTGAACTTTCTCCCTGTTGCATTATTCATAATCCCCAGCTATACGCCTAGTCCAATCTACATAAATAGCAACAAGGAAGATATTATTTTGTATGGTAGACGTGATCATTGTAGGCGCTGGGCCCGCGGGCTTGTTTGCCGCCCTGGAGCTTTCCAAATCAAGGGCTGACATCCTGGTGATAGATCAGGGAAAGGACATATCTGACCGCGTCTGCCCCATGAAGAAGAGAGACCACTGCATTCACTGCGATCCATGCCATATCATGTGCGGCGTAGGGGGAGCGGGGACTTACTCCGACGGCCTCCTTAACCTCCATCCGGCCATAGGCGGCAACCTCGAGCACTTGGCAGGAGGTGAGGCTTGGGATCTGGTCAATGAGGTGGACTTGGCATTTCTCAGATACGGCGCTCCCAACCAGACCCTGGAACCATCCGAGGACGATACAGAAATGCTCAGACGAAAGGCGGCTGCAGCCGGCGCTCGTTTCATACCCATAAGACAGCGACATATGGGTTCCGATAGAACCCCGGAGATTATAGCCGCCTTCAAAAAAGAGCTTGAGCAGAAGGGTATCAGGTTCCTGCTCAACTCCCGGGCAGAGGATCTGATCATAGAAAGCGGCAGATGCTGCGGAGTCAAGCTGGCCGATGGCACTCGATTAATGGCTAGCAAGACACTCCTGGCTCTGGGCCGGGTGGGGGCCCAGTGGACCGGAGATCTAATCGACAAATACGGCATACATGCCAGGTACGGTCCTCTGGATGTAGGAGTCAGAGTAGAGGTGCCCTCGATTATAATGGACCCCGTCACCCGAATAAACAGAGATCCCAAGTTCCACATAGTCACCCACAGGTACGACGATTTCGTCAGGACCTTCTGTACAAAACCGGGAGGCTTCGTGGTCAAAGAGGAATACCAAGAGTTCATCGCCACCAACGGCCATTCCATGACTAATCGGCGATCGGAGAATACCAACTTCGCCTTCTTGGTCCGGCTGGAGCTGACCAAACCCGTGGAGAACACCACCGCTTATGGCATGTCCATAGCCAAGCTGGTCACCACCATCGGTGGGAGAAGGCCAGTCATCCAGAGGCTTGGCGACTTGCACAGAGGTCGGAGGTCCACCGAAGAGAGGATAGCCCGGAACCCGGTTGAAAATAGTCTCAAGGATGTCACTCCCGGAGACATTTCTATGGCCCTGCCCCATCGAATAGTTATGGACATTATCGAGGGTCTGGAGATCTTAAACCAGATCGTGCCCGGGGTGAATGCAGACTCCACCCTCCTATACGCTCCGGAGATCAAGTTCTACGCCCAGGAGGTGGGAGTGATGGACAGCAGTCTCCAGACCTCCATAGAGGGGCTCTATGTGGCCGGAGATGGTGCCGGTCTGTTCAGAGGCATAAGTGACTGCTGCAGCCACAGGAATCTTGGCCGGAAGGGGCATTGCATCAGCTTTGACCTGACGATATGTCAGATAACTGGAGAGAGACGGAAGGCTGAGATATTCTCAATTCTGCTAAGGTTTACCATGCCCTGCCTGGCACCTCGGCCTTTAAAACCGTTCACTTGGTTGTATATGGTTGTCCCTTCCGAGACGAAAGCTGATGATATCCAGAAGAAATCCAACGATAAAGAATAAGGTTCAATGAATGCAAAGAGGACAGATGAAGTAGAGGCTGCTCTAGCCAGCAACCGATACGTTCCTGGAGGATCTGACCAGAAATGCCGACAGAGTATTCTACTTCGACGAAGGGCCGAGAGCTACGACGAAGCTTGTTTCGAAGGCTTATCCAAAAGCGCAGAAGAGCCAGACCACCCTGGAGGCTTGGATGTGATTCAATGGCTGCGCAGATTAAGACCAGGCCCTTTGAGTCCAGGATCATGGTCAACACAAAGCTCTTGAAGCTTGAGACTGCCAAGAAGGTCCTGACCGAATCCACATGGAAAAAGTTAAAAAGGGATTAATACCCCTGTGAAGTTTGGTAATTGGACTGCTGATAATTAGATTGCTGGCAGCCTGATTGTTGGTAGGGCTGTATTGGTTGTAGGTATCCTGGTTGCGGATAGGTCGGTGGACTGTAGGCAGCCACATTTATTGCAGCTACATTGCTTATCGAATAATTAATGGCGAAGAGCAGTATGTGCTGACCAACAGCATCTACAAAGCATATTCTCTTATAAGACTTTAATTTCAAAAAGAAGGATAAAGGGAATACATCCCTCTATCTAATCGCTTATGAAACTGTTCGACATCTGGCTAATAACGCTCATGATGGTCGTATTGGCCGACTGTCTGCTTGATTGGATGACATCGGTGCTGCCAATGCTTGACACATAATGGCCTTCCTGGCCTATTGTGCTAAGGTTATTCGAATTGGCATTCTGTAATGTCTCCTGAACGGAGTTGACCTGTCCGTGAGCATCTAGTCCTGACTCCCATGATTGTTTAATCTGGCTGTCATTGTTTTCATTGGCATTCTCCTTGGCATATTGGCCTGCTGTGGCTGCAGCGGTCAAAGTCGCATTGTTGGAGATATCTTGGGAGATAGAGCCATCACTATTGTTGATCGCCAATTGTAAGCCGATCTGCGATTCAGTGGCTGTAGCATTGCCCGTCTTATTTATAGCCGCGAGGTTTGTGCTATTTTGGGCTATATTGCTACCGGAGTCATTACTTGCAGCCTGGCTATTGAATGCGATCGCGGTGATATTCTCGCCATCAATAGAGACGCTGTTTAAACCCTTCTGGGTAATGTCGCTATCTGAGTTGTTATTTGCAGCTTGGCCGTTGATCGCAATCGCCGCATTGTTTGTATTGTTTGCTTCATCGGCGCCCTCTTTGCCCGTAACGCTGATTTTATTGTTGCTATTTTGGGTCAAGGAGCTATTGGCGTTTTTATCCGCAAGTTGATCATTGGCTGCCATCACTTCATCATTGTTACCGCTGGCGTTGATGGTATTGCTTGCATCCTGGGATACATTGGTATGGGCATTTGCATTTGCCCCCTGGTTATTGATCGCTGTGGCATTGCTATCGCTTTTTGCGGTAATGGTGTTGCTTGCGCTCTGAACCACGGAGGTATCGGAGTTGCCGTTTGCCTCCTGTACGTTGGTTGC
>JBGQAL010000076.1:0-12787 GCA_041494285.1 Methanotrichaceae archaeon
AAATCTCTGACGTTCTCTCCAAACTTGATCTCAGTCTTAGAGGCATATTTTCTCACTCGAATTTCGCCTCTAAGTCGCTTGAGTCAATTCAGGATGTCGTTGATTGACTTATGAATTCATATTTATGGGTTTCGGAACGTTTAATGTCCCAATTAACTCATTATTTTTGCAATATTTGCCAATATAACTATGAATATGTAGCTAATTATTGGCTAATTCTTCTTAATCAAGCTTGATTTGTCATATCATAGAATAAGCCCGAAATACTTATATATCGATATGTATGGATATGTCTTTGGTAGGAGTGCATTGGTAAATAAAAAGGGAAAAAGCTCTAAGCTCATGAGATGCGATATTTGCGGTAAGGAGGACGTATCCTTTCTAAAGGTAAACCATAGGCTGCACGGAAGCATAAAGATCTGCAGCAATTGTTTCGAAAAGGAACGTCTTAACTTGCTTTCCTCACGGATCGGTGGTTGCTCTTGTTGTCGCTGAGCGATGAGGCTTCTCGGGAAGCTGAAGAAGGATCGGATGCTGTTTGCTGTCTGACCAGGCTTATTGGAGATCCTGAAAAGGCTAGGGATAGGGTAAGAAAGCTTCGTATTCTGATGAAGAAAATAGATGGTGAGAACTCCGACTCAGAGACGGATATCTTTAAGGCAGTGGCAGACCCCTGCCGACTCAGAATTCTTAAGCTTCTGAGGGATGGTGAGCTTTGTGCCTGTGAGATAATCATGGCCTTGAACAGACCACAGTCTACCACATCCCATCATCTATCTATATTGAAGGAAGCCGGATTGATAAAGGAACGCAGAGACGGAAAGTGGTCCCGTTATAGGCTATCGGATGGGGCAGTTATAGAGATGCTCAACCAGGCCAAGCTTCTAAAGGACAAATGATATGTTTCAGTTCAACTTGGTCGCTGATCCTCGATTCTTTGTAGAAATAGCTGAAAAATTGCGGCGTCCTGTTTAAGGATTGATCTAGAAGATCAGATAAAAATATAAGGGGCGTGAATATGTTCAAAGTTAAAGCTAATACAGCAAGCAACTTGCATGCTACTCGTGAATATGACTATACTACAATAGGTCTAAAGTCAACGATTGGCCTAATCGCCCTATCACTGTCCCTCGGGCTTCTAATTCCCGGCGTTTATGCGGGATGTGCCTGCAGTGCAGTAGGCAATTGGAACCCGAGCGGGTTTTTGAATTCTGATGTGCCTGGCGTCCAGTCGGCCACTGAGAGCGCGGGCACCAGCGCGACCTCCAGCACCGGCTCTCAGAATGCGCCCCAGACTGCGCCAAGATCGGCCCTTTTCCCCGATGGCCAGATCCTTAAACCCCTTCAAAGTGTTTCCAGCTCAGACCTTGTGTTGGACGTATCCAACGACAACAGTTATAGCCAGTCCCACATCAAGGGGGCGCTCCATGTCTCTTCTAAGAGCTTCCTAAACGATGACGGCAGGCTCAAGCCAGTTTCAGAGCTGGCCAAGATTCTGGGCGATTCAGGAGTCTCTCGCAAGGACCCTGTGGTAATTTACAGCGACAATCTTGCTGATTCCACCTTTATCTTCTGGACACTGCGCCATCTCGGCCATGACGACGTGAAGGTTCTCGACGGCAGCCTCGAAGACTGGAAGGCTGCGAAGCTGCCCTTTGAGGCGTCGCAGAATACGAGGCCTGAAGCAAACTATACCCCCAGCGTGAGGCAGGAGCTTCTGGCAGATTACAAGAACGTGACGTCCGGTTCTGCCCTGATAGTAGATGCCAGACCCTTCATGGAGTTCAGCAAGGCCCGCATACCAACTTCCATCTCTATGGACTTTACCAAAGTCCTGGAAAATGGCAAGATCAAGAATAGAGATGCGCTGACAAACGTATTCAGCGGCCTAGCCAAGAACAAGCCGGTCATCGTCTACTCTAGCGATTACAACCGGGCGTCTTTGTTATGGTACGCCCTCCAGCTCATGGGTTATAACGCCAAGATCTACACCTGGCAGGATTGGGCAGTCCACCAGCCAGCCTCCGAGAAGAGTAAGACAGCCCTAGCCGGAAAGAACAACACTGCAAATACGGGACGCTACAAGAATCTGGGAACAACTTAGAATAAATGAGTCAAGAAATCAAATTGCAATGGAGTGCATGAAGCTGAAGGGGCATATAAGATGGCGAATGAGATAAGCAAAGGGCTCGACTTTCTCTCCAGGTTCCTAACAGCCTGGATCTTCGCCGCCATGCTAATTGGCATAGGCATCGGCTATTTTGCTCCAGGCATAACTCAGTTCATCCTCAGCCTGCAGGTGGGAACCACTTCTATTCCCATTGCATTCGGCTTGATACTGATGATGTACCCGCCTCTGGCCAAGGTGAAGTATGAGCAGCTTGGTAGCGTCTTCAAGGACAGGAAGGTTCTGGCTCTGTCCCTGGTCCAGAACTGGATAATTGGACCCATCCTGATGTTCGTCCTTGCCGTCGTATTCCTGAGAGACTATCCTCATCTCATGTATGGCGTAATCCTCATCGGTATAGCTCGCTGTATAGCCATGGTCATCGTCTGGAACGAGTTGGCCTGTGGCTGTACAGAGTACTGCGCCGGCTTGGTGGGTCTGAACTCCATATTCCAGGTGCTGTTTTATTCCGTCTACGCTTACATATTTATCACAATATTGCCTGCCGCTATAGGTATAGCCGAAGGAATGACAGTAAACGTCACCATAACCCAGATTGCAGAGAGCGTCTTCATCTACCTAGGAATACCTTTTCTGGCAGGCATTATCACAAGGTTCTCGCTAATTAGGGCCAAAGGCAGAAGCTGGTACGAGAACCAGTTCATACCTAAGATTAGCCCCATCACGCTCATTGCCTTGCTCTTCACCATCGTCGTGATGTTCTCTCTCAAAGGAGGGTATGTCGTAGAGCTGCCACTCGACGTAGTTAGAGTAGCCATTCCGCTCATGATCTACTTCCTGCTCATGTTCTCCTCCAGCTTCTACATGTCCTACAAGCTGGGAGTGAACTACGAGAATACTGCCGCACTATCATTCACCGCTGCCAGCAACAATTTCGAGCTGGCGATAGCAGTAGCTGTGGCCGTCTTCGGCATCGCCTCCCAAGAGGCCTTTGCTGCAGTTATCGGGCCTCTCATCGAGGTTCCAGTGCTCATAGCTCTTGTGAATGTAGCCTTGAAGCTGAGGGACAGGTACTATCCTAGTGCACCTGAGAAGATATTTTGTGAAACTAGGAGTTAGCAAGGTGAGATAAATGCCCGGCTCGCCCGCTGATGTTAAGCTCGTGAGCAACGCCAGGGCCAATGCTACGAGACGCAAGATCATGGCCATGATCGTCGAAAGCAGCCGAACCCAAGAGGAGATATCGAAGTTCGTAGGTCCATCCATGCTGGACTACCACCTGCAGATGCTCCAGCAAGCTGGACTAGTCGAATTAAAAGATGGTGCCGTGGTCCTGACGGACTTCGGGAAGAACTTCATGGATTCTAAGGCCGAAAAGCCCATAGATGTTAAGAGGGACCTAGCTGGCACCAAGCCCATTGAGATTGCCGAGGTCAAGCAGCTCCTGCCCTGCATTGCAGATACCTCCAAGTTCAGGATAATCGCCAGAGTCTCGCCTCCCCTGGGCGGTGCTCTCAAGCTCCTTGAGCCAATATTTCCCAGGGCCAGGTACTCTGAGAAGATCGGGGCGCTGATAATTCAGAAGGGCAACATCCTGATCACAATCTACGGGACGGGCAACATCACCATGACCATGATCAAGAGTGAGCAGGAGGCAAAGGACCTGCTCGATGAGATGAGGAAGGCCATAAACGATGCAATAGCAAAAGGCGTGACCCCGGTGCCCCGCGAGAAGATCAAGGTAGACCATTCTGAGATTTACCAGTACCTGCCTAAGACCGACTGCAGAATATGCGGAGATCAGAGCTGCTACTCCTTTGCCATCCGACTGGTGGGCCGTGAGACCACGCTCGACAAATGCACACCGCTGCTTGATGCTAAATATGCGACCAACCTGGAGCACCTCAGGGCAATGCTCGAATATCTCTGACGGATGGGAATGAAGACTCTGACCATTGTTCTAACGGATGGCCCTTACATCTCCGAGTATGCAGAGATGGCGTACAAAATTGCACAAGTCGCCTTGAAGGAGCACCAAGTGAACATATTCCTTTACCTGGATGCCGTGCACATTCCGAAACTCGGGCAGAATCCTTCCCTTTTTGCAAATGCAGGCAAACTATTCCAGGAGCTTGCTGAAAGAGGCGCTGTAGTCAGAGCATGTTCCAGATGTGCTGCCGCTAGAGGCTATTTGCCAGGAGATAACGGCGTCTGCCCAGAGTATTATAATG
The DNA here is from genome assembly GCA_041494285.1 of Methanotrichaceae archaeon. Classification (GTDB taxonomy): domain Archaea; phylum Halobacteriota; class Methanosarcinia; order Methanotrichales; family Methanotrichaceae; genus Fen-7. The sequence goes on from JBGQAL010000076.1 coordinate 4,360, forward strand.
GAATAAAGATCACAAGCATCTACGACCTGGCAGAGATGCTCTGCAAAAGCGACAAGGTAATCACCCTCTCACGATGAGATCCATCTTCTACCTCCTCGATGTAGCTCCATATGGCAGCGAAAAGGCCTATGGCTTGCTCAACGCAGCCGCAGTGAGCATTAAATTGGATGTGACCATAGGCCTCTACGCCGACGGGGTCTATCTCGCACTGACTGGCCAGGATAGCAGGAGACTCGATGTCCCGAACCTCTCCGATCTACTCTATTCGTACCCAGAGATAAGTGTCATTGCACACGAACCCTCAATTGCTGAGCGAAATCTCTTGAATCAAGGCCTCATCGAGCTCGTGGAGCTCGTAGACGAAGATGTATTCTTAGAGCAGATCGAAGAAGCTGATTGTGTGATCATATTATGAACGATATATGAAACAATAAAATGTAGTGGTGGTCTTTTTGAGCAGTAGCGCTAATCGTAGTAGAGAGAATGTAAAGAGCACGGTCTACCTCCTGACCAAGCCGTCAAATAGCGAGCGTACAAAATTATGCATCCAGCTCGTAAAGCGGTCGAAAAATGCCGTTCTGTACCTAGCGGGAGATGGAGTCTTTAATTTGCTTGACCCTTCCTTCGAGGCCCTGCCACCTGATAACGTCTACGCCAGCAAGGAGGACATCGATGCGAGAGGAGTGCAGCCAAAAAATACTACAATATCGCTTGTCGATTTCTATGAGCAGCTAGTAGAGGATATGATGGAACGGAGTAATAAGGTGTATGCCTTTTAGGACCTGTAGCATATCTCCTTTGAAAGGCTGGCCGAAGTTTTCTCAGGGTGTGAGAAAGTGCCTGTATTGAGCATAATCGCTTGCAGGATACTTGAGGATGAACTCACTCGCGTGCTCTCTATGGACCACACGCTGCGGTATCTTTTCCTAGTGGATAACCCGGATGGGATGGGCCTTTCCAGGAAGCTGCGTGCCCAAAACCGTGCTCATCTACTTGTAGTCAGGGAAGAAATCCCCAATCGTATAAAAGATCTCCAAAAGGGTAATTTTGGCAAAATCATAAAGCCTTTAATTAATAAATTTCGCTTCAATCGCGGGCAAGCATCAGAGAATGCAAGCGAACAAGAGCTTGTTGTGGTTGTCAATGTTCTTAAAATGGCACTGCATTCCGATGGTAAGCTGCTCAAGGATGAGGTATACAAAAACATCCGCGATATGTCCACGTTCTCTAATGGAGTCCTCCTCTTCTATGGATTGTGTGGAAATTCTTTGGGGGATATTGGGAATGATTTGAGGGATCTGAGTTGCCCCATATATTTCCTGACCGACAAAGACGATAAACGGGTGGATGATTGCATAGCTGTGGCATTAGGAGGTAACAAACGATACGAGGAGACTTTGAGTAGATTTTCCGGTGTAGGAATATTCTTCACTCCAATGTGGGCATTCAACTGGAGAGAGATCGATAAAGAGGTCAGTAAATCTTCGAAATCTCAAAGCTTGGGAAGCATGCTGAATAGTTTGGGCTACAAAAGAGTAGCCAAGTTGGATACTGGGCTCCATTATATCAGTGATTTTGAGGTCGAGTTAAAAATTAGCGAATTCGCAAGTTCATATGGTCTGGAAATCGTCGGTCTTCAGGGAAGTACGTAGATCGTGGACAGGTGCTATCAGGAGGCTAGAGAAAGGATATTATTGAATAATAATATTTCCTCAACCTTGCCTCTTTGCTAAGATTTATATAAGAAATCACCATCAACAGGCATGCTACAAACTGTGAGCGCCAAGGTGGCGGAACGGCCACGCAATTGCCTGCAGAGCAATACCAATCCGGTTCGACTCCGGACCTTGGCTTTTGTGAAGTTCTTAATATTGGTTATCTGATGGGCATACTGCCTGCGGAAATCTTGGGTCTGCAAATAAGCTATTTTGAGGCTCATACATGGAGATGAACGCCGAAATCAAGGCGTTGCTGGTCAGCATCGGCAGCGCAAACATCGACGAGGGGCTTCTACGAGAGGTCGCTGGGACCATTCCCAGCGCGGGTCCAGGAGCAGGCTTAGAATCCTTCTTTATAAAATCAGGTGGTCGCCGGGTCAGGCTGTCCATAAACAAGAGCTCCCCTTTGACGGTAGTGAGATGCTGCTCAGGGGTGGCAGTGATAAAGAACGAAATCGAAATCATGACAGGTCAGCTTGAGCCCGCTCTCAGCCACTGCCCCGAGCAGGCTTACATAACTATAAGCGGCCGCTGCATCAATGACTGCAAGTTCTGCCCAGTGCCGCTTCTCAACGGGGATATCAAAAGCCTTGATACTATCATGCGACTTGTAGAAGAGGCAAACCAAAAAGGGAACCTTCGAGCCATTTCCATCACCAGCGGCGTAGCGAAGTCGACTGAAGATGAAGTCAAAAAGGCTGTAGAGGTAGTCAAGGCCTTGAAGGCAAAATACGGCGTGCCCATCGGCGTCTCGGTCTATCCAACCGATACATCGTCCGAGGAGCTTCACGACGCGGGGGCAACGGAGATCAAGTACAATGTGGAGACCATGGACCCTGAGATCTTCGCCAGGTTTTGTCCAGGATTATCGCTTGATTATATCCTGAAATCCCTGGAAAATGCTGTAAAAATCTTCGGCAAGAACCGTGTCACGTCCAACTTCATCCTGGGCCTGGGCGAGAGTGACGATTGCGTAATGTCTGGGGTAGACCAGCTCACGAAGATGGGAGTTATACCTAACCTGAGGCCCATATCGCCACACCCGCTTCGCTCTTTGGAGGCCGATGTGAAAAGGCCCTCTCCCGAGAGGCTGCTCAGGCTGGCAAGGTACACCCGGAAGGCGCTGGAAGAGCATGGCCTGCGGGCAGATCAGTCTGAGACGATGTGTCTTGCTTGTACCGGATGCGATATAACGCCCCAACGAGACATCTGATTCCAGGAGATTTGGAAGTCCCAAGGAGATTGAAATGAAAATAGTTCTCGATGACGGGATCATAAAAGAGGTCGATGTCGACAAAGCCCTGATTGAAGATATCTTGAACGACCTCAAGATAAATCCGGTTGAAGTCATAGTCTCCAAGAATGGCAAGATAACATCGGAGTACGATGAGGTTGGATCTGAAGATCAAATAAAGATCATTCGAATCATTCACGGTGGCTGAACTTATGGCAAAGTTCAATCCCGAGTTGGCTCTTGGCCATCGCCAGCTTTCTTATAGGATAAGGCACCTGAAGGACATTTATCGATCGCCTCCATTATATCTTCCGAGCTAGCCCCTTTCATATTTATCCAAGGCCTTTCTTTGAGATTGAAAACCCCCGGCAGGCATCTGACACAGTTTGCAGAATGGATGCACTTCTCGGGGTTCCAATAAACAGCTATTTCCTTGTTTGTGTATTCTTTCATAGTTTGTAATCTGTCTAGCTTCGACTTATAATTACCCACGAAAATCCTAAGCTTCACCTTTTTATCATCCAATATTTTCGTCTTTTTCCAAGTTATTGTCGTTTGGCCTCAATTTCAAAGCTGAAATGTGCATTCATGGTCTACAATATGCTTCGGTGCTTTTTGGAATTGAGATACTCGATAAATAATTATAGGATAAAGACTTTTATAACTTTTAGAAGCTCAGAATTCTGCATCGCATGCAATAGTGAGCGCTATTCGCGCAGCTAAGAGATATTGAAACTGCCCGAACAAGTTTATGAGCGAGGTATTGGACATGAAAATAACGTATTTATGCCTCCTGGTGGTCGCTATCGTAGGGATCGCAGGTTGTACCGATGTTATCAAGAGCGTATCACCAGTTAAGAATGAAACTGTGCAGATAGCAAGCGGGAACAGGAGTTATCCCGCTTACCTGGCAACGCCAACGGCTGAAGGAAAATGGCCAGGGGTTGTGCTGATCCACTCCTTTAATGGCCTGGAACCCGGTTACAAAACATTGGTGGACAAGTTCGCATCTGAAGGGTTTGCGGTGATAGCGCCGGAGTGGCAGACCTTCAACAAGTCGCCGAGTGACGAAGTTGTCGGTCAGCTCGTCAAGGACTCGGTGTCCTATCTTAAGAACATGAAGAATGTCGATGCCAACAACCTGGGGCTGACAGGCTTTTGCGCTGGAGGAAGGTACACTATGCTCTTCCTGCCCCAGATGGATTTCAAATCGGGTGTGGCCTTCTACGGGTTCCCGTACTCTGGAGGCTTCCAAAACGAATCCAAACCGTCGGACTTCATAAGCCAGCTCAAGGTGCCAATGCTGATGATCCACGGAACCTACGACCAGGCCAGCAAGATCTCAGACATCTATCGATACGCTACAGATCTAAACGCCTCGGGCAAATACTTTGAGCTGAAGGTCTATTACGGTCAGCCTCACGGATTTATGGTGCAGAACGGAACGCTGTCCCAGAGCTTCCCGGCAAAAGACGCCTTCTGGCAGATGGTGACCTTCTTCAACAGAACGCTGGGATGATTCCCGGAAGTGGCCCATCCATTTTATTTTTTTCGCCGATAATGGGACCAAAGCTACTGACCCAGACCGCTAGATCGCTATTTGGTTAAAGAGCTTTGCCAAAAGTTCGATGCCATTATGTCGATGAAAGATTTTTTGCTGAGATCGCAGTATCTATAGGTCGACTAAAATGAGCTTTGGATGTCCATCTGCGATTAAGAGCTCCACCACGAGCAAGAAAGATGGTGAAGCGGACCGAGAAAGGATTCTAATCCTCGGCGCTGCCGGAAGAGATTTTCATGATTTCAACGTTTTCTTCCGCAACAGGACCCAGTACGAGGTTGTTGGATTCACTGCCGCCCAGATTCCCGAAATATCTTGTCGTCTCTACCCACCTAAGCTGAGCGGCGAGATCTATCCTGATGGCCTGCCCATTTGGCCAGAGGATTCACTGGAGGAAATAATCAGAACCTACGCGATAGATATGTGCATTCTGGCCTACAGTGACTTAAGCCACCAGGCCGTGATGGACCTGGCGTCCAGGGTCCTGGCAACAGGAGCAGACTTCGGCTTTCTTGGCAGTCGGCATACGATGCTGGAGTCAAGAAAGCCGGTTGTGGCAGTTTGCGCAGTCAGGACGGGCACCGGCAAAAGCCAGACCGCCAGGTACGTCGCAGACCGAATCCGATCGGCTGGAATGAAGGCAGTTGTGGTAAGGCACCCCATGCCCTACGGAAACCTGGCAGAAGAGGCCGTCCAGAGGTTTTCTTCACTGAAAGAGCTGGACGATGCAGAAGTCACCATCGAGGAGAGAGAAGAGTACGAGGCACACATCAAAAGGGGGTCTGTGGTGTATGCCGGTGTTGATTACGAGGCCATTCTGAGAACGGCCGAAAAGGAGGCCGATGTGATAATCTGGGATGGGGGCAACAACGACCCTCCTTTCTTCAAGCCGGACCTATGGATTACGGCTGCAGATGCCCTGAGGCCGGGACATGAGGTCTCCTACTATCCCGGGGAGACGAACTTCAGAGCTGCGAACATCATCGTGATCAACAAAGCCAACTCAGCCCCAGAGAAAGACGTGAGGTCGATCAAGGCCAACGCGGCCAGGCTGAACCCGAATGCATCAGTAGTGACCGCCGCCTCCGAAGTCGTGGCCGAGGATCCTGAAACTATCAGATCCAAAAGGGTGCTGGTCATCGAGGATGGGCCCACCATCACTCACGGAGGAATGGCCTACGGTGCGGGCTTTGTCGCTGCCAATAAGTACGGTGCTTCGGAGATCGTAGACCCAAGGCCCTTTGCTGTTGGGTCAATTAAGGAAGTGTTCTCGAAGTTCAGACATATCGGCAAAGTCCTGCCGGCCATGGGATACTACCCCGAGCAGGTCAAGGAGCTTGAAGAGACCATAAACAAAGCCAAATCGGATACGGTTGTGATTGCTACACCTGTCGATCTGCGCCGCCTCATAAAGATCAACAAGCCTTCTACGTCTGTTTTTTACGAGCTGATGGATATGAAGAGGCCTTTTTTGCATGATCTGATCGATGAGTTCATAACCGGCTTGAGTCAAGATGAGCATCCGACGAAGGCGGAAGTGAGAGATGGATGAGACCGTAGCATCCCGATGGAGATGAGGACTTCTATTTCATGATAGAACGCACAATGCAAAGGGGAATTGAGCCAGCGCGTATTATACCAAAGGAGGCCTGATCCTGGTTAGGCCAACAGTCCTGGCCTTTGGAGGCAATGCCCTTCTGCCCGACCCCAAGAATCCTGGCCGCCAGGAAGAAACCGCTGACGCTTTTGCCCGATCGGTCAGACTGCTCAAGCCCGACGATGCGGGAATGGTTCTCGTGCATGGCAACGGCCCACAGGTGGGAATGATACTGCTAAGGATTGAAGCAACCAAAGACAGAATCCCACCAGAGACTCTGGACGTTATGGTCGCAGAGACCCAAGGGAGCATCGGCTACTTGCTAGCAAGAACTCTTAGAAATCGAATTCCAAAAAAGGAGATAGCTGCAGTCCTGACCCAGGTGACAGTGAACCCAGACGATCCAGGCTTTTCGAATCCTTCCAAGCCTGTTGGACCGTTCTATTCACACGAGACCGCTGAATCGCTGAAACTTGTTGTTCATGGTGGAAGATGGTAGAGACTCGGAGCCAAGGATGGCGAAGGGTTGTACCATCGCCTAAACCCGTGGAGATAGTCGAGATCCACACCATTGAAGATGCCGTCAGCCACGGCCACCTGATAATTGCGGGAGATGGTGGCGGAATACCGGTTGTAAGAAATGAGGGTCTCCAAGGCGTAGAGGCAGTGGTCGATAAGGATCTTACGGCCTGCCTTCTGGCGATTACCCTCGGGGCTAAAAGGTTTGTAATCCTAACCGATGTGCCCAATGTTTCGACCGGCTTTGGCACCAAATCTGAGAAGCCCATAAACTGCATGGATGTTGTTGCCTCCTTGGAACTGCTAGCGTCTGGAGAGTTTCCTTCAGGCTCAATGGAGCCAAAGGTAGAAGCGGCAGCTATGTATGCCAAGTCTACGGGTTGTCATGCGCTGATAACGAATGTGGAAAGTCTTTTCGATGCCCTCAGAGGTAAGGCCGGAACCTGGATCGAACCATGACTTTCTTCCTGGCTGTCATTTTGATCCCGAGTGCCGATTGCCCCATGAAGATTGAGTGTAAACTTCAGAACCAACAGGTAGACCGATCGAAATATTAATGAACGATGAACTGGTGAGTCGAAATTATGGCGTTAAATATTGTGGCCTTAACGATGCTTGCGTCTTGCTGTCGGATAGTGATAGATTAAGAGGATGATAAGAAGAATGAAAATGAGAAAATCCATATTCCTTTCAGCCGCTATCTTTTTAACCCTTACATCGTTTGCCTTGGTGCCTTCATTAGCTGCAGATAACGCGGTCAACAAGACCCAGTCAAGTCCTGTTCCCGTCTACGGCTATAAAATAATCAACGTTTATCCCCACGACAAGACCGCCTTTACAGAAGGGTTGGTCTATGATGGCAAAATACTGTACGAAAGTACAGGACTTTACAACAACTCAACCCTCCGTCAGGTTGATCTTACCACAGGAAGAATTCTGAAACTTTACAAATTGCCAGATGAGTTTTTTGGTGAGGGATTAACCCTCTGGAAAGATCAACTGATCCAGCTCACATGGCAATCGGGAATAGGATTCGTCTACAATAATAAAAGCTTCAACCAGACTCGATCTTTTAGTTATTCCGGGGAAGGTTGGGGGATCACCAGCGATGGCCGGCAGCTGATAATGAGCGACGGCTCGGACACACTTTACTTTCTGAATCCGGATACCCTCGAGGAGATAGGATCGATAAGAGTAAGGGAGAACGGCAACCCGGTCAATCAGCTCAACGAGCTTGAGTACATCAAGGGCAAAGTGTACGCTAATGTCTATTTAACCAGCAGGATCGCCATCATCTCGCCAGAGACAGGGGAGGTCACAGGCAGGATCGATCTCCAAGGGCTCGTGGATCGGGAGGATCAATTGGGTGATATTGATGTCCTAAACGGCATAGCCTATGAAGCAGATAAGGATCTTCTTTTGGTAACTGGAAAGTTCTGGCCGGAGCTGTTCGAGATCAAGATACAGCCAAGAGCGTAAATGAGTGCAAGGTCGCAGCATATGGAAGCTGGCCTGAGCCATTTTGTGTCGAGATTCATGCAAAGGAATCCCAGGTAGCTGCAGAAATTGAGATCTGGAACCTTATTTTTTGAATTCTCAGATCTCTTGAAGGGTGAAGGGATCGGAAAAAGAATCCTTCCTTGTCAGGCTTTCTGAAAGGATTGCTTCAACCCTGCACTCAGCATCTAATTCGAGCCGCGGCCCAGCAGCCAAATCCTGAAGAGATTTCAGGACTTGTGCTGGAGAGCGGTTTGATTACCCGAATCCTAATCGCTCTCATGCTGGTACTTGAACGATAG
>JBGQAL010000199.1:0-4074 GCA_041494285.1 Methanotrichaceae archaeon
GATGAACGCTTGCATCGATCCAGCGGTGAATCGATACAAACAATTGGACAAGGAAAATCGAGAAGAATTCCGCAAAGTCCTTGTAGCCTATCGCAATCTCTACGCATTCCTGTCACAAGTGATCCCCTTCCAGGATTCGGACCTGGAGAAGCTCTACACATATATCCGATTCCTGTTGATGAAATTGCCTTTGAGAGACTCAGGATCAGCCTACGACCTTGATAATGATGTGGCGCTCAAATACTATCGCCTCCAGAAGATAAGCGAAGGTTCCATCATCTTGGAGAAAGGGCAAGGTGGCGAAATCCAAGGTCCTACATCAGTAGGCACCGGCATCGATCACGACAAAACTATCGAGCTTTCGCAACTCATCGACATCCTTAACGATCGCTTTGGTACTGAATTTAAACCTGGAGATCAACTTTTCTTCGACTCTATCAGGGAGGATGCCGTTGCTGATGATAAGTTGCGCCAGGCGGCCGTGGCGAACACAATGGAGAACTTCAGCTATGTATTCCTTAAAGCATTAGAGGGGATCTTCATTAATCGTATGGAACAGAACGAGGAAATCACGGCCAAATTCATAGATCAAGAAGAATTCAGAAAATTAGTTGGCCGAGTTCTCCTTAAGCAGGTATATGAACAGATACGTACAGAGGCACAGGCATCAAGGGGGGGATAGCATTTAACTCACCGATCAAACCACATCCTCCTCCCTCGCCATCCTCTCCGCCATCTCGTACTCCTGGAATAGATCTATACCAGATCCATCACCGGCTGGATTTGCTTGAACTCAGCGTACATGATGCAGACCAGATGCAGAGCCGTGAAAGTCCCTGGCAAGGATCTGATTACGTGCTGGGCCGAATGATCGTTGATGTCCAGACCGTACCTCCTCCGCATGCCGATCTTAAGAGTTATTTCCCGAATCTCCTGGAAGGACTTGTCCTTGAAGGTCTTCATGGCATCCAGGAAGCATAAGACCGCATCCATCCTCGACCCATTGGGCTTGAAATCCCTGGCGGCTATCACCCCTGGCAAGTCCCAGCAACTTGGAGTTTGATAGATATTCATTTATGGAACTTACCTTAACTATAAGGTATAAGATAGTGATTTTGTTGAACAAGGCGAGGATACCAAAACGTAAACGCAATACGGTGTTCGAGGTCGGCAAGTGTTCAAGCTTCCGTCCCTCTAATGCCAGGAAATGGTAGTAAGATGAAAGAAATGTGTATATATTGGAATCAGGCCGACGGCGTCCACGGCGACTGTTTGCATCCAGACGGCCCTAGGGGCCAATGCGTATTGAGTTATGCCGATGAATGCACTCTCAAAGAAGAACCCGAAGCGCTCCACACATGCACGGTTTGTGGTAATACAATGTCATCTGAAGCATATGAGGACAAAGGCTGCATATTCTGTGGTGCCGAAGCCGAACCCCTGGTCTGCCTGGAGTCTTATGATTTGCGTGACCGAGAGTGAGGATGACCTGTGATGCTGGTTTTCCTTTCAATTCTGGATGCTCCCGAACTTCATCAGAAGGAAAAAGGCATCTAAATTGATATGTAAAATAATTTGCATTCTGGGTTTTCTATTTGATTCGCCTAACTCTAAACTTTCCGGCTGATGCAGCAAGAATTAGGCTCATCGTAGAAATGGCAAAGAATATCAAAAATATGGCTCTCATGCTCGTCAATAAGCCAGGGAAATTTTCGGTTTTGATTATGCTCTCACCCAGATAAAGAGTGAATATCACAGTGATTATGGCCATACTGGCAGTATTTCCTAATAGCCTCATCGTCTCCTCCAAGCTTGATCCCATTCCATACATCTCTCTGGATATGCAGCTAAGAATGATTTTTACAATAGGCGGCGCAAATAATGCCCCTCCCACAATAATTAAAAGAAACTCTAACAATGCGAATTCTAAAGGTGTGGTTGAATCGAGAAAGGCTAGGGGAAGAAGGCCTAAAAGAGTGATTAGGATGCCTGCCGTGGTAATAATGTAGGGACTGAGCCGATCCGAAAGCCTGCCAGCATAACTTACGAGAATCGCCATGATCAAAGTAAATACTAAGAGAACAAGGCCGACTTGGCGGGCATCAAGCTGTCGGATGTAATGCAAATAGAGGCTAAAGAGGAAGATGACACCAAAAGACCCTGCGTAGTAAGTCAGCGCAGCTCCATTGGATAGGGCGAAGGGCAAATTCTTTATGAATAGTCTAGGATTGATAACCGGACTCTTAGTGCGCATCTCCCACCAGATGAATACAATGAAGAGCGTCACGCCTCCTAAAAACGAAAGTACTCCTCTTGAGCTTGGAAGCGTGGAAAATCCGGCCACAATCAAATATAGCATGGTGATAATTAGAACTGACCCAGGCAAGTCTAACTTCTGGCCTTTAGAAAAAGCGCATCCCCCTGGCAGCTTAAGGTGTATGAGAGTGATGACCAACAGATCGATAGGCAGAGTAAGAAGAAAGATCCATCGCCAGCTAAGATAATAGGTAAGAAGCCCGCCCGCCTGGAAACCCAGACCGAAGCCCAGTAGATTACCTGCGATATTTATGCCGAGCGCTTGGCCTCGTTCGCTCTCCGGCAAAGAGAGACTCAAGATGGCAAAGGAGGTTCCGAAGATCATAGCCGCGCCAATTCCTGTCAGGAAGCGAGCAGTTGTAAGAATCATTGAGCTAGGTGATAGAGAAGCCAGAAGTGCAGAGATGATGTACACATAAATTCCCGCAGTAAAAACTCTTTTCACTCCGAAGATGTCTGCTGCTCTCCCACAGGGCAAAAGGAACATAGAAGCTGCCAGGAAGAAAGCTGTCGACATCCAGCTCATCTCCACTGCACTCATTGAGAACTCCTTGCCGATTGCTGGAATGGCCACGATCAAAGATGAGACCATGAATGGAGCTAGGAACGATCCACTTGCCGATATTAAGAGCAGATATTTTTTCCCGATAGATGAGGCCATATTATCTCTAATTTCTATGACGAGCAAGTATCAGCCGTTGATAAATAATCTTGATCCTCCGTCGAACTCACCTTGTGATACTACAGAGCTGCTGAAGACGTTAACGAGGCCGCAAATAGGTGAAGAATGCTCATGCAGACCGCCTTTGAAGCGCAAGAAAAGCTACTCGATAGAATGCTGAGAGGAAATTACTGATTATGTCCCCCCCCAGGATATGAGAGGAGCAACGATGCGGCTCTTCCCTTCCGGGAGCGATTCATTTCTGGAGGATCTGACCAGAAATGCCGACCGAGTATTCTACTTCGGCGAAGGGCCAAGAGCTACGACGAAGCTTATTTCGAGGGCTTATCCGAGAGCGCAGAAGAGCCAGACAACCCTGGAGGCCTGGACGTGATCAAATTGCCGTGGATGCGTAGGTCTAAACCCTTTATAGAGCCAGACCGATGGTCAACCCAAGGCTCATGGAACTGGAGACGGCAAAGCAGATCCTAGCTGAGATCTTCCACCCCGGCCCTCTGATGTGGGAGAAGAGCTGGAGCGAGGAGATCTGGCTGAGATATAGTTGATAGTCATCGGCTATCCCTCAATCCAACAATGAGCTTGCCCTTAATCTCTGTTAGTTTGACCTTTCCGGCACGCTCAAGCTCCTACAAGACTACATCAAGCTCGGTCTGTCTCGTCTCCAAGCGGCGATCCAGGTCGCTCTTGGCAAGTGTTTTCCTCCTGTTCCGAAAGCTATGGGTATCTTTCCCTGACCGCGATCTCTAGCAATTCACCGATTTCTTTGCCCATACTGTAGGCCGGAATAGGGACTCATGTGTAGTTAGCTTTTTCGTATGTCATCCACACTGATTGTGTCCTGGCCTTCCGTTGGCCAGAGCCAGCTCCTACTGGATTCTTTATGTGGACTTTGGTAGATCTTTTCATGAACCTATTCTCTCTGTCACTCCTCATTTGCTGGTCGTGTATGTCTATAATTGATAGGATTTATATATCTTGAGTTTGATTCCCCCTCATGGGGGAGTAGTTACGCAATCGGATCTAGATGCATCAGCATTCTGGTGCTGGCACGAAGGTTGTCCGGATTACGGAAAGAA